>NZ_JAFCTW010000003.1:0-421882 GCF_049896225.1 Caulobacter sp. DWR3-1-2 | reverse complement strand
GGCTCGGAACTGACCCAGCATGCCCGCTTCACCATGGCCACCAACGTCCAGGTCTATTTCTGTGATCCCCACAGCCCCTGGCAGCGCGGCAGCAACGAAAACACCAACGGCCTGCTGCGGCAATACTTCCCCAAGGGCGCGGACCTGTCGGCCATCACCCAGGAGCAACTCGACGCCGTCGCCCTCGAAATCAACAACCGCCCTCGCAAAACCCTCGACTTCCAGACACCCGCCGAAGTATTCGAAAGAGCCGTTGCGATGACCGGTTGAGACCGCCGTGTCCCTCTTTCTGTCCCTCTTTCTACAAAAATTCGAGGACTGTTTTCGCTCGCGAAGATGACATTATACCCCCTGTTTAATAGCTGTGTATAGATTTTCGATCGCTAACACTCCAGCCATGATGGATCTTTTGCTACCCGACGCATAACTTGCCTGGTCAATAGAATCGAAAATATACGTCGTTACTACTATGACGCCAAATATTCCATGGGATATTACTTGGCATTTACCCAAAAGATTGATAGGCCCCGGGGTATCGCTGGTGCTGCAGACAGCAAAATAATCAACATTATTCGATTTCAAATAAGCCCTTGTGAAGCAAGTGCTCTCGCATGAATTTTCAAAAACATTGCCGTGACTGTTATGTTGGCTTTTCAACTTAAAGGCAGCATCAAAATATCCACCGTTAAAGCTTTCCAATGTCCGTGGTGTGCAATCATCATTTCCTATTAAGTTAACGGCAATTTCGTCACCACGCCCGGTTTGCGAGCCCGAACCGGGCTCACTGCTCAGGTAAAAACCTGCCCAACAAATAAATCCGTTTCTGTATTTGTAAATCCCAGACCGAAAGATTGGAAATGGGGGGCCACTAGCTGAATATAGCTGTCCCATTTTTATCGCTTGGCTGCTGGAAGGGTTATCGACAACTGACGAATTGGCATCGGTATTTGAGCATGCCGAGATAACCAGAGCCACGAAAAGCAGTAGGCAAACTTTGATCACCTTATGCAGCAGCCCCCTCATCTGATTTTTCGCATTCACGTAATACTAATCTTCAAAAAGATACAATAACGAATAGTAGTTCAGAATTATTGATGCCGCAATTATAACAACAATTGACAACTCTGATACCAGTCTATTAACGGCATAGAAGTAGGAAAATGTTCGTATTATTAATGATAATATCGCGCCAACTTCAATCTTAATAAACATTATGATATAAATGTACGATCTATAGGTCACAGTTCCAGTAGTTATGATTGCAAGAATTGCGAAAATTATAATAGTGTTCAAGGCGCGTATGATTGCTAAAATTCTTCCGTCGGCCCGTGAGCCGGCACGACGCGGTTTTTCTTCGTCGATAGGCTGTGCAAATTTTCTCACCGCTCTCTCCCCGCCTCTGACACCGTCTTCGCCACGGGCGACCACAGAAAATCGATCACCCGCCGTTTCCCCGTCACGATCTCGACCGAAGCGCTCATCCCAGCCGACAGCAAGGCTTGCCGGCCGTCAACCGTAAGACGCGCCCGTGACAGCTTCCCCCTGACGGGAAACACCAACCCGCGCTTTTCGTCGACGATGGCGTCCGGCGAGACTTGGATCACTTCGCCCGACAGCGTGCCGTAACGGGTAAACGGATAGGCCTCCAGCTTGACGACGGCGCGATCGCCGGTGTGGACGAAGCCGATGTCGCGGCCCAAAACGAGGGCCTCGACCACCAAGGCCTCGCCATCGGCCACCAGGGTGACGATCGGCTTGCCGGTCTCGGCCACCTCGCCAAGCGTGGTCACCGAGACGGCCTGGATTATGCCGCCGACCGGGGCGGTCGGGGTCTGCAGACCGCGCTTCTGCTGGGCCTTGCGCAGCGCGTCTCCGCGCGTGGCGGCCAGGCCGGCAAAGCCGAGCGGCCAGACGTTAAGCCGCGTCTGAGCGCACCCTCACGAAGCTGCCGGGCGCGTCCTCGAGCGGCTTCAGCGGTCCCTTGGCGGGATCACGGGCCGCGACCAGCTTGCCCGACCTGGCCTTCAGCCAGGTCGCCCAATGCGGCCACCACGACCCGGCATGCTCCTCTGCGCCAGCTCGCCAGCCTTCGACCGAGCCGGGCAGGTGTTCGTTGGTCCAATGCTGATACTTCATGGCGTCCGGGTGGTTGATCACGCCGGCAATGTGGCCTGAGCCGGCCATGGTGAAGGTCACCGGGCCGCCGAAGGCCCGCGCGCCGCGATAGACGCTGCGGAACGGGGCGATGTGGTCGTCCTTGGACGACTGGACATAGATCGGGGTCTTGACCTTCGACAGGTCCAGCTTCACCCCGCCCAGGGTCAGGTGGCCCTGAGTCAGGGCGTTGTCCCTATAGAAGTTGCGCAGATAATAGAGGTGCAGGGCCTTGGGCATGCGCGTCTGGTCGGCGTTCCAGAACAGCAGGTCGAAAGGGCGCGGCTCCTTGCCCATCAGGTAGTTGTTGATGAAGAACGACCAGATCAGGTCATTGCCGCGCAGGCTGTTGAAGGTGTCGGCCATCGACTGGCTGGGCAGGTAGCCGCCCTGGGCGTCGATCTGCGCCTCGATGGTCTTGATCCAGGCCTCGTCGGTGAACAGCAGCAGGTCGCCGGCCTCGGAAAAGTCCTGTTGAGCGGCGAAGAAGGTGGCCGAATTGATCCGCTTGTCGCCCTTGGCGGCCATGTGGGCCAGGGCGCAGGACAGCAGGGTGCCGCCGATACAGTAGCCGACGGTGTTGACCTTATCGACGCCCGTCTGGGTCATCACCTGCTGGGTGGCGTCGTAGATCCCTTCGAACATGTAGTCCTCGAAGGTCTTGTCGGCCTGGCGGTTGTCGGGATTGACCCACGAGGCGACGAACACCGTGAAGCCTTGGCCCGTGAGCCATCGGATCATCGAATTTTCGGGGCGCAGGTCCAGAATGTAGAACTTGTTGATCCACGGCGGGAAGATCAGCAGCGGGATCTCGTGCACCTGATCGGTGGTCGGTTGGAACTGCAGAAGTTGCAGGATGTCGTTCTGGTAGACGACCTTGCCCGGCGCGGTGGCGACGTTCTCGCCCACCCTGAACTTGGCCAGGTCTGTCTGGCTGATGGCCAGTTGGCCGCCGCCGCGCTCCAGGTCAGCGGCGAAGTTGGCCATGCCGCGCACCAGGCTCTCGCCGTTGCTCTGGCGCACCTCGCGCAAGGCGGCGGGGTTGGAGATCAGGAAGTTCGACGGCGAGAACGCGTCGGTCAGCATCTTGGTGAAGAACTCGACCCGGCGCTTGGACGCGGGATCGACGCCCTCGGCTTGTGAGACCAGGTCGTTCAGCCAGTTCGACGACAGCAGGTAGCTCTGCTTCATCATGTCGAACATCGGGTTGGACGCCCAGTCCGGATCGCTGAATCGCTTGTCGCCGGCGGCAGGGGTCACGATCGGCTGGGTGGGCTCGCCGGTCATCTTGCGAGCGGCTGACTGCCACAGGTCCATGTAGCGGCTGAAGAGATCGGCCTGGGCTCGCAGCAGCCGGTCCGGCTGAGCGGCCAGGCTGGTCATCACTTCGTTGAAGGCCGGGCCGACATGGAAGGGGTCGGGGCTCAACGCGGCGGGACGGTCGGCCTGGCGCAGGGCGGCCTCGGCGATCGCGCCCTGGGCGGTGACGGCCGCGCGGGCCAGGTTGGCCGACAA
This sequence comes from Caulobacter sp. DWR3-1-2, assembly GCF_049896225.1. Taxonomy (NCBI): domain Bacteria; kingdom Pseudomonadati; phylum Pseudomonadota; class Alphaproteobacteria; order Caulobacterales; family Caulobacteraceae; genus Caulobacter; species Caulobacter sp. DWR3-1-2. The sequence goes on along the minus strand of NZ_JAFCTW010000003.1, from coordinate 418,213 downwards.
GGTCTCCATCATCTGCCGTTGGTGGGGCGACAGAAACGCCTCGAAGTCGGGCATGGCGGCGGCGGAGCCCCTCGGCGCCTCTGGTGGCGGCGCCCGGCGCGTCGTCGATTCGGCTGAGGCTGAGGCTGCGGCGGCGCGGGAGTCGGGCTCGGGCTTGCGCTTCGGCGAAACCTTGGGGGCGGCCTTCGCCTTGGTCTTGGGGGCCGCGGGCGCCCCATCTGCCTTGGGCGCGGCTCTTTTACGGGGTTTGGGGGAGGTTTCGATCTTGGCCATGGGCTTCCTTCCACCGTCTTATCAGGGCCATCTCGCTTGCGCGGTTCGGATGGCCTTTCACTCGCCGCGATCATCGCATAAGACCTGAGACAAGATGAACGACGAAACCGGTAAAACCGTACGTCTTGGCGTACTTTTCTGCGGCGCGGCCCTCGGGCTCGCCGCCTGCGCGTCGCCATTCACGCCGCCGCCAGCCGATCCGAGTTCCCCGGTCGCCGCCGCCGCGAACGCCGCGGCCAAGGGCTCCGGGCACGCCAAGAAGCCGAGCTTCTCCGATATCCCGGCGATCCCGACCGACGTGCGCACCCCGGTCCAGTTCAAGAAGGCCGTCGGCGCCGAGAAGGCCGCCGCCGACCAGCTGAAGCGCGACACCGCGCCCAGCACCTGGACCCTGTCGGAAACCGACGCCTACGCCACCAAGGCGCGCAGTGTCGCCAAGGTCCCGGCCAGCGACATCCCCACCGACGCCGACCGCGCCGAGACCGAAGCCTTCGCCAAGGCGGCGCGCGCCCGAGCGACCGCGCCTCCGTCCAAGCCCCAATAGGGCGACGGAGGCATAAATTTCCTTGAACTGGCTTGGCGAGGCCCCGCTCGGGGTCTATCCATGCCCGACAATTCGCTCCAGGCGCGCCGAAGCGGCGCAATGAGCCATCATGACCTCCGATTTCCACCGTATCCGTCGCCTGCCGCCATACGTCTTCGAAGAAGTGAACAAGATCAAGGCGCGGCTCCGCGCCGAGGGGACCGACATCATCGACTTCGGGATGGGCAATCCTGACATGCCGACCCCCAAGCACATCGTCGACAAGCTGATCGAGACCGCGCGCGACCCCAAGGCCGGCCGCTACTCGGCATCCAAGGGCATCGCCGGGCTGCGCAAGGCCATGGCGGGCTATTACGATCGCCGGTTCGGCGTGAAGCTGAACCCCGACACCGAGGTGATCGCCACCCTGGGCTCGAAGGAAGGCTTCGCCAACCTGGCCCAGGCCCTGACCGCGCCGGGCGACGTGATCATCTGCCCCAACCCCGCCTATCCGATTCACGCCTTCGGCTTCATCATGGCCGGCGGGGTGATCCGCCACGTGCCGGCCCTGACGCCCGAGCAGTACCTGTCCAATATTAGTCGGGCGGTGAAGCATTCGGTGCCGCCGCCCAGCGTGCTGATCCTGTCCTATCCGTCCAACCCGACCGCCCAGTCGGTGGATCTGGACTTCTACAAGGACGCCGTGGCCCTGGCCAAGAAGCACGACCTGCTGGTGATCAGCGACGTGGCCTATGGCGAGATCTATTTCGAGAATAATCCGCCGCCCTCGATCCTGCAGGTCAATGGCGCGCGAGATATCGCTGTCGAGGTCAATTCGCTGTCCAAGACCTACGCCATGGCCGGCTGGCGCGTGGGCATGGTGGTCGGCAACGCCCGTATCTGTTCGGCCCTGGCGCGGGTGAAGTCCTATCTCGACTACGGCGCCTATACGCCCGTGCAGGTGGCCGCCGCCGCCGCCTTGAATGGTCCGCAAGATTGCGTCGACGAGATCCGCGGCATCTATAAGAGCCGTCGCGACACGCTGGTGTCGTCGATGAAGCGGGCGGGCTGGGACATCCCCAATCCGCCGGCCTCGATGTTCGCCTGGGCCAAGATTCCGCCGGCTTACGAGGCCGCCGGGTCGATGCTGTTCTCGCGCCTGCTGATCGAGGAGGCCGGCGTGGCGGTCGCCCCCGGCATCGGCTTTGGCGAGTATGGTGAGGGCTATGTGCGCATCGGCTTGGTGGAAAACGAGCAGCGGATCAAGCAGGCCGCCCGCAACGTCAAGAAGTTCATCGCCAACGCCGACGCCATCCTGGCCAAGGCGCACAACAAGATGGAACAGGCCTAGCTGACGCCAAGGGCATCACTCTTTTCCGTCTCCCCGGCGAAGGCTTGGTCCCGGCCTTCGCCGGGGAGATGGTTGGGGGGCTGGGTCCGGTGCGATGCAAGGCCAAGAAACGAGACAGAACATGACACAAAAGACCTGGCGCATCGGCGTCGCCGGCCTCGGCACCGTTGGCGGTGGGCTGCTGCAGTTCCTGAGCGAGCGTCCAGACTTCGCGCCGGCCGGCGACCGCGCCATTGTGACGGCGGTCTCGGCCCGCTCGCGCTCGCGGCCGCGCACGGTCGATATCTCTGGCCTGACCTGGTTCGACGATCCGGTGGCGCTGGCCTCGTCGCCGGATGTCGACCTGTTCGTCGAACTGGTCGGCGGCAGCGATGGTCCGGCAAAGGCCGCTGTCGAGGCGGCTCTGAAGCTGGGTAAGCCTGTGGTCACCGCAAACAAGGCCCTGATCGCCGAGCACGGCGCCGAACTGGCTGGCCTAGCCGAGGCCAATGGCGCGCCGCTGCTGTTCGAGGCCGCCGTGATGGGCGGCACGCCGGCGGTGAAGATGCTCCGCGAGGCGATGGTCGGCGACGACGTGATCAGCGTGGCCGGCATTCTCAACGGCACCTGCAATTTCATCCTCTCGGAGATGGAGAAGACCGGCCGATCGTTCGCCGAGGTGCTGCGCGAGGCCCAGGCCCTGGGTTACGCCGAATCCGACCCGACCATGGACGTCGACGGCTTCGACGCCGGACACAAGATCAGCATCCTGGCCGCCTTGGCCTTCGGCTGCGCGCCCAATTTCGGCGCCGCCGAGATTGAGGGCGTCAGCGAGGTCGAGCTTCTCGACATCAGGCTGGCCAAGGACCTGGGCTACCGTATCAAGCTGGTGGCCAGCGCCGCCAAGACCGACGACGGCGTGGCCGTGAAGGTCCATCCCAGCCTGACCCCGCTGGAGCATCCGCTGGCCCAGGCCGGCGGGGCGCTCAATGCGCTGTTCATCGAGGGCAAGCGGATCGGCCGGATCTACATCCAGGGACCCGGCGCCGGCGCGGGCCCGACCGCCGCCGCCGTGGCCGCCGACATCGCTGACGTGATGACCAACGCCGTGCGCCCGGTGTTCCAGGCCCCGGCCGGCCAACTTAAACCCTTCGTGGCCGTCGATCCCTCGAAGTCGGTCGGCAAGGCCTATCTGCGGATCATGGTCCGCGACGAGCCGGGCGCCATCGCCGCCATCTCCGAAACCCTGGCCGAATGCGCGGTCTCGATCGACAGCTTCCTGCAGAAGCCCGTCGAAGGGGCGGGGGGCGTGCCGATCGTGCTCGTCACCCATGCGACTCCCGAATCCAATCTCCTGGACGCGATTAGCCGCATCGAAAAACTGCACGCCGTGCTAGAGCGTCCCCGCCTTTTGCGCGTAGCGCGCATCTGAGAACCGCGAAAAGCGGTCGGAAGTTCAAGCCTCGCATAGGCTGGGAGACGTTGATGAGTTCGAAGACCCTGGACCGCTCGCTGGTCCTGGACGCGGTGCGCGTGACCGAAGCCGCCGCCATCGCATCCTGGACCAAGGTGGGGCGCGGCGACGAAAAGGCGGCCGACCAGGCCGCCGTCGACGCCATGCGCAACGCGCTCAACGACCTCAACATCAACGGTGAGATCGTCATCGGCGAAGGCGAGCGCGACGAAGCGCCCATGCTCTATATCGGCGAGAAGGTCGGCACGGGCAAAGGCCCCAAGATCGACATCGCGCTGGATCCGCTGGAGGGCACCACCCTGGCGGCCAAGGCCATGCCCAACGCCCTGGCGGTGATGGCCTGGGCCCCCAAGGGCACCCTGCTCAACGCCCCCGACACCTATATGGACAAGATCGCCTGCGGGCCTGGCCTGCCGGCCGGGGTCATCGACCTGGACAAGTCTCCGGCTCACAACGTGCTGTCCCTGGCCGCCGCCAAAGGCGTGGATCCCTCGCACATCACTGTCTGCGTGTTGGACCGTCCGCGTCACGCCGAGATCATCGCCAGCATTCGCTCGGTGGGGGCGCGGCTCTATCTGATCACCGATGGCGACGTGGCCGGAGTGATCGCGACCACTGATCCTTCGACTGGCATAGACCTCTATGTCGGGTCCGGCGGCGCGCCCGAGGGCGTGCTGGCCTGCGCGGCGCTGAAATGCGTGGGCGGCCAGTTCCAGGGCCGGCTCCTCTTCCGCAACAGTGACGAAAAGGCTCGGGCCGCACGGTGGGGCATCACCGAACTCGACAAGAAGTACGACCTGCACGACATCGTCCGGGCCGACGCCATCTTCGCCGCGACGGGCGTTACCTGGGGCAATCTGCTCGACGGGGTGACTTATAAGGACGGCTTCGTCCACACCCACACCCTGGTGATGAACTCCTCGACCGGCACCGTCCGCGAAGTGCGGATGAAGCGGAAGGTCTAGGCTTGGTTTTCGCGCGCCTTGTCGCGCGGGCGTCGCCCTTTTTAGGTCATAACCGCGCCGCCGCCGTTCGGCGGCTGAGCCGTCGTTGGCTCGCGTCTTCCCATTGACTAAGGTCGCGGCGAATCCCGCCGCCATTCGAGGCCCTGCATGACCACCCTGATCACCCTCGCCGACCATCTGGCCGCCGAGCGGACCGCCGACGACGCGGTCAAGGACGTGGTCGCCGCGGTCGCCGCCGCCTGCGTCCAGATCAGCCGAGTCGTCGCCTCGGGCGCGATCTCGGGCAGCCTCGGCGCGGCCGGCCAGGTCAATGTGCAGGACGAGGAGCAGAAGAAGCTCGACATCATCACCAACGACATCTTGCGGGACGCCCTGAAGGCCTGCGCGCCGGTGGCGGGCCTGGCCTCGGAGGAACTGGAAGAGATCGAGACCACCGGCCGGGAAGGGGGCTTCCTGGTCACCTTTGATCCGCTGGACGGCTCCAGCAATATCGACGTCAATGTCTCGGTCGGCACGATCTTCTCGATCCTGCCCGCGCCGACGGCGGGCGTCCCGACCGAGGCCGACTTCCTGCAGCCCGGCCGCCAACAGGTGGCGGCCGGCTATGCCGTCTACGGCCCCCAGACCATGCTGGTGCTGACCCTGTCTACGGGTGTGACGGGCTTCACCCTCGACGCGGACGGCGTCTGGCGGCTGACCCACGGCGACATCGTGATCCCCGCCGACACCGCCGAGTTCGCGATCAACATGTCCAATCAGCGCCACTGGGCGCAGCCGGTGCGGCGCTATATTGACGGCTGCCTGGCGGGCAAGCCGGGGCCGCGCGGCAAGAACTTCAACATGCGCTGGGTGGCCTCAATGGTCGCCGACGTCCACCGCATCGCCATGCGCGGCGGCGTCTTCCTGTATCCCTGGGACGCCCGCGAGCCTGATAAACCGGGCAAGCTGCGCCTGCTCTACGAAGCCAACCCGATGTCGCTGATCGTCGAGCGGGCCGGCGGCAAATCGACGCTCGACGGGGTCACGCCGATTCTGGACGTCCAGCCCACCAAGCTGCACCAGCGCGTGCCGGTGGTGCTGGGCTCGGCCAATGAAGTGGACCAGGTGGGGGCAGGGTAATCACTCGAGCCGGCCAAGAATCCCTCTCTCATGGAGAGAGGGAGGGGCCCGCCGCCGGAGGCGGTGGGAGGGTGAGAGGTTACACTCTCTCCGATCGGAGCACGGCAAGGTTCGTCCGCTGTGGCGCTGGGTCTGGCGAAGGTGGCGGTCGCTGGTAGCCGCATCCATGGCGAGAGCTCGGGACTGACCCCTGGAGGTGTTCAACGGCAGAATTCCGGATTTTCTGGTTGGCGGCGAAACCTCTCACCCTCCCACCGCTTCGCGGCGGGCCCCTCCCTCTCTCAAAAAGAGAGGGTTCTTTCGCTGTGTCCGCGCCTGACGCACCGCCGCCCTATCTTCCGTCGTCGCGCCACATGGAGCGAATCCGTCAAAGTGGGTAGGCTTGGAGCATGACCAAGAACGTCCAGAACGCTCATTCCAGCCGCTTCCCCGCGCGGGAGGCCTGAGCCATGGCCGACGGCGCCGCCGCCCCTATCGACACCGCCCATTTCCTCGACGTCTCCCGATCGCTGAGCGGCCGGGCCTGGCGCGAGCGGCCGGGCGATGCCGCCGCAGCGCGCAGCCACCAGCAGGTCCACGGCCTGTCCGAGCCCCTGGCCCGGGCCCTGGCCTCGCGCGGGATCGGGGTCGATCTCGCCGAACACTATCTGCGGCCCACCCTGAAGGCGCTGTTCCCCGACCCCTCCAGCTTCACCGACATGGATATGGCGGCGACGATCCTGATCGACGCCTTGGAGCGCGGCCGCTCGACCATGGTGTTCGCCGACTATGACGTCGACGGCGCCACCAGCGCCGCCCAGTTGGTGCGGTGGTTTCGGCACATGGGCGTCGAGCTGCCGATCTATATTCCCGACCGCCTGACCGAGGGCTACGGTCCCAGTCCCGCGGCCTTCAAGACCATCCGCGCCACCGGCGCCGAGCTGGTCGTCACGCTGGACTGCGGCGCGGCGGCCTATGACGCCATCGCCAGCGCCGCCACCATCGGCCTGGAAGTGGTGGTGATTGATCACCACCTAATGCGCGAGGACCCGCCGGCAGCCGCCGCCGTGGTCAATCCCAACCGGCCGGGTTGCCAGAGCGGGCAGGGGGTGCTGGCCGCCGCTGGCGTGACCTTCGTGCTGCTGGTGGCGCTCAACCGCGAGGCCCGCAAGCGCGGCCTGTTCAGCGAAGACCGTCCCGAGCCCGACCTGCGCCAGTGGCTCGACCTGGTGGCCATGGGTGAGGTCTGCGACGTCACTCAGTTGGTCGGTTTCAATCGCGCCCTGACGACCCTGGGCCTGCGCACCATGTCCAGCTGGGGCAACCCCGGCCTCAAGGCCCTGTTCGAGGTGGGCAAGGGTTCCGGCCCCGCCTCGGTGTTCCATGCCGGCTTCATCCTGGGGCCGCGCATCAACGCCGGCGGCCGGATCGGACGTTCGGATCTCGGCGCGCGCCTGCTGTCTACGGACGACCCCGAAGAGGCCCGGATGCTGGCCGAGGAGCTGGACGGCCTCAACACCGAGCGCAAGGCGGTCGAGGCCGGCGTGGTCGAGGAGGCCGCCGCGGTTCTCGAGCGCGGCAGCAACTTCAATCCCGACGCTCCGGTCATCGTGGTGGCGGGGGAGGGGTGGCACCCCGGCGTCATCGGCATCGTCGCCGGGCGCCTGCGCGAGCGCTATCGCAAGCCGGTGGTGGTGATCGGCATCGACCGCGCCGCCAATGTCGGCAAGGGCTCGGGCCGCTCGCAGCCCGGCGTCAATCTCGGCGCGGCGATCCAAGCCGCCTTCGAGGCGGGCTTGCTGATGGCCGGCGGCGGCCACGCCATGGCCGCGGGCCTGTCGATGCGCCCCGACGCCATCCCCGAATTCCGCGCTTTTCTCGAAGAGCGCCTGGCCAGCGAGATGGACGCCGTGGGCGTCGAGGGCGTGGATATCGACGCCCTGGTTCAGCCGCGCGCCGCCAACCGCGCCCTGTGGACCGAATTTCAGCAGATGGCGCCGTTCGGTCCTGGCAATCCCGAGCCGATGTTCGCCCTGGCCGGCGTGCGCCCCGAGCGGGCGATGGCGATGAAGGGGGGGCACGTCCGCATGGATCTGGTCGGACCGTCGGGCGACCGAATCAAGGCCATCGCCTGGCGCTGCGCCGAGACCGATCTGGGCCGGCGCCTTCTGGCGGGCGGCGGCGCCCTGCATGTGGTCGGTCGTCTGAAACCGGACGATTATATGGGCCGCGAAGGGGTGCAACTGGAGATCGAGGACGCCGCCGACCCCCGCATGCGCACCGCTTGAAAAAACTACACCGGGTCGCTTGCGCCTCGGGGGGAAGCTTTGTATATCGCCTGCTCTTCGCGGCCACGTGGTCCCTTCGTCTATCGGTTAGGACGCCAGATTTTCATTCTGGAGAGAGGGGTTCGACTCCCCTAGGGACTACCACCGCCAAGCCTACTTAGACTTTACATGCGAATACCCGCCTGATGCAGGCGCCGTGGTCCCTTCGTCTATCGGTTAGGACGCCAGATTTTCATTCTGGAGAGAGGGGTTCGACTCCCCTAGGGACTACCACCACGACCATCACCCAGGTTTATGTCGGTTTTGAAGCCGCGACGAAATGTCGCGGCTGTCACCTGATGGGCAATCCCCCTCAATTGGTTATTGACGGCTCTCCTCACGCGAGAACAGTGTTATTCAGTGGTGCTCGCCCCTTGGGCTGTTTGGGCGGGCCAGAGGGGCGGAATGTCTGGTTTCGATTTCGAAGCATCGGGATCGCACGAGGAATTCGTGCGGATCAGCGGGCGCGTGAAGTGGTTTGATACGGGCAAGGGTTACGGTTTCATCGTGCCCGACGATCCGGGTCAGACCGGCCTGAAGGACGTGCTGCTGCACGTCACCTCGCTGCGCAACTGCGGGCGGGAGTCGGCGCTCGAGGGCGCGGTGATCGTTTGCGACGTGGTCAAGCGCCCAAAGGGCTGGCAGGTTTCGGAGGTGGTCGACCTGGACGAAAGCGCCGCCAGCGACTCCATAGAGCGTCCCAAGCGGCCGTTCGGCGACGCCGGCATGGGCTTGCGCCGCGAGCGCGACAGCTTCCGACCGGGCATCGACAGCGGGCGTCAAGCGCTGGAGCCTGTCGGACCGGCCGAGCGCGCCAAGGTGAAATGGTTCAACCGCACCAAGGGTTACGGCTTCGTGGTTCGCGACGGCCAGCCTGGCGATATCTTCGTGCATATCGAGACCCTGCGTCGCGGCGGCCTTGAAGACCTCCAGCCCGGTGAAGACGTGATGGTGCGCTTCGCCGATGGACCTAAGGGCCTGGTCGTCGCCGAGATCACCGCCGCCGACGACTGACAGGGCGGCCACGTTTTCGCCATCGCGTGCAGCGTCCTATTAGGACATATCGCGAGAACGGCTTGGCGAGATATCCAACGAGATGGGCAAGGCGTGATGACGACTCTGGGACGACGGGTTCCGGGACGGCAGGTCATCGTCCTGATGTTGCTCGGCGTGGCCTTGGTGGCCGCGCCCGCCGAGGCCTTCCAGGCCAAGCCCAGGCCGGCCGGCGTCGCCGGCAAGCCCACCAGCAGGCTCGACACCGTCGAAATCCGGACCAGCCGGGGTTCGGCCAAGTTCACGGTCGAGCTGGCCGTCAGCCGCGCCGAACAAGAGCGGGGGCTGATGTTCCGCAAGTCCCTGGCGCTCGATCGCGGGATGCTGTTTCCGTATAACCCGCCCCAGCGGGCGGCCTTCTGGATGAAGAACACCCTGATCCCGCTCGACATCATCTATATCGCGCCCAATGGCCGGGTGCTGTCGATCGCCCGCAACGCCGTGCCGCACGATGAGACTCCGCTGCCGTCCGGGGGCGTGATCGGCGGTGTGCTGGAAATCCCCGGCGGCCGCGCGGCCCAGCTGGGCATCCTGCCCGGCGATCGGGTGCTCAACAAAATCTTCCCGAAAGGCTGAGTTCCGCCGGAAACCGTGCTCGGATGCGTTGCTCCGCGCGGCGAAGCCCTGTAGAGCACGCGCCTGCCGGTGTTCCGGAGCGTAGCGCAGCCTGGTAGCGCATCTGGTTTGGGACCAGAGGGTCGCAGGTTCAAATCCTGCCGCTCCGACCACCGCAGGCCCTTTTTGGGTGATAGATCGACCTGGAGAGGCTCATGCTCGCGCGCATCTACCGCCCCGCCAAGACCGCCATGCAGTCCGGTAAGGCCAAGACCACGCATTGGGTGCTGGAGTTCGAACCGGCCTCGGCCAGACGGTCCGACCCGCTGATGGGCTGGACCCAGTCGAGCGACATGAACGGTCAGGTCCGCCTCGACTTCGAGACCCGCGAAGAGGCCGTGGCCTACGCCCAGCGTCACGAAATCTCGTTCCAGCTGTTCGAGCCCAAGACGCCCAGGCGGATCATCAAGGCCTACGCGGACAACTTCGCCGCCGGCCGTCGCCAGCCTTGGACGCACTAGGCTTTCCGCCTCAACATTTCCGCCCGAAGACCACGAAGTCGGGCCTCAAGGTCCGCGCCCTTAGCTCAGATGGATAGAGCACTCGCCTTCTAAGCGAGCGGTCGCTGGTTCGAATCCAGCAGGGCGCGCCACCTGCCGCGTGCCGGATGGTTCCTCCGTTCGAGGAGGCCCACCAAGCCGGGATGGACAAGTCGTGCAACAAGACATGCGGGTTGGCGAAGGGCGGCTGGCTTCACGTCGGTGTTGATTCGCCAAGATTGAACAATGTTGACCAAGCGAACCAATCCTCGTTCTCCCTGCAATTCCAGGTGGGTGACTGCGCCGATCAATCATGGCTGGTCTGGCGTAACCATACGAAATTACCGCCAATTTTCCTTGCGGACGTATTCTGAGGCGCCTGCCTTCAGCATTGCTTGCATGAACAACAAATTTGTCTATGCGAGGCTTTGAGTAGGCTTGCCGCTTGACGTTCGCGCAGCGAAAATCGTAAAAACGCCGTGGCTTAGCTAAGCCTCATCATTGATTTTGTTAATTACTATATTGCTAAAAAATAGACTTCACGTTTTTGCTAAGTGAGTTAGGCTTGTAACTATCAAGTGCACGCTGGTAGGGGTGTTACGGCGTGTAGCCTGGAAGGTGTGCTGGATGCTGACCCCTAACTCTATCCTCCGAGTGCCGCCTCGTTCGGGCGCTGCGCCGGATAGAGAGTGATGACCGAAGGCTCAACGATCGAGCGCCTCGCCACCCGCTCCGCCTGGCTGGTCGCCATCGCCGGCGTGCTCTGCGTAGCTGGCGTCGCCATCGTCATTCCGCTTAGCTTCCAGGCCCAGGCCCAGGCGCTGTTCGCCCTGACCACGATCATCATCGTCATCGTGGCCAATCGCGCCTCGCAATCGCGGCATCTGACCATCGCTCTGTCCCTCGTCTCGGTGATCGTCAGCACGCGATACGTCTGGTGGCGCACGACCGAGACCCTGCATTTCCGCACGCCGGCCGAGACGTTCTTCGGCATCGGCCTTTACATGGCCGAAATCTACGCCTGGATGATCCTGCTGCTGGGCTATTTGCAGACCGCCTGGCCTCTACAGCGCCCGGTCCGGCCCCTGGAAGGCCCGCCCGCCACGTGACCAAGCATCGACGTCTTCATCCCGACCTATAACGAAAGCCTGGAGATCGTGCAGGATACCGTCCTGGCGGCGATCGGCATGGACTATCCGCGCAATCGTTATCAGGTCTATCTGCTGGACGACGGCAAGCGACCCGCGTTCAAGGCCTTCGCCGAAATGGCCGGGGCGATCTACATCACGCGTCCAGACAACAAGGGCGCCAAGGCCGGCAATCTGAACCATGCCCTGGAGCAGACCGCTGCGGAGCTGGTCTGCATCTTCGACTGCGACCCATCCCCACGCGCGCCTTCCTGCAGATGACTGTCGGCTGGTTCCAGGAGGATGCTCGCCTGGCCTTGCTGCAGACACCCCACCACTTCTATTCGCCCGATCCGGTGCAGCGGAACCTGCAGACGGTGCGCGACATTCCCGGCGAAGGCGACCTGTTCTACGGCGTCGTCCAGCCTGGCAACGACCTGTGGAACGCCGCCTTTTTCTGCGGCTCCTGCGCGGTGCTCCGGCGCTCGGCCCTCGCGCTCATACCGCCCTGAAACAGCAGTGACGGGGCTGGAACACCGCCTTCCTGGAAATCCGCTTGTCGGCGGTGCTGGCGACCGAACGCCTGGCCCTGCACATCGGCCAGCGCATCCGCTGGGCGCGGGGCATGGACCCAAATCTTCCGGATTGACAATCCGCTGCTCGGCAAGGGGCTGACCCTGCCTCAGCGAGCCAGAAAGGTCGCAAGAATCTGGCGGCCGACCCCTATCGCCGGGTCCTGGCCGCCGAGCCTGGCAATGCGGCGGCCCGCCAGGGTCTTGCCGCGCTCAGCAACCCGAACGCCCCCATTGCGAAGGGCCAGGCCAGCGGTTTGAGCCAGGCGCGCGCCCTGGCCCAGCGTGGTGAGACCGCAGCGGCGGCGGCCGCCTACCGCCAGACGTTTGGGGGCTCGATCCCGCCGAATTCCGCGGCGCTGGAATATTTTCAGACCCTGGCGGGCGCGCCGGGCGGCCTTGCCCAGGCCCAGGAGGGCCTGCGGTCGCTGGCCGCGCGCAAGCCTGGCGACACCAATGTGTAACTGGCCTTGGGCCAGGCCCTGACCTATCGTGAAGGCGCCCGCCGCGAAGGCGTGGCGCTGCTGTCGAAGCTGTCGATCAGCGGGGGGCGACCGCCGCCAAGGCCGCGGCCGCCTGGCGCCAAGCCCTGATCTGTACCGATGTCGCCCCACGCAACGCTGGCCTATTCAGCGACTATCTCGCCGCCCATCCCGGCGACGCCGACATCGGTCGCAAATTGGCCGACGCCAATCGCCCGGTCTCGGCCAACGCCAAGCCGGCCGTTGATCCCAGCGCCAAGGGGCGAGCCGAGGGCTTCGCGGCGCTCCAGCGCAATGATCTGGCGGTGGCCGAGGCGCGTTTCTTGGCCGCGATCACCCGCCGGTCCAATGACGCCGACGCGCTGGGCGGCCTGGGCTTGGTGCGCCTGCGCGGTCAGCGCTTCGCGGAAGCCGCCGGCCTGCTCGAACGCGCCGCTCGCGCGAGCCCGGGCTCGGCAAGCCGCTGGAGGGAAGCCCTGACCAGCGCCAGATTCTATGCCGGCCTGCAACAGGGCCAGGCCGCCCTGAACCAGGGCCGCGCCGTCGAGGCCGGGCGGGCGCTGCGGCCGCTCACCGGTCCGGCCTATCCCGAGCGCGCCATGGCCCAGGGTTTGCTGGCCGAAGCCCTGCGCCGCCAGGGCGAGGCGGCGCAGGCCGAGACCGTCTATCGCCAGATCCTGGCCGTCGCGCCGGGTCAGGTTGAGGCGCAGCAGGGCTTGGTCCAGGCTCTGCTCGACCAGAACCGGTCTGGCGAAGCCGAGGCCCCGGCCGACCAGTCGCCTGCTTTCCAACTCGACGCCAGCGGCCAGAGCGCCGTGCGCGGTCGCCTGGACCACGACCGCGCCAACCGGTTATGGGCCAACGGCGACCTATCGGGGGCCAACACCGCGTTCGAGGCCGCCTTGGCCGCCGCGCCCGGCGATCCCTGGGTTCGTCTGGACTTCGCGCGCTTTCTGGCCGGACAGGGCGAGGCCGCCGCCGCCCAGGGATTGATGGCGCCCGTGGCCTCGAGCGCCAATCCCGAACACATCCAGGCCGCCGCCCTGTTCGCGGACCAACAAGGTCGTCCCGCGGACGCCCTGATGCTGATCAACCGCGTATCGCCCACCCAGGTCACCCCGGCGGTGGCCGCGCTGCGGTCGCGGCTGGAGATCGACGCGGCCATCCAGCAGGCTCAGCGCGGCGGCGGCGCTGGATATCTGCGCTCCGTGGCGACGCGTTCCGACCTGCCGGTCGAGACCAGCGGCCGGGTGGCCGTGGCGCTTTACGAGATGGGCGACGAGCAGACGGCGCTGGCCCTGGCCCAGGAAGCCCTGATGGCCGGCGTCACCGAGCCGCCCGCGAGCTATGACGGCATGGTCACGGTCCTGGCCCGCGCTGGTCGTGACGCCGAGGCCGCCGCCCTGATCCGCCAGGCCGCAGCACGGGCCGGCTCGACGCAACAGGGGATGCAGGGTGTCGCCGACCTGACCGCCACGCTCGGCGCCGAGCGGGCCGACCGTCTGCGCCAGGCCGGCGTCGCCTTTCCGTTCACGGGCCGCAACGGCCGGGGCGGGGAGGCCGCCGCGCCGCCGCCCGCGACGACCTATGCGCCGCCCCTCTATGCCGCGCAGAGCGAAGGCAACACATTCGCCCTGGCCCCGGCGGCCAGCGACCCCGTGGTCAGCGACATCGACCGGCAGATCGCCGAACTGACCGCCAGAACGGCCGTCGAGGTTTCCGGCTCCGCCAAGTTTCGCACCCGTTCGGGCGAGGCGGGTCTCGGCAAGCTTGACGAGCTATCGGCCACGGCCTCGGCCGCCACCTCGCTGGGCGGCGCGCGGTTCACGGCCTCCATCTCGCCGGTCAGCATCGACGCCGGCACGCCGGGCGGCAGCGCCGAGCAGCGGTTCGGCGCCAATCAGATCACCAATGCTCGCGCCATCGTCGGGGCCTATGCGCCGGTCTATCGAAGCGCCGGGACCCAGAGCGCCTCGGGCGCTGCGGTGAACCTGGGGGTCAAGGCCGGCGATTTCGCCGCCGACATCGGGACCTCGCCCCTTGGCTTTGGCAAGGTCGACGCGGCGGGGGGCGCCGCTTGGTCGCCGCGTCTTGGACCCTCTGGTCAGGCCAAGCTGTGGGTCGAGCGCCGCCCGGTGACCGACAGCGTCATCGCCTATACCGGAGCCCGCGACCCGGTGACCGGCGAGCGCTATGGCCGAGTCATGCGCAGCGGTGGCGGGGTCAGCCTGTCGTACGATGCCGGCCAGGCTTGGCTACCGCTCATGGCGGAGGTCCTGGCCGGACCTACGGCGCCTGGCTTAATGACCAGGGCAGCCTTGGCGCGGCGACCATTTGCCGCGATCCGCGCGCTCGGCCCCTGGTGTTCGAACACCGGGCTTAGGCTGGTGCGGATGATGGCGATCGCCTTGGGCGGCGGGGCGGGCGCCTGCGCGCGGCCCTCGGATGGCTGGGCGGCGTTCAAGGCCGCCTATGTCTTGCAAGACGGCCGCGTCGTGGATCCCGAGAACGGCGGCGTCAGCCACAGCGAGGGCCAGGGCTGGACCATGCTGCTGGCCGAGGCGCACGGCGACCGCCAGACCTTCGACCGCGCCTGGGGTTGGACCCAGGCCCACCTCGCGCGCGAGAAGGCCCCGCTGCTGGCCTGGTGATATGATCCGCGGGCGACCCCGGCGGTGGCCGACGAGAACAACGCCGCCGACGGGGATATCTTTGTCGCCTGGGCGCTGCTGCGGGCCGGCCGTCGCTGGCGCGAACCAGAATACCTGGCCGCCTCGGCCCGGCTGCGTGGCGCGGTGGCCGACCGGCTGGCCGTCGAGATCGGTGGCCGTACGGTGCTCCTGCCCGGCGAGGAAGGTTTTCGCGGCGCCGGCGGGGTGACGACCAACCCATCCTACTTCGTGCTGCCGGCCTTGCAGGACTTCGCCGAGGCCGACGGCGGCGGCGCGCCCTGGCGCAGCCTGATCGCAAGCGGCCTGATTCCGGCGCGTGACGGACGCTTCGGTTCGCACAACCTGGCACCCGACTGGCTGCTGGTCGGCGTCGATGGACAGATTTTTCCAGCCCCGGACAAGCCCCCGCTGTTCGAATTCGAGGCGATCAGGGTGCCGCTTTACATTGTTTGGGGTGGCGAGGACGCCCTGGCGGCGAGCGAGAAAACCTTTTGGCGCCAGGCGTTGCGGGCCGGCAAGCGTCCGCCGGCCTGGGTCAATTTGTCGAGCGGCCAAGTCGCCGAATTTACTATATCAAGCGGGGGTGCCGCCATCGCCGCCCTGGCCCTGAATGACACGAAGGTCCGGACCGTCGCGGGGGCGACACCGGATCACGCCTACTACGCCTCGGCCTTGACCCTGCTCGCCGATCTGGCGGCTCGGGAGACGGAGGAGCGGCGCCCTTAACCCCTGGGCCGTGCGATCGCGCGGCGGAGTGGTGTCATGCCCCGTGACATCAATCGTCTCTTTTCGATGATCAATCAGGCCGACCTGCCCTATCAGGTCTTCGAGGACCAGAAATGGGACGCGGTGCAGATCGCCGAGCCTGCGCTCGCGGTCAAAAGCCCGTCTTTTCCGACACCGGATCGTGCGGCCAACGAAGATGCGCGGCAGGCCCATGTCGGCCTGTTTCGCGCCTATAATGTCGAAGCGGCGCTGGTCGCTCCCCGCGGCACGCCGTTGGCCGGGATTTTCAACCGGATGAGCAAGCGTTAGCGCTTCTCTCGCTCTCTAGAGCATTTCCCGACCTGACTGCGTCAGGCCGTGAGCTCTAATCGTTTGTTTTGACGCATTTTTCTTCACGAGAACCGGAACCACTTCGCTCGAAAAATGCTCTAGCCACGACCGTCGCTCAGGAACTAAGCGCGGCTATCGGAACAGGTCTCCGCATTCCTTGTTGGGACGTCGGCAGGCAAATCCTCGTATTTGAAGGCGGAAACGGCGCGGGAAACGGCGCCGCGTCGCCGGATGGCCCGCTTTTGCGGCAAGTCCCATGGCCGCAGCGACCGGCGCTGCTTCCCTCCAGTATTACGATTGCGCAAACTCGTAATATGCGGAACCCTGGTCTCCAGCGAAATTCGAGGGAGACCGCTCATGAGCACCCTGTTCACCCGCAAGCGTTTCATCGCCGCCCTGGCGGTATCCTGCCTGGCCCTGGCCTCGTGCGGAAAGCCCGCCGAGAAGACCGCGACCCCAGCGACACCCGTCGCGACCGCCGCCAAGACCGACTACAAGATCGGCTGGACCATCTATGCCGGCTGGATGCCCTGGGCCTACGCTCAGCAGTCGGGCATCGTGAAGAAGTGGGCCGACAAGTACGGCGTGCAGATCGAGTTGGTGCAGATCAACGACTATGTCGAGTCGCTGAACCAGTTCTCGGCCGGCAAGCTGGACGGCGTCACCGCCACCAACATGGACGCCCTGACCGTGCCCGCCGCCGCCGGCAAGGACACCACCGTCCTGATGATCGGCGACTATTCCAACGGCAATGACGGGGTGATCCTGAAGAACGGAACGACCCTGGCCCAGATCAAGGATCGACCCGTCAACCTGGTCGAGCTGTCGGTCTCGCATTACCTGCTGGCCCGCGCCCTGGAGAAGGCCGGGCTGAAAATGGCCGACGTCAAGACGGTCAACACCTCCGACGCCGACATCGTCGGCGCCTATGGCGCGGCCGACACCAAGGCCCTGGTGACCTGGAACCCGCAGCTGTCGGAAGTAAAGAAGATGCCGGGCGCCACCGAGGTGTTCGACAGCTCCAAGATCCCCGGCGAGATCCTCGACGGCCTGATGGTCAGCACCGAGGCCTTGAAGGCCAATCCCAACCTGGGCAAGGCGCTGACCGGCATCTGGTACGAAGTCACGGCCCTGACCGTCGCCCAGACCCCTGAAGGCAAGGCGGCGCGCGAGGCGATGGCCAAGCTGTCGGGCTCCGACTTGGCCGGCTTCGAGAACCAGCTGAAGACCACCTACCTCTACGCCACGCCCCAGGCCGCCCTGGCCGCAACGGTCAGCCCAGACTTGATCACCGCCAACGACCGCGTCCGCAAGTTCAGCTTCAATATGGGGCTTTTTGGCCAGGGCGCGAAGTCGGTGGACGACATCGGCATCCGCTTCCCGGGCGGCAAGACCCTGGGCGACCCGGCCAATGTAAAGCTGCGCTTCGATCCGACCTATGTTCAGCAGGCCGCCGACGGCAAGCTGTAGACCTTTCAATCCGTCTCCCCGGGAAGACGGAAGTTAGGACGCCCCTTTTTCGAGACAGCCAAGGACCCAACCCCGCCCCATGCGCCGATTGTTGAACGTCAGACCAGGACGCGGCCTCGGCGTCCTGTTGGGCCTCGTGCCGCTACTGGCGGTGGCGCTGGTCTATCTGATGGCCTCCCAGGCCCGCCATGCCGAGAACCCACGCGACAAGCTGCTGCCCACCCCGACCGCCATGGTCGAGGCGGTGGAGTTGATGGCGAAGGTCGATCCCCTGACCGGGGACGCCCCGTTGGTGGTCGACACCGTGGCCAGTCTGCGCCGGATCGGGATCGCCCTGACGTTATCGACCGGTACGGCCCTGGTGCTGGGCCTCGGCCTGGGGCTGCTGCCCCTGTTGCGCGCCAAGTTCGGGCCGCTGGTGGCGGCCATCGCCGTGGTGCCCCCGATCGCCGTTCTGCCGATCCTGTTCATCGTCTTTGGCCTGGGCGAGACCGCGAAGATCGCCCTGATCGTCATCGGCATTACCCCGGTCATGGTCCGCGACCTCGCCGCCCAGGTCGCCGCCATCCCGGAAGAACAGCTGGTCAAGGCCCAGACCCTGGGCGCCAGCACCTGGCAACTGGCCCTGCGCGTGGCGCTGCCCCAGGCCATGCCGCGGCTGATCGACAGCCTGCGCCTATCGCTATGCCCGGCCTGGGTCTATCTGATCTCCGCCGAAGCCATCGCCGCCGATGTGGGCCTGGGTTACCGGATTTTCCTGGTCCGCCGCTATCTCTCCATGGACATCATCCTGCCCTACGTCGTCTGGATCTCGATTCTGGCGGTGCTGATGGACTGGGCGCTGCGCACCGCCAGCCGCCGGGTCTATCCGTGGGCGCATCCGGCGCGGAGCCGCTGAGATGGCCCTGCTGACCTTCCGCAATGTCTGGGTGGAGTACGGCGACAAGGTCGTGCTCGAAAATGTCGACCTGTCGATCGGGGAGGGCAGCTTCGTTTCCATCGTCGGTCCGTCCGGCGCGGGCAAGAGCACCTTCCTGCGCCTGGCCCTGGGCCAGGAGGCGCCGACCAAGGGCGCGATCGACCTTGACGGCCGCAAGCTGCGCGCCGAACCGGGACCGGATCGCGGCGTGGTGTTTCAGAAATATTCGGTGTTTCCCCACCTGAGCGCCCGGGACAATGTCGTGTTCGGCCTCGACTGCGCTGGCTCGCCGCTCCTTGGCCGCCTGTCGGGGGCCAAGCGTCGCGCCGCCCAGGAGCAGGCCGACGCCATGCTGGCCGCCGTTGGTCTTGGCGACAGTGGCGACGTCTATCCCGCCCAGCTCTCGGGCGGCATGCAGCAGCGCCTCGCCATCGCCCAGGCCCTGATCAAGAGACCGCGCATCCTGCTGCTCGATGAGCCGTTCGGCGCCCTCGACCCAGGCGTGCGCCTGGACATGCATGAGTTGATCACCGGCCTTTGGCGCGAGCACAGCCTGACGATCATGATGGTCACCCACGACATCAAGGAAGCCTTCAAGCTGGGCACCCGCGTCCTGGCCTTCGACAAGCGGCGGCGCGATCCTCAGGCCCCGCACCGCTACGGCTCGACGGCGGTCTATGACTTCCCGTTGGACAAGCCGGGTGCGGTGGGGCCTGAGGCGCTGGCGGGATTGGGGAAGTAAATCCTCCCCCTGTCGGGGAGGTGTCGGCGAAGCCGACGGAGGGGGGAGGGATAGGACGATCGCCGGGGTTGGACCAAGTCGACCCTAAAACTCCCCCCACCGATCGCTGCGCGATCGCCTCCCCCACGGGGGGAGGACTTAGGCCAGCGAAGCGATATAGGCTCGCCAGCCGCCCAGTTCGGTAATGTCGGTCGCGCCATTCAGCGCCCGCGGCTCCGCCACGAAACCCTTGACCGAGGTCCCGTCCTCCAGGGTCACTGTCCCGATGGCCAGGGGCGCCGGGACCTCGGCGACGAAGGACCCGAAAGCCTCAAAATCCAGTTCATAGACCTCTACCAGGATCGATGACCCTCCGTTCCCGACATGGATCAGGGCCGGCTTCGGCGGCGTCGTCTCGGCCATGGCGTAGAGCCTGTAGGCCTGCGCAGTCCTGGTGGCCGAGACCAGCCGGGCCTCGCGCGAGGTCAGCTGCCAGTGCAGGGGCATGCCGGCGAGGTGGGCGCCGACCACGGCCAGCTTCACGCCGGGCTTGCGCAGGGTCAGGTCGAGCGGGGGCGTGTCGGCCATGGGGAAGGTCTCCAGGTAGCGCTCGGCCAGGGCCAGCAGCGCGCGGTCGGCGAAGGCCGGTCCGATCAGGGTGACGCCAAAGCCCGTCCCGTTCTCACGGAAGCCGGCGGGGACGGCCAGGGCGCTCATGTCGAGCAGGTTCACGAAATTGGTGTAGAGGCCGAGATTGGCGTTCAGCGCGATCGGCTCGGCCAGCACTTCCTTCAGGCGGTAGACGGTCGGGGCGGTGGGCAGCAGGAGCACCTCGACCGCGTCCCAGATCGGCTCGGCGGCGCGGCGATGGGCTTCCAGGGCGTAAAGGCCGTTGAAGGTCTCGACGCCGCTGACCGAGAGCCCGCCCTGGACGATGGTGCGCACCGTCGGATGGATCGCGCCGGGCTTGTCGCGCAGCAGGCCCTCGACGGCGGCGGTGCGTTCGGCGACCCAGGGGCCGCTGTAGAGCAGCTTGGCGCAGTCCAGCAGCGGAGCGATGTCGATCTCGATGGGCGCGCCGCCGGCGGCGGTGAAGCGGGCGATCGCGGCGGCGTAGAGGGCGGCGGACTGCTCGTCGCCCATGAAGAGGCGTTGGTCTTGCTTAGGAACGCCGAAGGCGAACCCCCTCCTGCCCTCCGGGCCACCTCCCCCAGAGGGGGAGGATCTAGGTTGTGCGCCCGCCAGATGCTCTCCCCCTGGGGGAGCTGTCGCGGAGCGACCAAGCGTGCCTGCCGGCGCCCGCCGAGAATAGTCATCCCCGACGTCGAACGCCGTCAGCACCTCGTCGACCAACGCCGCGCCCGCCAGGTCGGCGGTGAACACGCTGACGCAGTCCAGCGACCGGCAGGCCGGAACGACGCCCCGCGTGCTCCACCGGCCTTTGCTGGGCTTGAGCCCGATCAGGTGATTGAAGGCGGCCGGCACGCGGCCCGACCCGGCGGTGTCGGTGCCGAGCGAGAAAGCGACCAAGCCGGCCGCGACGGCGACGGCCGAACCGGAGCTCGAGCCGCCGCTGACATAGTCTTGGTTGAACACACACAGCGGCGCGCCGTAGGGGCTGCGGGCCCCGACCAGGCCAGTGGCGAACTGGTCGAGGTTGGTCTTGCCGATCAGCACGGCGCCGGCCGCGACCAGCCGCTCGACCACGGTCGCCGAGCGGTCCGGCGCGTAGGCGAAGGCCGGGCAGGCGGCGCTGGTTGGCAAGCCGCCGACGTCGATATTGTCCTTCACAGCGAAGGGGACGCCGGCCAGGGGCAAACTTTCGCCTGCGGCGATCCGGGCCTCGACGGCGCGAGCCTGGGCTAGAACGGTTTCTGTCGGCAGGCGCAGGATCCAGACTTGCGGCTGAATCAAGTCATAGGCGGCGGCCGCGTCGAGCGCCGCTTGGGCGATCGCGATCGCGCTGGCTCCGGCGTTGACCGCGTCAGCGATCGCGACGACGGACAGGCGCTGAAAGTCGCTCATGCCGCCGCTTCCAGATCGGGCGCGATGGCGACGATCGGTGCGCCGGCGGCGATGGCCCGGGCGGGCTGAGCATAGACGGCGGTGACGACGCCGGCCGTGGGACTGTTGACGTCCACCTCGGCCTTCATCGCCTCGATCACGGCGATCACCGCTCCGGCCTCGACCCGCTGCCCGGGCGCGACCAGCACCTTCCAGACATTACCGCCGAGTGGGGCCTCGACCAGGTCGCTGCCGTCCGGCGCCGTGACGGCCACCGCGTCGCCGGCGTCGTCGCTCACACTGGACAGGGCCTCGACCCGCGCGAACTCGCCCTTGGCCTCCCAGTCGGCGCGCTCGGCGTCGAAGGCGGCCTGGCGGGTGGCCTGGAAGCTGGCGATGCTGTCCGCGTTCTCGGCCAGCATCTTGCGGTAGTCGGACAGGCGGAAGGTCTCTTCCTCAATGCGGATCTGGCGACGGCCCAGCGGGAAGTCGCGACGCCACTCGGCCAGTTCCTCGGCGCTGACCGGGAAGAAACGGATCTGGTCGAAGAACCGCAGCAGCCACGGCTTGCCGTCGGTGAAGGCTTCGGTCTGCCGCCAGGTGTTCCAGACCTGGATGGTGCGCCCGAACAGCTGGTAGCCGCCTGGACCCTCCATGCCGTAGATGCACATATAGGCCCCGCCGATCCCGACGACATTGGGCGGGGTCCAGGTGCGGGCCGGGTTGTACTTGGTGGTCACCAGGCGATGGCGCGGATCGACCGGGGTGGCGACCGGCGCGCCCAAATAGACGTCGCCCAGACCCATCACCAGGTAGCGGGCGTCGAAAACGATGCGCTGGACATCGTCAATGCTGGCCAAGCCATTGACGCGGCGGATGAACTCGATGTTGTCGGGGCACCAGGGCGCGTCGTCCCGGACGGCCTGCATGTACTTGTCGATGGTCTGTCTGATGGCCGGGTCGTTCCAGCTCAGAGGCAGGTGGACCACGCGTGAGGGGATCTCGAAGTCATCCAGCCCCCCCAGCCGCTCCTCGACCGCGACCAGGGCGGCCAGCAGGTCGGCCTGGGTCAGGCGGCGGCTGTCATAGTGGACCTGCAACGAGCGGATGCCGGGGGTCAGGTCGATGACGCCGGGCAGGGCTAGGCTCTGGAGTTCCAGCAGCAGGGCGTGGATGCGCAGCCGCAGCTCTAGGTCCAGCACGATGGGGCCGTACTCGATCAACAGATGTTGGTCGCCCTGGCGGCGGTAGAGGACGCGGGGCCGGTGGCCTTGTTCGGGCAGCTCCCGAAGAACAGGGTCTCCCCCCTCCGTCGGCTGCGCCGACACATCCCCCACGGGAGGAGGACTTTCGTTCAACGCCTCCCCTTGTGGGGGAGGTGGCCCGCAGGGCCGGTGGCGGGAGTCGTTGAGCGTTTCGAGCAAGGTCTCCTGCTCGGCCAAAGCCAAGGCCGCCGCCGCATCATTCACCACCTCGAACCGCACCGTATCGCCTGGCGCAAGCTGTCCAGCCTTCCACAGGTCCGCCTGGATGATCACGAACGGACAGACGAACCCGCCCAGCGACGGCCCATCGGGCCCCAAAATGATCGGCATGTCGCCGGTGAAGTCGATGGCGCCGATGGCATAGGCGTTGTCATGGATGTTGGATGGATGCAGCCCGGCTTCGCCGCCGTCGCGCCTCGCCCATTGCGGCTTGGGTCCGATCAACCTCACGCCGGTGCGGTTGGAGTTGTAGTGGACCTTCCAGTCCGTGCCGCCGATCATCGCCACGTCGGCCGGCGTGAAGAAGTCCGGCGCGCCGTGCGGGCCGGGCAGGACGCGGATGGTCCAGGCCTTGGTCGGGACGGGGCGCAGGGACGATGGCAGGGATGAGGTCGGGGACACGCCCATGGGCGTGTCCCCGTCAGCCAAGCGCAGGACGTCGCCGGCCGTCAGGCTTCGGCCGGCATGGCCGCCGAAGCCACCCAGGGTGAAAGTCGAGCGACTGCCCAGATAGGTCGGCACGTCCAACCCGCCCTGGAACAGCAGGTAACCGCGCAGGCCAGCGCCGACCACGCGGCCGATCTTCAGGGTCTGGCCCGGCGCCACAGCGAAGGACGCGTAGGCTGGGGCCGGTTCGCCATCGAGCTTGGCGTCGAACGCGGCGCCCGTCAGGCAGAGGACCGCCGGGCGGTTGAACTTCAGGGTCGGGCCGAGGGCGGTGATCTCCAACCCGGCGGCGAGTTCGCCATTGCCCAGCAGCCGGTTGCCCAGCCGGAAGGCGAGGGCGTCCATCGGGCCGGACGGCGGGACGCCCACGTCCCAGTAGCCCTGGCGGCCAGGCCAGTCCTGGACGGTGGTGGCCGGCCCGCCGCTGAGCACCTGAATGGTGTCGGGCGCCCAGACTATGCCCTCGAGGGCACGGGTCGAGACCTCGCCGCTGACGAAAGCTTCGGAGCGGACGACGGTGCGCAGCCAGTGCAGATTGGTCTCGATGCCGGCCAGGCGCGTCTCGTCCAGCGCCGACTGCAAGGCCGCCACGGCAGCGGGGCGGTCTTCTGCCGTGACGATCAGCTTGGCCAGCAGCGGGTCGTAGAAGGCGCTGACCTCGGTTCCGTCCACCACCCAGCCGTCGGAGCGGACCCCGTCCGGGAACGACACTTCCGTCAGCACGCCGGAGCTGGGGCGATAGTCCTGGGCCGGGTCCTCCGCATAGAGCCGGACCTGGATCGACGCGCCCTTCGGCTCGGGCGGCGGGCCGTCGAGGAAGCTGAAGTCGCCGGTCGCGCCGCGCACCATCCACTCGACAAGGTCGACGCCCGTCACCTGCTCGGTGACTCCATGCTCGACCTGTAGCCGGGTGTTGACCTCCAGAAAGAAGAAGTCGTCGCGTTCGGCGTCGTACAGAAACTCCACCGTGCCGGCAGAGCGATAGTCCGCCGCCGAGGCCAGGCGCACGGCGGCGTCCAGCAGGGCGGCGCGGGTGGCGGCGGGCAGGCCGGGAGCGGGGGTTTCCTCGACGACCTTCTGGTTGCGCCGCTGCAGCGAGCAGTCGCGCTCGCCGAGGGCCATGACCTTGCCTGCCCCGTCGCCGAACACCTGGACCTCGACGTGGCGAGCCTGGCGGACATAGCGTTCGAGAAACACTCCGCCATCGCTGAAATTGCCGGTCGCCAGGCGCTGGACGGCGGCGAAGGCCTCGGCCACCGCCTCGGCCGTCTCGCAGACCCGCATGCCGATGCCGCCGCCGCCGGCCGTGGCCTTCAGGATTACGGGGAAGCCGATGCGCTCGGCGGCTTCCAGGGCGGCGGCTGGATCGACCAGCAGGTCGGTGCCGGGCGCCAGCGGCACGCCGTGGGCCTGGGCCAGGTCGCGGGCCGTGTGCTTGAGGCCGAAGGCGCGGATGTTGGCGGGCGTAGGGCCGATGAAGGCGACGCCCGCCGCCTCACAAGCCTGGGCGAAGTCGGCGTTCTCGCTGAGGAAGCCGTAGCCCGGGTGAATGGCCTGGGCGCCCGCTGCCTTGGCCGCCGCGAGGATCAGGTCGCCCCGCAGGTAGCTCTCGGCGGCCGGGGCCGGACCGATCCGCACGGCCTCGTCCGCGAGACTGACATGCAGCGAGCCGGCGTCGGCGTCGCTGAACACCGCTACGGACTTCACGCCCATGGCTTTCAGGGTGCGGATGATCCGGCAGGCGATGGCGCCCCGGTTTGCGATCAGGACCTTGTGGAAAGGAATCTTGTCGAGCATGGGCGCGGCTATTCCGAAACGATCATGCGCACGGGCGTCGGATTGAAGCCGTTGCAGGGGTTGTTGATCTGCGGGCAGTTGGAGACCACCACCACCACGTCCATCTCGGCCCGCAGATCGACATAGAGTCCGGGGGCCGAGATGCCGTCGACGATGCCCAGGGCCCCGTCGGCCTCGACGGGCACGTTCATGAACCAGTTGACGTTGCTGACCATGTCGCGCTTGCCGCGGCCGTGGCGGGCGTTGGCGATCAGGAAGTTCTCGACGCAGGCGTGCTGGGCCTTGGTGTGGTGGCCGTAGCGCAGGGTATTGCTCTCGCAGGAACAGGCCCCGCCGATAGTGTCGTGATAGGCTACGGCCGTTGCGGTAATGGTCATCATCGCCGCGCCCTCGTTGGACAGCAGCACCGAGCCCTCGCGCAGGAAGACGTTGCCCTGGGCGGCGACGGTGTCCTGGGCGCTGTAGCGTTCGGCGTCGTCGGCGGCGCTATAGGCCAGGAAATCGACGGCCTGATTGCCCTCAAGATCGACGATCCGCAGGGTCTGGCCGGCCGTGATCGTGTGCAGCCACGGGGCGCGGGCGGCGACGACTTCGTCGTGGACGATGTTTCCCAGGGGCGGGGCAGAGAGGGTCATGGCGCTCACCGGCTGAAATAGTCTTCGACGTTGAGAAAGGCCCTCAGGCCCTCCGGCGTCGCGTTTCGGATCCTGTCGGATTCAGGGGTGATGGGCCCGCGCCAGGCGGTGGCCCGCAGCGGTGTGACGACATAGTCTGGACGCGGATCAAGCACGTGCGGGCAGTTGGCGACCACGACGATCAAGTCCATCTCGGCGCGCAGGGTGACGAACCGGCCGGGCGGGTAGGGGCCGATGTCGATCAGCGTGTCGCCGCCCTGGGCGATGCGCACGGCCTTGAACAGGTTCAGGCAGGGATGGATGTCCTTGCGCCCCAGGCCGAACTTGGCGACGCCCAGCGACAAGCGGTCGCGGGCGTTGGGATGGGCGCCGTGATTGAAGCCGTCGCCATACCTCCGCGCGTTGCTCGCCTGGTTCGAAGCCCCGCAGAAGGCGTCGTGCGTTTCGGCGGTGTCCTCCACCAGGCTGGCCAGCACCCGGCCCATGTCGGACAGCAACAACCGGCCTTGGCCGAGGTAGCCGTTCCACTGGACCTTCAGGGTGTCGGCGATATTGAGTCGCTCGACCGGACGCTCGGCGTTGAACAGCAGCAGGGACGCGCTGGCGTCGCCGGCCAGGTCGGTCAGGCGGAGGCGGGTTCCGCGGGCGATCTGCCGACTGGCGTAGCCGCCGGGGGCGATGGTTTCGTCCCAGACCACCTCGGCCGACGCCACGCCGTCCGGCAGGTCGGTCGCCGCCTTGGCCGGCACCGTCGGCATCGCTTCGGCGCGGGTTCCGGCCTGGGCGCGGGCATGGGCCTGGGCGGCGTAGGGATCGGCGGTGTTCAGGTCGCTCATCCGGCCACTCCGTCGTGGTCGCCATGGGCGTGCAGCGGCGGTAGCAGGGCGGTGGTGGTGACCAGCTTGATCTGTTGCACGCCGCGCACCTTGCGCAGGTCGTCGCACAGTTGCTGCAGGCGCTCGAACGGCCCCTGGACCAGCAGCACCTCCATGGCCTGATCGTCCTCGAGGAAGACGTTCTGGGCCGAGATCACCTCTTTCACATAGCCCAGCTGGGTCTGGGCTAGGGCGTGTCGCACGCGACCGCTCTCGGCGCGGTAGATCAAGGTGATTGTCCCGGCCAGCACGGCGTCGGAGCGCGCGCCGCTGTGCTCGGCCAACTCATGGCGGATCAGCTCGGCGATCATCTGCGAACGACTGGGCAGGCCGCGCTCGGCGACCATGGCGTCCAGTTGGTCCAGCAGTTCGGCCGGCAAGCTGACGCTCAGGCGCGCCAGGGTGGAGGAGGGCATATCCATGCCCTCCAGCTAGATCGAGTATTACGTAAATCGCAATACGTAATATCAAACTTTCACGAGCTTGCCGCGCCCTGCCCGAAAATTGCGCTAGGCGTTGCGGGCGCTGACGCCGATCACCACCGAGGCCGGCTTGAGGCCAGGCGCGCTGGCGACGACGCGAAGCTGCCCCGGTTCGCGTTGCGTGCGGACGATCGCTTGGCACAGGCCGTTGAAGGCCTTGCGCTGGCTGGCGACGTCCGGCTCGTGGCTGGCGGGATTGCCGTTGCCAACCCCAATCACCTGGCCGGGGCCTGTCACCGTGAAGGTGACCGAGTCGTCGGCGCGAGGCGCGGGACGCCCCTTGGCGTCGAGCACCTCGACCTTGAGGATCGCCACGTCCTGGCCGTCGGCGGTCAGGCGCGAGCGGTCGGTCGTAAAGCGCAGGGCGGCGGCCGGGCCAGCCGTTTCGCGGCGTTCGCGCAAGATGACCTTGCCGGCCTTGTAGCCATGGGCCTCGATCACGCCAGGCGCGTAGAGGACCGACCACTCGACGTGGTGATTGGGGACGACGTCGCGAACGCCCTGGCTCTTGCCGTTGAGAAACAGCTCGACCTTGTCGCAATTGCTGTGGGCCCAGACGGCGATCGGCTGGCCCTCGCGGCCTTCCCAGTTCCAGTGCGGCAGCAGGTGCAGCAGCGGCTCGGGCCGCCACCAGGCGCGGTAGTAGTAGTAATTGTCCTTTGGGAAGCCGCAGGTGTCGAGCGCGCCGAAATGCGAGCTGATGCTCGGCCACCTGTTGAAAGGCGTCGGCTCGCCGCGATAGTCAAACCCGGTCCAGATAAAGCCGCCGGCCATCCACGGGCGGTCGGCCGCGTGGCTCCACCACAGTTCGGCGGTGGTGGCCCACCACGGGTGCTCGGTGTCGTAGGCGGGTACATAGAGCTTGGCGTCATCGCGGGCGTATTGGCCGCGCGTGGCGACGGTGCTGGCGCTCTCGGTGCCGATGATCGGCACGTTCGGGAACTTCGCGTGGAAGTCGTCCATCTTCTCGTGGCGATAGTTGAAGCCCTGGACGTCAATCACCGCGCTGATGCCTTCGCCAAACCCCGAGTCCATGGCCGCGATGACCAGGCGGGACGGATCCAGGCGATTGACCAGGCGCTTCATGGTCGTCGCCACCTTGGCCCCGCGCGCCGTGCCCTGCTGAGGCTCCTCATTACCGATCGACCACAGGATGACGCTGGGGTGGTTGCGGTCGCGGCGGACCAGCCGTTCGAGCTCGTCCATCGACGTGGGATCGCTGGACATCCGGCGCGCTTCGTCAATGACAAGCATGCCCAGGTGGTCGCAGGCGTCCAGCAACTCGGGCGTCGGCGGATTGTGCGCGGCGCGGTAGGCGTTGCAGCCCATGCTTTTCAACTGTTCCAGCCGCCAGACCTGCAGGGCGTCAGGGATCGCAGCGCCCACGCCGGCGTGGTCCTGGTGATTGCAGGTTCCCTTCAGCTTCACAGACTGGCCGTTGAGCAGAAAGCCCTTGTCGGCGTCAAAGGCGATGGAGCGGACGCCAAACCGCGTGACGAACCGATCGACCACGGCAGCGCCGACCTTGACCTCGGTCAGCAAGCTGTAGAGGTGGGGAGTCTCCAGCGACCACAGAACCGGGCTGGCGATGTGGGCGGTCTGCGACAGCGACTGGCGCTCCCAGCCCGGCAGGCGACCCTGAGCGGCGGTCAGCGCCAGCACCGGCTTGCCCTGAGCGTCGACCACGCTCTGCACGAGCTCGTACTCGGCAGGCGCGGCGCCCTCGTTGATGAGATCTGTGTCGATCGACAGAGTCCCGTCGATCTTGGCGCGTACGAACACGCCCCACTGCGGCACGTGGACCGCGGCGGTCTTGACCAGCCAGACGTGACGATAGAGGCCCGCGCCCTCGTAGAACCAGCCCTCGCCGATCGAGGCGTCGACCCGAACCACCAGGCTGTTGTCTCCGCCGAGATTGGCGATGTCGGTGACGTCGACACGGAAAGGACTGTAGCCGCTGTCCTCGTGGCTCAGCACGTAGCCGTTGACGATGACCAGGGCATCGCGGAACGCTCCGTCAAACTCGATCGACAATCGCTTGCCGGCGTCGGTGGCGGGCAGGGCGAAGGTCTTGCGGTACCAGCCGACGCTGGTCTCGGGAAATTCGCGGCCCAGAGGCTTGTAGCCATGGGCGGCGCGAAGGTCCTCGTCGTCGGGCTTGCCGGACGGGACGAACGCGGGGTTGTCGACGAACGGCAACTCCACGCCCCAGTCGTGGGGCAGGGTGACCGGCGTCCAGGCGCTGGCGTCGAACTTAGGATCGGAAAGCTGGCTGACCTGCCAGTTGGCGGCGGTCGCGCCGGCCTTGGCATAGGTTCTCTGGTTGGCGCCGTAGCCGAAGTCGCGGGCCGGATCCTGGGCATGCCCCAGCTTGAAGCGCCAGTCGAAGTCGAGCGAGCGACGCTCGCGGGGCGAAAGGTCGATGGCGGGCTGTGCGGGCGTCGAAGGCGTGGCGGCGTTCGCGGACGACGCGGCGGCCAGGGTGGTCACGCCCACGGTGGCGACCAGGGCATCACGTCGGCTGAAATCGACCATCGGGTTTCTCACGCGAAAGGCAAAAAAAGGGGAGGAAGCGAGAAGCTTCCTCCCCAGTCGCAGGATCATCGGGGAGGCGTGATGAATCCCAGAGCTAAAAGTCCAAAGATCTAGAACTTCACCGTCACATCGGCGAGGAAGCGGCGGCCGTAGACGTCGTAACGGCCGATCCGGTTGGGATCGTTGTCGCGGTACATACGCAGGGCCTCGTTGGTCAGGTTGTTGACCTGGAAGCGCACGCCGATGTGGTCATTGATCTGGTACGACGAGCTGAAGTCGAGCGTCTTCTCGGTCTCCAGGGTCTGCAGGTCCGCGCCGCTCCAGCCGTAAATCACCGTCATCGGGCTGTGATACTTGTAGCCCAGTCGCGCCTCGAGCGGGCCGTGGGCGTACCACAGGTCGACCGTGGCGGTGTTCTTGGCCAGGCCCGTCATGTCGAGGGGATTGTTGGCTGGCGAGAACTCCTTCAGGTCGGAGTCGACGTAAGCGTAGTTCGAATAGATCCCGAAATTGGCCAGCGGGCCGGGCAGGAAGAAGAACGGCGTCTGGAAGGTCAGTTCCAGGCCCTGGATATAGCCGCCGCCGCCGTTGGTCGGGCTGGCGACGGCGTAGGTGATGCCGTTATAGACGACCGGGGTCTGCTTCCAGCCGATATAGGAGCTGACGTCCTTGTAGTAGTAGGACGCGGCGATCAGAGCCTCCGGACGGAAGTACCATTCAGCCGAGGCGTCCAGCTGAACGGCCTCGAACGGGTCGAGCTTGGGGTTGCCGGCGCTGCCGGTATAGGGCGACCAAGTGGTCAAGGTGCGGCTGGCGCGAAGTTCGTCCAGCGGCGGGCGGGCGATGACCTTGGCCAGGCCCAGGCGCAACACCTTGCCATCACCGAAGTCGAACTTGGCGTTCGCCGACGGAAGGAAGTCAGTGTGCCGGCTGCCCACCACCACGGACGCGACCGCGCCCGTGGTGTCGGCTCGGAAGCCGGTGCTTTCGGATTCGGTGCGAACCACGCGGGCGCCGATGTTGCCGGTCAGCCAGGCGCCGCCGACGCTGTCGCCCGCGAAGTTCAGCTTGCCATAGCCCTCATAGACCTTCTCGTGGACGCTCCAGTCCTCGGCGGGCTTGTCGGCGGCGCGACTGAACGCGTTGGCGCCGTAGGCGATGGCCGCGATCTTGTCGATGTCGCCGGTCAGTATGGCCGGGAGGTTCGCGCCCTTGCCGATCGTATATGCGGTGAACAGATTGGCCGGCACGGTCACGCCAGTCGGCGCGGGCGAATAGCCCGCCGCCCCGTGTTCCTTGGTGCGATCCGAGGCGCGGACGCCGAACTGCACGCTCTTGAACGGAACGCCTTCCAGCTGGCGGGTGAAGTCGAGAGCGGCGGCCTTTAGTTCATCGTTCAGATGCTCGGGCCCGTCATGCGAACCGTACTGGTTGGCGTACTGCGCGAGGCTGATGGTGGGGGCGCTGGTGGTGATGGTCGGGGTCTGGCCGGCCCGGGTGTCGAAGGTGGTCCAGTCTGGATAAGCCTCGACCCGCACGCCCTTCCAGGAATTGGTGCGTTCGGCCTTGGAATAGGAGACGTCGCCGGCCATGGTCCATTGGTCGTTGGTCCATTTGCCGTTGAGGCCGCCAGCCAGCAGGTCCTTGTCCTCGGTATAGTGCGACAGCACGGTGGTCACCGAGCTGTAGGGCAGGCGAGCGGCGACCACGGTGTTGTTGATCAGGGTGTAGGACGCGCCGGGCGCGGTGTAGTCGCCCCGGTTGCCGTTGTTCCAGTTGCCCCAGTTGTTGCGGCCCCAGACGGTCTGGTCCTGAAGTTCGGAAATCTTGATCTTCGAATAGAGGACGTCGCCCTTCAGCTCGAACTGGTCGGTCGGCCGCCATTGCAGGCCGCCCGAGACGCCGGTGCGCTTCTGGTCGATGCGGCTGGCCGACTCTTGCGCGCCCCACGGGGTGGCGTCCAGCTTGCCGTCGCCGTTCAGGTCGCCGCTGTAATCGCTGGCGCCGGCTGGCGGGCGGGCGATCGAGTCGTTGTAGCCCCAGCCCGTGAACGAGCCGTAGCCGTTCTTCTGCCGCTGGCTGGTCAGGCCCAGCACGATAGCCAGATCGTCGTTGAATTTGTGCACCAACGAGCCGCTGCCCCGGTAGCCGGTGGTGCCGTAGTTCGGGATGTCCTTGCCGCCGTCATAATAGACCGGGCCGGCGCGTAGCACGAATTCGGGGCCCTTGTAGTCGAGCGGGGCGATCGTATCGATGTTGATGGTGGCGGCCACGCCGCCGGCGATCAGGTCGGCCGACTGCGACTTGTAGACCTGCACGCCCGAGACGACCTCCGACGGATAGATTTCCCAGCGCACGTTGCGGTCCGGCTCGGACGAGGCGACTTCGCGGTTGTTGATCGTGCCGAGCACCAGGCGAGCGCCCAGGCCGCGCACGACGGCCTGGCTGTCATTGCCGCGGTCGCGGGTGGCGTTGACGCCGGGCAGGCGGGCGATGGACTCGGCGATGGTGACGTCTGGCAGCACGCCAATGTCCTTGGCCGAGATGGCCTCGACCACCTTGTCCGAGCCCTGTTTCACCGCCAGGGCGTCGCGCATGCTCTTGCGAACGCCGGTGACGACGATTTCGTCGACCTGAGCGGCGTTGGCTGGCGCGGGAGCGGTTTGCGCGTAGGCGCTGGCGGCGGCCATCATGGCCATGCCGCTGACAGCGGCGAGCAACTTGTAGTGAGACATCGGTGGTTCCCCCGTGTGGCGACGGCGCCGCGTTCCGTGACGCGGCTGCTCTCTCGTTCTGATGCGAATGGATCGGTCCAGCGCTGAAAGTCCGCCGGTTCAGTTGGGTGCGGGATTCGCACCGAAATTCTCCGCGCTTCTGCCGAGCGCTCCTCGACCGGTGTCTTCTTCCAGTCGAGAATTTCTATTTATCATATCAATCACACATGACAAGCCTCGAACGTTTTGGGGCGATGCTATCGCGCTGAACGGCAAGAAAGTCGCTGAAAACGTGGGCCGTTAGGGCAGCGGAACGACGGCGGCGCGTTGCCCGATGGCGGCGGCGACGGCGGGTGAATCGGCGACCTCGTCTGACGCCTCCGCCGTGGCCACGGTCACCGCAGCGCCCGGCATCAGGTGGGTGCGATAGACGAAGGCGTCGCCCTCGCGTGTCATGGGCCTGGGTCCAACGCCGCCCAGGAAGTCGCCGTCAATGAAGGCGGCGTCCGTGGTCGCCTTGGTCTTGAAGGTCACCTCGACGGGAAGGACATAGGCGGTCTTGAGCCAGTCGGCGCCCTCCAGGGCCTGGCCCTTGAAGTCGAACAGCGCCGCGTTCTCCCAGTTGGAGCCCTTGCCCCAGCGGGTGCCGCAGGTCTTGGTCGAGAGCCAGGACGGCTCCCAGTAGAAGACCCCCGTGCCGCCGCTCGCCAGAACCAGCTGGGTCAGGTCGATCAGGTATTTTTTCTGGCCCGCCGGGGTGGCCGGATAGCCGGCGATGAGCGAGTCTTCGCCCAGCAGATTGGGCGAGCTGTCGGCGTTGGCGGTGGTGAACGGGTAGGCGGTCTCCACCACCAGCACGTCGGCGGCATAGGTATTGCGCAGGCGGTTGATGGTCTGGCCCAGTTGCGCCATCGAGCGCTTGGACCACTTGCTGTAGTAGCTGATCCCAATGATGTCGAAATCGCTGACCCCGGCCTTGGCGGCGGCGGCGAACCAGGGCTCGACGTTCTCGGGTTGGGCGATGTGCAGCATCACGCGCGGCTTGATCTTGCTCTCAGCGCCCGCGTCGCGCACGGCCTTGATCCCGGCGTTGAACAGCAGGGCGTTGCGGTCCCAGTGGATCGGCTCCTTGGCCTTGGCCAGGCTGGAGACGATCTCGCCATTGGTCTCGTTTCCCACCTGCACCAGTTCGGGCATCAGGCCTTCGCGGTCCAGTTCCGTCAGGGTGTCATGGGTAAAGGCGTACAACGCCTTGGTCTGGTCCTGCGTCGATAGCTTGGCCCACGCCTTCGGGGCCAGCTGCTTTTCACCATCGGCCCAGTCGTCGGAATAGTGGAAGTCGAGCAGCACCTGCAGGCCGGCCCGCTTGGCGCGGCGGATGCTGCGCTTGACGTCGGCGAGGTTGGAATACTTGGTCCAGTCCGGGTCGTTCCAGATACGAATCCGCGCCACGTTGGCGCCCGCCGCCTTGAAGAACTGGTATTGATCGACCGGCTTGCCACCGGACCGATAGACCGCGCCGCAGTCGTCCATTTCGTTGGCGTAGGAGATATCGACGCCCAGATAGATCGGGGGCTCGGCGGCTTGCGCGACGCCAAGGGTCAGCAAGCTAGCCGCCAGGGCAACGGTTATACAGTGGCCCGGGTGTCGCATGTCTATCCCCCTCAATACCGCGGCTCACGCCGGAACTGGCGGACACTCATCGCATTGATATTATAAATCAAGAGGGGTTTTGGTGGCTTAGGGTCTTTCGGCGCCGTTAATAAAGGCGTCGGTGCGCAAGTGGCGGGCTGAATCGGCAAGAGGCTCGGCGCGCCGCGCTATGCGCTCCCGCAGGGCTCGGGAGGAACCTACGCCAACCGCATGCGCGTGCTCGTGATCGATCCAGACCCCGCCAGAGCCGCCCTGGTCGCTGAAGGACTGCGGGGCGTGGACCCTTTGGAGGTCCGCAAGGCGGCGACTTATGACGAGACGGAAGTGGCGGCCTTCGCACCGGACGTCGTGGTGATCGCCTCCGACAGCCCTGATCGCGACACGCTCGACAGTCTCCGTGAAATCAGCCCCAGCAGTCAGCGCGCGGTTGTGATGTTCGTCGACCGATCCGAGCCAGGTTTGGCCGAGCAGGCCGTTCGGGCCGGCGTCGCGGCCTATATCGTCGATGGGTTGTCTCCTGCCCGGGTGCGGCCGATCCTCGACGTCGCCATGAGCCGTTTCGCCCTGATCCAGCAGTTGCGCGGCGACCTGGCCAAGGCCAAGGCCGACCTTGAGTCGCGCAAGACGGTAGAGCGGGCCAAGGGCCTGCTGATGAAGGAGCGTGGCCTGGACGAGGACGGCGCCTATCGCTTGCTGCGCAAGCTGGCCATGGATCGCGGCAAGCCGATCGGCTCGGTGGCCGCCGACCTGCTGGCCTTCGCCGGCGTGCTGAAGGGGGACGCGTCGTGAGCGGGCTGGCCGACCTGACGCTGGGCTTCATCCCGCTGACCGATTGCGCGCCGCTGGTGGTGGCCAAAAGTCTGGGCCTGTTCGCCCAAGAGGGGCTGGAGGTCTCGCTCAGCCGTGAAGCCTCGTGGGCGACGATCCGCGACAAGGTGACGGTCGGCGCGCTCGACGGCGCCCACATGCTGGCGCCGATGGCCTTGGCCTCGGGACTGGCCAGCGACGGCTCGGGGGCGCCGATGCTGGCGCCCCTGGCCCTGAACCTGAACGGCAGCGCCATCACCGTCTCGCTCGGCCTGGCCGCCGCCATGCGTGCGCTGGATCCCGAGGGCATGGCGGCGGAGATCATCACCGCCCGTCCGCTGGCTCGCTTGGTTGAGCAGCGCAAGGAGCATGGCGCGCCGCCACTGATTTTCGCGGTGGTCTTCCCCCATTCGATGCACAATTACGCCCTGCGCTACTGGCTGGCGCAAGCGGGCGTCGATCCTGATCGCGAAGTTCGACTGGTGGTGACGCCGCCGCCCCGCATGGTCGATCATCTCCAGTCCGGCGGCATCGACGGCTTCTGCGTCGGCGCGCCGTGGAACGCGGTGGCGATGAGCCAAGGGGTCGGCGAGATGCTGATCAAGGCCTCGACGTTCTGGCCGGGCGGGCCTGACAAGGTGTTCGGCCTTACGCAGGCCTGGGCCGAGCGTCATCCCGGCGAACTGCGCGCCGCCTTACGGGCCTTGCTGCGCGCCGCAGCCTGGTGTGACGAGCCTGGCAATCACGCCGAACTGGTGGCGCTGCTGTCGCGTCCCGAGCACGTCGGCGCCGAGCCCGAGGTCGTGGCGCGAGCTCTGCGGCAGGAGATCGTCTTCCATCGCGGGGCTGCGGGCCTGCCCCGCCGAGAGCACGCCCTGTGGTTCCTGTCGCAGATGGTGCGCTGGGCTCAGGTCGCCGACGACCTTGATCTCGCAGCCGTCGCCGACCGGGTCTATCGCCCGGACCTGTTTCGCGAGGCGGCCTTGTCGATCGGGCCGATCCTGGGCCCGGCTCAGGCGTTCGAGGACGGCGCGGCGTCAGTTCCGGCGGCGCTGTTCGACGGGGTTAGCTTCGACCCCGGTGATGCCCGTGGCTATGCCGCCGGGTTTGCGATCAGCCGAGCCCGCGCCTAGGCGATCGTCCGCTCGGGCGCAGCTCGCCCCAAAGAATTGCTCATGCTTGAAGCATCGATGCTGTCCGTTTGCTGAGCAACCGCGCGATGCAGGCCTATCGACACCGCGACGCGGCATGGCGCGTGACAACGCCGGCCCCTCGACACTCCACTAGCATCAGGCCTCCGGACAACGAAGTTCGTGGCTGCCAGAGACGACCGCTCGGATGCGGCCACCCGCCCGAGGCGTTCGCGCCTCGCTCTCGCAGACACGCAACATCCGAGGCGCATCATGCTCTCCCGTGATTTCCTGAAGGCCGGCCATGCGCCGACCCTGTTCGCCGCGTTCCTGTATTTTGACCTGAGCTTCATGGTCTGGGTGATCCTGGGCCCGCTGGGCGTGGCCATCGCCAAGGACTTCCATCTCGACCCCGCCCAGAAGGGCCTGATGGTCGCCATCCCGGTTCTGGCGGGGGCGGTGCTGCGCCTGGTCAACGGCGTGCTGGTCGATCGGATCGGTCCCAAGAAGACCGGGATGATCAGCCAGTTGATCGTGCTGACCGGCCTCGTCGCAGCGTGGCTGCTGGGCATTCATAACTACCACCAGGTCTTGGCCCTGGGCGTCGTGCTCGGCGTGGCCGGCGCTTCGTTCGCCGTGGCCCTGCCGCTGGCCTCGCGCTGGTATCCGCAAGAATATCAGGGGCTGGCCCTGGGCATCGCCGGGGCCGGCAACTCCGGCACAGCCCTGGCCGCCCTGTTCGCGCCGCTGTTGGCCAAGGCCTTTGGCTGGCAGAACGTGATCGGCCTGGCCGCCATCCCGCTCGCCGTCGCCTTTGTCGTCTACATGCTGCTGGCCAAGGACGCTCCCGAGCAACCTGCCCCCAAGACCCTGCCCGAATATATGGAAGTGCTGAAGGTTCCGGACGCCTGGTGGCTGATGCTGCTCTACGCGGTGACCTTTGGCGGCTTCGTCGGCCTGGCCTCGTCCCTGACCATCTATTTCAACTCGGAATATGGGCTGACCCCGGTGATCGCCGGCTTCTTCACCGCCGCCTGCGTGTTCGCCGGCTCGTTCATCCGTCCGGTCGGCGGGGCCCTGGCCGACCGCTTCGGCGGGGTGCGAACCCTGACCATTGTCTTCGCCTTGGCCGCCGTCGGCCTGGCGGCCGCCAGCTTCCAGATGCCCTCGGCTTGGATCGCCTTGGCCGTGCTGATGTTCTCGATGCTGGCCCTGGGCGCCGGCAATGGCGCGGTGTTCCAGCTGGCGCCGCAGCGGTTCCGCAAGGAAATCGGGGTGATGACCGGGCTGATCGGCATGACCGGCGGCATCGGCGGCTTCTACCTCGCCTCGACGCTGGGCATGGCCAAGAAGCTGACCGGCTCCTATCAGCTCGGCTTCCTCGGTTTCGCGGCCCTGGCGGTGTTCGCGCTCTTCGCCCTGCTCGGTCTCAAGGCGCGCTGGCGCTTGGTTTGGCCGACACTGCACGGCGCCGACGCCCGTCCGATCCGTGTCTGATCCCTTTTCCTTCCCAGTGAGCAGAACCATGACCAAGGAAAAGCTGGTCGTCATCGGCAACGGCATGGCCGGTTGCCGGGCGGTCGAAGAAGTCCTAAAGCGCGATCCGGGCCGCTACGAGATCGCCATCTTCGGGACCGAGCCGCGGGTGAACTACAACCGCATCATGCTGTCGCCAGTGCTGGCGGGGGAAAAGTCCTTCGCCGACATCGTGATCAATGACGAGGCCTGGTACGCGGATAACGCCATCGCCCTGCATGCCGGCCGCGCCGTCACGGCGATTGACCTGGAAGGCCGCAAAGTCGCCGCCGAGGGCGGGCTGGAAGTCGCCTATGACAAGCTGATCCTGGCCACGGGGTCTGACCCGTTCCGTCTGCCGTTGCCCGGCATCGATCTTGCGGGCGTGGTCACCTTCCGCGACCTGGACGACGTCGAGTCCATGATCGCCGCTTCTGGCAAGCCCGGCGCCAGGGCCGTGGTGATCGGCGGCGGTCTGCTGGGCCTGGAGGCCGCCTACGGCCTGGCCCGTCGCGGCATGGCGGCCACCGTCGTTCACCTGATGGACGTCTTGATGGAACGCCAGCTGGACGAGAGCGCCGGCTTTTTGCTGCGTGAGGCCCTGGCGGAGCGCGGCGTCGAGACGGTGCTGGGCGCTCATTCCGAGGAGATCCTTGGCATGGACGGCCAGGTCGTGGGCCTCAAGCTCAAGGATGGCCGCGTCCTGCCGTGCGACCTGCTGGTCATGGCCGTGGGCATCAAGCCCAACGCCAGCCTGGCCAGGGCGGCGGGCCTGGCCGTCAATCGCGGCGTGGTCGTCGATGACGCCATGCGCACCTCCGATCCGGCGGTTTTCGCCGTGGGCGAATGCGCCGAGCATCGCGGCAATTGCTACGGCCTGGTCGCGCCGATCTGGGAGATGTGCCGCGCGCTGGCCGGGTCGCTGACCGACGGGGAGGGGGCCTATCAAGGCTCGGTTCTGTCGACCCGCCTGAAGGTCTCGGGCGTCGACGTGTTCTCGGCCGGCAAGTTTTCGGGTGGCGAAGGCTGCGAGGACATCGTGTTCCGCGACGCAGGACGCGGTGTCTACAAGCGCGTCGTCATCGAGAACGGCAAGCTCGTCGGTTCAGTTCTGTTCGGCGACGCCATCGACGGCAATTGGTACTTCGACCTGATGCGGGCCGGAACGTCGGTCACGGACATCCGCGAGACCCTGATCTTCGGCCAGGCCATCACGGAAGGGCTGTCCGGCCTGGACCCTAATGCGGCCGTTGCGGCCATGCCCGATACGCAGGAAATCTGCGGCTGCAACGGTGTCTGCAAGGGTTCGATCGTCGCGGCCATCACCCTCCAGGGATTGACGACCCTGGATGACGTGAAGGCGGCGACCAAGGCCTCGGCCTCGTGCGGCTCTTGCACCCCGCTGGTCGAGCAGGTGCTGAAACTGACCCTGGGAGACGGTTTCAAGGAACAGACCGGCCCCAAGCCGATGTGCAAGTGCGCCCACAAGCCGCACTCGGACGTCCGCACGGCCATCGTCGAGTACGACCTCAAGTCGATGCCAGCCGTGATGCAGGCCATGGAGTGGACCACGCCCGACGGCTGCGCCTCGTGCCGACCGGCCCTCAACTACTACCTGCTCTGCGCCTGGCCGTCGGAATATCGCGACGACAAGCAGTCGCGCTACATCAACGAGCGGGTCCACGCCAACATCCAGAAGGACGGCACCTATTCGGTCGTTCCCCGGATGTGGGGCGGCATGACCACGCCCGACGAACTGCGGGCCATCGCCGATGTCGCCGACAAGTTCGCGATCCCGGCGGTCAAGGTCACCGGCGGCCAACGGATCGACCTGCTGGGCGTCAAGAAGGACGACCTGCCGGCCGTCTGGGCCGACCTCAACGCCGCCGGCATGGTCAGCGGCCACGCCTATGCCAAGGGCCTGCGCACGGTGAAGACCTGCGTCGGCAGCGACTGGTGCCGGTTCGGCACCCAGGATTCCACCGGCCTGGGCATAAGGCTGGAGAAGTTCCTGTGGGGCTCGTGGGCCCCGGCCAAGGTCAAGCTGGCGGTGTCGGGCTGTCCCCGAAATTGCGCCGAGGCCACCTGCAAGGACTTCGGCGTGGTCTGCGTGGATAGCGGCTTCGAAATCCACATCGGCGGCGCCGCCGGCCTGCACATCCAGGGCACCAAGGTGCTGACCCACGTCGCCTCGGAGGACGAGACCGTCTGGGTGATCGCCGCAGCCATGCAGCTGTACCGCGAAGAGGGCTGGTACCTGGAGCGGGTCTACAAGTGGATGGCTCGGGTTGGCCTGGAGACCATTCAGGCCAAGGTCACGGATCCCGAACCCCGCAAGGCGCTCTACGACCGCTTCGTGTTCTCGCAGCGCTTCGCCCGCATCGACCCCTGGGCCGAACGCGTGGCCGGCCGCCACAACGAGGAGTTCACCCCCATGAGCCGCCGGATGGAGTTCGCCCCCGCATGAACGCGCCCCTGAAATCTCCGGTCTGGATCGATGTCGGCGCGGTGACGGACATTCCGCGTCGCGGGGCCCGTCGCGTCACCAGCCCCTGCGGTGACATCGCCATTTTCCGAACCGGTGATGGCGAGGTGTTCGCCCTGATGGACGCCTGTCCGCACAAGGGCGGTCCGCTGAGCCAGGGCATCGTCCACGGCCGCGCCGTGGCCTGCCCGCTGCACAATTGGTCGATTGACCTGGCCTCGGGCGAGCCCATGGGCGCCGACAAGGGCAAGGGCTGCACGCCGGTGGTGCCACTGGAAGTGCGCGACGGCCGTCTGATGCTCAGTCTGGCGACGGCGCCGGCGATACGGGGGGCCTGATGGCAGACGGCGGCGGCGCGCTCACGATCAAGACCGCCTGCCCCTATTGCGGGGTCGGTTGCGGCGTGAGCGGCGCTGTCGGTGAGAGCCGAGCCTTGTCCGTGACCGGCGACGCCGCTCATCCCGCCAATCTCGGCCGCCTCTGTTCCAAGGGCGCGGCGCTGGGCGCGACGGTGGGGCTGCAGGGCCGGCTCCTTGAGCCGACCATTGGCGGCAAGGTCGCGTCCTGGAGCGACGCCACGGCCCTGGTCGCCAAGCGCTTCAAGGACACCATCGCCAAGCACGGGCCCGACAGCGTGGCCTTCTATGTCTCGGGCCAACTGCTGACCGAGGACTATTATGTCGCCAACAAGCTGATGAAGGGCTTCATCGGCTCGGGCAATATCGACACCAACAGCCGGCTCTGCATGGCCTCGGCGGTGGCGGCCCACAAGCAGGCGTTCGGCGCCGACCTGGTGCCGGGCTGCTATGAGGACCTGGATCTCGCCGACCTGGTGGTGTTCAGCGGCCACAACGCCGCCTGGACCCATCCGGTGCTGTTTCGGCGCATGGAGGCCGCCAAGGCGCGAGGCCAGAAGCACGTGGTCATCGACCCGCGCCGCACCGACACCGCCGAAGGCGCAGACCTGCACCTGGCCATCGCCCCGCAAAGCGACGTGCGACTGTGGAACGGTCTGCTGGCCGACCTGATCCGGCGGGGGGCCATCGACCGCGATTACATCGCCGCTCACGTCAATGGCTTCGCGGATGTCGAGACGGCCCTGGCCGAGCTAAATCAGTCGCCCGCCGCCGTGGCCGCCGACTGCGGCGTGCCGGTGGAAGACTTGCTGACCTTCTACGAGCTGTTCGCCGCCCATGAGCGCACGGTCAGCCTGTTTTCCATGGGCGCCAACCAGTCGGCCCAGGGCACGGCCAAGGGGCTGGCGATCCTCAATGTCCACCTGGCGACGGGGCGGATCGGCAAGCCAGGGGCCTGCCCGTTCTCGATCACCGGCCAGCCCAACGCCATGGGCGGGCGCGAGACCGGCGGCATGGCCAACACCCTGGCCGGCCACATGGACTTCGCCCCCGCCGACCGCGACCGCGTCGCCCGCTTCTGGGGGGCGCCCGACACCGCCCGCGCCCCGGGCCTGAAGGCCGTCGACATGTTCGAGGCGGTCCATGCGGGCAAGATAAAGGCGATCTGGGTGATGGCCACCAACCCGGCCGTCTCGATGCCCGACGCCACCCGGGTGCGCGAGGCGCTGGAGCGCTGCCCGTTCGTGGTGGTGTCGGACTGCGTAGACACCGACACCACGGCCTTCGCCGACGTCAAGCTGCCGGCCCTGGCCTGGGGCGAGAAGGACGGGACGGTGACCAATTCCGAGCGCCGGA
This sequence comes from Caulobacter sp. DWR3-1-2, assembly GCF_049896225.1. Classification (NCBI taxonomy): domain Bacteria; kingdom Pseudomonadati; phylum Pseudomonadota; class Alphaproteobacteria; order Caulobacterales; family Caulobacteraceae; genus Caulobacter; species Caulobacter sp. DWR3-1-2. The sequence goes on along the minus strand of NZ_JAFCTW010000003.1, from coordinate 376,782 downwards.
TCTCGCGGCAGCGGGCGCTGTTCCCGGCGCCTGGCCAGGCCCGCGCCGACTGGCGGATCGTCGCCGACGTCGGACGCGCCATGAGCTTCGATGGATTCGGATGGCCGTCTCAGGCCAGGGTCTTTCGCGAGTGGGCGCGGATGACGGCCTACGAGAACGAGGGGCGGGTCTTGAACCTGGCGGGCCTGGCCGCCCTGACGCCGGAGGCCTATGCGGCGCTGTCGCCCCTGCAGTGGCCCGTGACGGCGGACGGCCAGGGCACGGCGCGGCTGTTCATCGACGGCCGGTTCCAGACGCCAGACGGCCGAGCCCGCATGGTCCCGACCCGGCCGCGCGGCCCAGCGGACGCCGTCGACGCGGCCTTCCCGCTCTCGCTGAACACCGGTCGCATCCGCGACCAGTGGCACACCATGACCCGCACCGGCTTGGCTCCCGACCTGTGCCGCCACGCGCCCGAACCGTTTGTCGAGGTCCATCCGGCAGACGCCGAGGCCGCGGGCCTCAAGGACGGCGCCCTGACCCGGATCATCACCGTGCGCGGCGAAGCCGTGGTCCTGGCCAAGCTCACCGACCGTCAACGGCCGGGCAGCCTGTTCATGCCGATGCATTGGACCAACGCCTTCGCGCCGTCCGGCCGCGCCAATCCGCTGGTGGCAGCTAATCTCGACCCGACCTCGGGACAGCCGGAGTTCAAGCACACCCCCGCCCGGATCCGCGCCCATCGCGAGACCTGGAAGGGCTTTTTTCTGACGCGGTCCAGCCTCGCATCCCCCACGGGGTTGGACCTCGTCTGGCGGCGCATCCCGCAGGACGCCTGCCAGCAACACGAGTTCGCCGGTCGGGGCGATGAGGCCGAGCGCGCCGCCCTGCGCAAGGCGCTTGTCAAAGGCCTGACCGGCGAACTCGTGACCTACGAAGACGCCGCCACCGGCGCCCGGCGCGACGCCTGGGTCGAGGATGGGCGGCTGGTCGCTGTGCTGTATGTCACCCTGGCCGGTCGTCTGCCGGCGCGGGACTGGTTGGCCGAGCTGTTCGCTGAACCGGTGCTCAGTCCTGAAGCCCGCTCGGCGCTGTTGTTTGGCCGTCCGCCCGGCGCGCCGATCGACGAGGGACCGATGGTCTGCGCCTGCCTGAAGATCGGCGCAAGGGCCGTTCAGGCCGCGATCGTCGCGGGGGCCATCAGTCCTGACGCGGTCGGCGTCGCGACCGGGGCAGGGACCAACTGCGGCCCCTGCCGCCCCGAGATCGCCCGCATGATCGCCGCGTCGGTCGTCATCCCGCCCGTCAAGGAGACCCTCCATGTCGCATGATGCTCAAGCCGGCCGCGTCCTGCTGGTCGGCGCCGGCCCGGGCCCCGTGGACCTGATGACCGTCCGCGCCGTTCGCGCCGTCGAGAGCGCCCAGGCCCTACTCTACGACGCCTTGATCTCGGATGACGCGATCGCCCTGGCCCCGCCCGGCTGCGTGCGCATCCAGACCGGCAAGCGGGCCGGCAGGCTCAGCATGCACCAGGACGAGATCAACCGGCTGATGCTGCGCCTGGCCCGCAAGGGCCTGCGGGTGGTGCGGCTCAAGGGCGGCGATCCGTCGATCTTCGGCCGGGTGGGCGAGGAGTCAGCGTTCCTCCAGGGCCACGGCGTCCCGGTCGAGGTCGTGCCGGGGGTCACCGCCGCCTGCGCCGCCGCCGCTCAGTTTGGCTTCCCCCTGACCCATCGCGGCGAGGCGCGACGGGTGGTGTTCGCGACGGCGCGACTGGAGGCCGGCGCCTTGGCTGGCGATTGGAGCGCCGCGTCCGATCCGGAAGCCACGATGGCCATCTATATGGGCGGCGAGGTCGCGGGCGCGCTGAGTGAACGGATGATCGCCGCCGGCTGCTCGCCAGACACTCCGGCGGTGGCCGTGGAGCAGGCGGGCGGCGTCGAGGCGCGGCTCTATCCTTGTACGCTGGGCACATTGGCGGCGGCGCTGGGCGAGACGCGCGGCGGTCCGGTGCTGATCGTCATCGGCGAGGTCGCCGCCCAGGCCAGGAGCGCGGGCGATGTCCTTGAAGAACTGTCGCGCGCCGTGGGCTAAGGTTTCAGCGGGATTGGTCCTGGAGCTGGATCCACCCCGCTGGCTGGCGATGCGTGCGCTTGACCAGATCGTCGCGTAGCGGGGCATAGCGCGGGTCCATCAGGCTGGCCAAGGCATAGGTGCCGACCGCATTGACGGGATCCCACGGGTGCGGCGCATATTCCTTCTGACCCGCGCCGGCGCGGTCGCGGTCGAACTGGACCTTCGAGTTGGCGAACTCGATATGGATCTTTTCGCCCTTGGCGTAGGGCGCCAGCCAGTCGAGCGCGCCGGGCAGGTTGGCGCCGGCGGCGTTGCGCCAGGTGAACCAGTCCTCGCCATGGGCGCGAGCCGACAGCGTCGCCATCATCAGTGGGTCCAGGTCGTAGGTGACGTAGTGGATGGCGTCGCGCTCGTGGAAGTCGTGCACTGTGCCGTCGGCCAGCAGGTTGGTCGTGACTTGGGCGCTAAAAGCCGCCCGGGCCCGGTCGATCAGCTTGGCGTCGGCGACCTGGAAAGCCGCCATCGTGGCCAGCTTGACGCGGTGGCTCTGCCAGTTGGTGTCGAAATTGCGCGGCTTGCCATCCATGGCGTCGAGATAGCCGACAGCCATGCGCCGCCAGAACCCATCGAGCTTGGCGCGGGTCATCGTGGGCAGGTCGGCCTCAGTCAGGTCATAGGCCATGATCAGGGCGTCGAAGCCGGTCTCGTCGATCGGGTTGAAAGACATCTGATAGACGTCGGCCCAGTTCTCCAGATAGCGGCCAGCCTGGTCGAGATAGGCCCGGTCGCCCGTCAGCCGCCAGGCCAAAGCCAGGTTCAGCACGATCGGCTGGTCCTCCTTGGCCGTCACGCTGATCTCGCGAATGCCCTTGCCGGGTAGGGTGCCCTCGGTATGCAGCAGAGGGATCGCGCCGGGCGGACGGGTCAGGGCGGCCTTGGCCTTGCTCAGGACGTCCGCTGCTGCGGGGGCTGCGGCGCCGCCCTTGGCGTAGGCCGAACCCAGCAGGGCGTAGTCGGCCGCCAGGGCCGGCGAGGCCAGTAGCGCCAGGGCGCAGGCCGCGCCCATCAGCAACGTCTTCATGTCACGCGTCTCTTTGGACAAAGACATGAGGCTGGGCGCGGAGCCCGGCCTCACAGGGGAACTACAGACTAAAAGGTGGCCCGCAGGGTCATCTGGTAGGTGCGGCCGTCATAGTCGATCCGGCGCGGCAGCATCGGATCGCTCTCGTATTCCGAACGGGTTGCGTCCGTCAGGTTGAATGCGTCGACCGACAGCGTCAGGTCGTCGGTGAACTTGTACGAGGCCGAGGCGTCTAGCTGGCTGCGCGCCTTGACGGTGCGGGCGTCGCCGACGAACGAATTGCCGGCGGCCAGATCGTATTTGTCGCGCCAGTTATAGACCAGGCGGGCGCCGAACTTTGCCCCTTCATAATAGCCGATGAAATTGAGATTGTTCTTCGAAACGCTGGGCAGGGTGATCGCCTTGCCCGCCTGGTCCTTCCCATCGATCGACGTGTAGGAGTAGTTGAACGCGCCGCCGAAATCCTTCCAGAAGCCGGGCAGGAAATCGAAGTTCTGCTGGATATTGAACTCGACGCCGGTGACCGTCATCGCGTTCTGGTTGGTCTGGCCGCTTATATTGACCTGGGCTTGCCTGACCGTCCCGCCTGCGCCCGTGAAGGTGTTAGAGCTCCTGCAGACTGGCGTGCCGCCCGAGTTGTCGATCGTCAGCGTACCCAGATTGACGTCCAGGCCTGGGATCTGGCCCGAGGCGGGGCAAAGCAGCGTCGGATCGGTGATCGGGCCGATATAGCCGTCAACCTTCTTGCGGTAGGTCGCCAGCGAGATCAGGCCGCCTGGTCGGTTGTACCACTCCAGGGACAGGTCCACAGAGTCGGAAGTGTAGGGCTTCAGGCTCGTCGCGCCGATGGTCACCGTGTAGACCGGATCGACCGGCGGAGTCAGGTCGACCGGGCTCTGGACATAGGTGGTCGGCACGATGTCGCGTGGCTGCGGGCGCACATAGGTCGAATAGGCCGCGAAACGCAGGATCAGGTCGTCGCGCAGGTCCGCCGCCAGGATCAGCGACGGCAGCCAATAGTCATAGTTGCGTGTCGTCGTCTTGGTGGTCTGTCCGTGGTTGATCGGACCGGGCGCGACCGACTGGGCGGCGGCGCAGTTGGTGCAGTTCAGCGCGACAATCTTGTTGTCGGTATATTCATAGCGAACGCCCAGGGCGCCGTGCACCGGAATGCTGAACATTTCGGTCTTGAACTTGGCTGTTGCATAGGCCGAGTAGACGTCGTTCTCATTGGTGAAGTTGTTGTTCCAGTAGTTGCCGTCCCAATAATTGTTCACAAAGCCATAGGGCGTCAGGAACACGCCAGGCGCGCCGAAGGCGAACTGGCCGGGCAAGCCGGTGGGATTGGTGGTGGTGTTGCGGGGCGCGGTGTTCACCGGGGTCAGGATCGACAGCATTTGCTTGACGTCCACGCCCATCCAGTTGGACGTCGCCCCCGAAGCCTGGCCGCCGAAGAAATCGTTGGCGTAGCTCAGCTGCGAGGCCATGGCCGGCGTGATGTTCTGGGTCTGGGCGCCCAGCGAAGTGTTGCGCGAACCCGACGAGGTGAACTTCAGGCTCTCGGCGCGGCCGCCAAACTGTAAGCTGGTCAGGAAGCGGCCATCCTCGAAAGTGCGCTCCAGGTCGAGTTGAGCCGAATCCAGGTCGTTCTTGGCCCGGCCGTTTGTGCCGGTGATGCCGAAGCGGTCGGCGGGCGTGTTCGCCGCCGCGCCGGGCATCTGGGCGCCGGCCTGGGTGGCGGCGCTGGCGAGCGCCGGAATGTTGTAGGGCGTCGTCGCCAGGTGTGTGGCGTGCGGGGTGGCCAGGGTGGCCATGTAGTTGGCCAGGTCGGCGCCACCCAGGGCGACCGACGTGGTGATGCCGTTTAGCCCGCCCGCGCCGAGGTTGCGGTAGGGGTTCTGGACGATGTCGAACTCGATCTGCTTGGCTTGGGCCTTGGCGCGCGAGACGGTCAAATTGGCGGTGGCGCGCCATTCGTCGTTCTTGAACTCGACGGTCGGGTTGATGGCCCAGGTCTGGTTCAGGGCCGGCTCCGAGCGGATGGAGTCGAAGGTGTTGATGTTGGCGGCCGAGAACGAGTTGACATAGGCGCGTGGACCGTTCGGCGTCTGCACGATGTAGGGGGCGCCGAGATTGCTGATCCTGGCGACGGCCGAGGTCGCCGTCAGGCCGGTATTGGTGCCCTGGCCCGCGCCGGCGTCGATATAGAGCAGGTTATTGGTGGCCTGGCTCAGCTTGCGCCGGGTGATGAAGCCGTTGGCGCCGAACTTCCAATCTTCATTGATGCGCCACTCGAAGCCCGTGGCGGCCGACAGGGTCGTGCCGCGGTTGAACTTGACGAGCTGGCGGGTCTGGCTGGGATAGTAGACGGGGGCCAGGCCGTTCGGGAACTGCGAGGTGTAGCTGGCGGGCAGCGACGCCTGGAGAGCGTCATAGGCGGCGTTCTGGCCGGCGACATAGGCGCCGGTGTTGTTGACCACGGCCTGTTGGCCACCCAACTGGATCGAGCCCAGCCGGTTACCCCACGAATTGACGGTGATCGAGTCGCGGCGGAACTTTTCGTCCTTCCAGGCGACCACGCCGAACACCGCGAAGTCGTCGGTCAGGTGCTTGTTGTAGCCCAGCGAAGCCAGCGGGCTGCCCAGGTTGCCCAGGTCGTTGTACTCGTAGGAAAGCTTGGCGAAGCCGCCGTCCTTGCGGCCCAGGGCAGGGGCGATGCGCAGGTCGATATTGCCCGACAGGCCGCCGGCCAGGTCCGATGCCATGGGCGACTTGATGACATTGATGGCGGTGAAGATGTCGGAGTTGAAGGCGCCCAGCGGGGTTGAGCCGTTCAGGACCGGGTCGGCGAAGGCGCCGCCGTTCAGGGTGGTGCGCGCGAAGGTTCCGGGCAGGCCGCGCAGGCTGATCGTGGCGTTGCGGCTGTCGGCCTCGCGGTTGATCTGGATGCCCGGGATGCGCTGGATGGCTTCGCCGACATTGAGGTCGGGGAAGCGCCCCAGGCCGTCCGACGAGATGCCGTCCGAGATTTGCAGCGTGTCGCGCTTGGTGGCGATGGCGTTGGCGTAGGCCGCGCGGAAACCGGTTACCACGACGGCGTCAACGGTGTCGACCGGAGCGGCGGCCTCGGGCGTCGCGGCGGGCGTCTGTTGCGCCTGGGCGGTCGAACCCAGGGCGACGGCGGCGCATGAGGCCAGCAGCGTCGCGCGAAGGACGAGCATATTGAAATTGGATGTCATCTTTAGCCTCCCCAGAGGCGCGTCTGTGTTTGGCGCCGTTGACGAACTTATCCGACCAGTCGCCGCGTATGTCAACGAAATGGTATTACCACTTTGCACAATTCGCCGGAAGCGTGGTAAGGCCAAAGTGGAGGGATTGGTTATCACCGCCGTGCGGTCGGAATCGGCCGTGGCGACGAAATGCGTCCGGTCGATGAACGCCTGGCTCCGTCGACGTTGCACGCATTCCAACTTCCAACCTGCGTCGCGGTCGCCTAGTACTGGTACCGCTACCGTCGAAAAAATGACGGTGCGGGAGAGAAGCATGATCCAGACTCGTCGGACACTTGGCGCGCTCGCGGCTGCCTTGCTCATCGTCAGTCCGTTCGCGGCCGGCGCCCAACCGCCCAGTACGAAAACTCACTGGGTGGGGTCGTGGGCGGCCTCGCAGCAGGTTCCGGAGCCACAGAACGCGCTGGCGCCGCAAGACCTCGCCGACGCGACCCTCCGGCAAATCGTTCGTTTGACGGGGGGAGGGCGGCAGGTTCGCGTCAGGTTGTCCAACGTCCACGGCACGGCGCCTCTTCGGTTCGCCTCTGTGCATGTCGCCAAGCCCCTCTCGGTGAGCAGCCCGCGAATCGATGTCGCGACCGACCATGCCGCGACCTTCTCTGGTCAGACCGAAGTCGTGGTGCCGGCGGGCGCGGAGTATCTTTCCGACCCGATCGACCTGTCGGTCGCACCCCTGTCGGACTTGGCGATCACCGTCTACCTGCCAGCCTCGCCAGAGCGGCAGACCAGCCATCCCGGATCGCGAGCGACGTCCTATGTGCTGGCCGGTCAGCATGTGGCGGACGCCGACCTGCCGGGCGCCAAGACCGTCGATCACTGGTTCGCGCTGTCGGGCGTCGATGTGGTCGGTCAGACGCGCGGCGCGGTCGTGATCCTGGGCGACTCGATCACCGACGGCTACGGCGTGGCGCCCAACAGCAACCTGCGCTGGCCCGATCATCTCGCCGCCCGACTGCAAGCATCAGCCAAGACCCGCCATCTGAGCGTTCTCAACCAGGGGATCGGAGGCAACCGCGTGTTGCGGGACGGTTCGGGGCCCAACGCCCTGGCCCGCTTCGAACGCGACGTGCTCTCGCAGACGGGCGTCGCCTATCTGATCGTGCTGGAAGGGGTGAACGACCTGGGCGTGCTGACCCGCGACGCGCCGGCGACCCCGGAGGCCCACGCAGCCTTGGTGCGCGACATGACCGGCGCCTATGGCCAGATGATCGAGCGGGCCCGCGCGCGCGGGATCAAGGTTATCGGGGCGACCATCCTGCCCTATGCCGGTTCGGCCTACTACCATCCCACGGCGGTCAACGAGGCCGACCGCCAGGCGATCAACGCCTGGATCCGCGCGCCTGGCCATTTCGACGCCGTCATCGACTTCGACCTGCTGATGCGTGACCCGGTTAAGCCGGAGCGCCTCAACGCGGCCTATGACAACGATGGCTTGCACCCCTCGATGGCCGGCTACAAGGCCATGGCGGACGCAATTCCGCTGTCGTTGTTCGACCACTGATCTCTGCAAACGAAGATGTCTGACCAATGGGTCTGGCATCATCCGTCAATTTATGAGACCGGTAACATCCGATGACTTGAGCGGGCGTGTCCGCCCTTCCATACTGCCAACCAGCCAAGGCGTTCGCGCCGGATGAGAGACCGATCACGGTCCGATCAAAGCGGGGAAACCAAGACCATGAGCCAGACCTTCACGCGCCGCACCCTTGGGGTCAGCCTTGCCGCCCTGGCCGCCGCCTCGGCGCCCGCCGTGCGCGCGGCCGTCCCCGCCAAGGGCGGCAAGCCGCTCTACAAGGATGCCGCCCAGCCGATCGAACTGCGTGTTCGCGACCTGCTGTCGAGGATGACGCTGGAAGAGAAGGCGGCCCAGCTGATCGGCATCTGGCTCACCAAGGCCAGGATCCAGACGCCCGAAGGCGATTTCTCGCCCGCAGAGGCCAGCAAGAACTTCCCCAACGGCCTGGGGCAAATCTCGCGCCCTACCGACCGCAAGGGACTGAAGCCCGCCACGGTGGTCGACGCCGCCGCCGGCGCTGATGACGGCTCGGTCGGCCGCAACGCCAAGGAAACCGCGCACTACACCAACGCCGCCCAGAAGTGGTCGATGGAGCAGACGCGCCTGGGCATCCCGATGCTGATGCACGACGAGGCCCTGCACGGCTATGTAGCCCGCGACGCCACGAGCTTCCCGCAAGCCATCGCCCTGGCCTCGACCTTTGACCCCGAAACCGTCGAGAAGTGCTTCGCCGTGGCTGCTCGCGAGATGCGCGCCCGGGGCTCCAACATCGCCCTGGCTCCGGTGGTCGACGTGGCGCGCGACCCGCGTTGGGGCCGCATCGAGGAGACCTATGGCGAGGATCCGCACCTGTGCGCCGAGATCGGCCTGGCGGCGATCCGCGGATTCCAGGGCCGGACCCTGCCGCTGGCGCCGGACAAGGTGTTCGTCACCCTCAAGCACATGACCGGCCACGGCCAGCCCGAGAATGGCACCAATGTCGGCCCCGCCCAGATCGCCGAGCGCACCTTGCGCGAGAACTTCTTCCCGCCGTTCGAACGGGCGGTGAAGGAGCTGCCGGTCCGTTCGGTCATGCCGTCGTACAACGAGATCGACGGGGTTCCCTCGCATGTCAATCGCTGGCTGCTGCATGATGTTCTGCGCCAGGAGTGGGGCTTCAAGGGCGTGACGATGAGCGACTATTTCGCCATCAAGGAGCTGATCGCCCGTCACAAGCTGACCGACAGCCTGGCCGACACCGCCGTGATGGCGATGAACGCCACCGTCGATGTCGAGCTCCCCGATGGCGAGGCCTATGTCCTGCTGCCCGAGTTGGTGAAGTCGGGCCGCGTGCCGCAGTCATCGGTCGATGAGGCGGTGGCGCGGGTGCTCGCGATCAAGTTCGAGGGCGGCCTCTTCGAGAACCCCTATGCCGACGAGAAGACCGCCGACGCCAAGACCGCGACGCCCGACGCCATCGCCCTGGCCCGTGAGGCCGCCCGCAAGGCCGTCGTGCTGTTGAAGAACGACAAGGGTCTGCTGCCGCTCGACCCGACCAAGTTCAAGCGCCTGGCCCTGCTGGGCACGCACGCCAAGGACACCCCGATCGGCGGCTACAGCGACACCCCGCGCCATGTGGTGTCGATCTATGAAGGCCTGCAGGCCGAGGCCAAGAAGAGCGGCTTTACGCTCGACTATGCCGAGGCCGTGCGCCTGACCGAGGCCCGCATCTGGGCTCAGGACGAGGTGAAGCTCGCCGACCCGGCCATCAACGCGCGACTCATCGCCGAGGCGGTCGAGGTGGCGAAAAGGGCCGACGTCATCGTCATGGTGCTGGGCGACAACGAGCAGACCAGCCGCGAAGCCTGGGCCGACAACCACCTGGGCGACCGCGACAGCCTCGACCTGATCGGCCAGCAGAACGACCTGGCCAAGGCGATCTTCGATTTGGGCAAGCCGACCGTGGTGTTCCTGCTGAACGGCCGTCCGCTGTCGGTCAACCTGCTGGCCCAGCGCGCCGACGCCCTGGTCGAGGGTTGGTACCTGGGCCAGGAGACCGGCAACGCCGCCGCCGACATTCTGTTTGGCCGCGCCAATCCAGGCGGCAAGCTACCGGTCAGCATCGCCCGCGACGTGGGCCAACTGCCGATCTTCTACAACCGCAAGCCCACGGCCCGGCGCGGCTATCTGTTCGACGAGACGACGCCGCTGTATCCGTTCGGCTTCGGGCTCTCGTACACCACCTTCGACATTTCGGCCCCGCGCCCGGCCCAGGCCGCGATCGGTCCCGGCCAGAGCGTCAAGGTCGAGGTCGATGTCACCAATACCGGCAAGGTCGCTGGTGATGAAGTCGTGCAGCTCTACATCCACGACGAGGCCGCTTCTGTGACCCGCCCTGTGCTGGAGCTCAAGCACTTCAAGCGGGTGACCCTGGCCCCCGGCGCCAAGACGACGGTGACCTTCGAGGTCTCGCCGATGGACCTGTCGCTGTGGAACCTGGAGATGAAGCGGGTGGTCGAGCCGGGGAAGTTCACCCTGCTGTCGGGCCCGAACTCGGTCCAGTTGAAGCCGGCGACGCTGACGGTCACGGCTTAAACGAGTCCGCTCCATACGATTGGGGACAGGCACATGGGCCTGTCCCCATCCCGCGCGCAGCTCTGCCGGCATAAAAAGGGAGGTCGGCATGATCCGCACCGCCATCACCGCTCTGACCCTGGCCGCCGCCCTGGCGACGGGCGTGGCGCTCGCCACGCCCGTCCACGCCGCCGGGCCTGCCGCCGCAAGCTCTGCCACCTTCCCCCTGATCGCCGCCCGCCGCTCGGCCCGGATCGAGACCGACGTCACCGACTGGCCCGGCGTGCTGCGCGCGGTGAACGACGTCCGCTCCGACCTCGGCAAGCTGTCAGCCGACGCCCAGCCCGCCAAGGACGCGCCGCTGGTGATCATTGGCACCATTGGCAGGAGCCCGGCCATCGACGCCCTGATTGCTTCGGGCAAGCTCGACGTAACCGGCGTCACCGGCCAGTGGGAGGCTTTCGTCCAGCAGGTGGTCGAGAACCCGCGCCCTGGTATCGCTCGCGCCCTGGTCATCGCCGGCGCCGACAAGCGCGGCACGATCTTTGGGGCCTATGACCTGATCGAGAGGGCGGGCGTGTCGCCCTGGGCCTGGTGGGCCGACGTGCCGGTCCCCGTCAAGGCGGAGGTCGCCGTCGCGTCCGATCGCCGCGTACAGAAGCCGGGTGTAAAGTACCGCGGCCTCTTCCTCAACGATGAGGACCCCGCGCTGATGGGCTGGGCCAAGGCGACTTTCGGCGGGGTCAACCATGACTTCTACGCCAAGGTCTATGAGCTGACCCTGCGGATGAAGGGCAACTTCCTGTGGCCCGCCATGTGGGGCAAGGCGATCTATGACGACGACCCGCTGAGCGCGCCGCTGGCCGACGAATACGGCGTCGTGCTGGGCACGTCGCACCACGAGCCCATGGGCCGCGCCCACGTCGAGTGGGAGCGCTACGGCCAGGGGCCTTGGGACTATGCCAAGAACCCCAAGAGCCTACAGGACTTCTGGCGCGAGGGCGTCACGCGGCTGGGCGCCAACGAGAGCCTGATCACGGTCGGCATGCGCGGCGACGGCGACGAGCCGATGAGCGCGGGCACGGCCACCAAGCTGTTGGAGACCGTCGTCGCCGACCAGCGCAAGATCATCGGCGAGGTGACCCGCAAGGACCCGTCGCAGACGCCGCAGGTCTGGGCCCTCTACAAGGAGGTGCAGGACTATTACGACGCCGGCATGCGCGCGCCAGACGACGTGACCCTGCTGTTCTCCGATGACAACTGGGGCAACATCCGGCGGCTTCCGGAGCGGGGCAAGACCCGACGGGGCGGCTACGGCGTCTACTATCATTTCGACTATGTGGGCGGCCCCCGGAACTACAAGTGGCTCAACACCAACCAGGTCGAGCGCGTCTGGGAGCAGATGAAACTGGCCAAGGACTACGGCGCCGACCGGCTGTGGATCGTCAATGTCGGCGACCTCAAGCCCATGGAATTGCCGATCGAGTTCTTCCTCGACATGGCCTGGGGTCCGGACGCCATGCCGGTCGACCGGATGTCGACCTATACGCACGGCTGGGCCGCAGCGCAGTTCGGACCCGAGCACGCCGACGAGATCGCGGCCTTGCTGACCGGCTACACGAAACTCAACGCGCGCCGCAAACCCGAGCTGATCGACGGCGCGACCTTCAGCCTGGTCAATTTTCGCGAGGCCGAGCGCGTCGAAGCGGAGTGGGGCGACCTGGAACGCCGCGCCGACGCATTGCGCAAGGCGCTGCCCAAGGATCAGGACGACGCCTTCTTCCAGCTGGTCTGGTTCCCGATCCAGGCCAGCGCCAACCACACCCGGCTCTACATCGCCGCCGGCCGCAACGCGCTGTACGCGAAGCAGGGGCGGATGGCGGCCAATGACGAGGCGGCGAAGGTCCAGGCCCTGTTCGACCGCGACGCTCGACTGGTCCAGCAGTGGAACCATGACCTGGCGGGCGGCAAGTGGCGCGAGATGATGAGCCAGACCCACATCGGCTACACGTCGTGGCAGCAGCCATCGACCAACATCGTCCCGGCGACCCTGACGGTCGCGCCCTCGACGGGGTTCGGCGTGGTGATCGAGGGGCAAGGCGCGGCGGTCGACGCCGGCGCGGACCTGCCGCCCCTGGCCCGCGACGGCGTCGCCAGCCGCTGGATCGATGTGTTCGCCCGGGGCGCCGGGCCGCTGGCCTTCAGCGTGAAGACCGCCGAGCCCTGGCTCAAGCTCGCTCCCGGCCCGGCCGCCGCTAACGGCGACACGCGGCTGGAGGTGTCGGTTGACTGGAACACCGCGCCGATCGGCATGCACCGCGCGGCCATCGCAATCACTGGCCCCGACGGCAAGGCGGTTACCGTCACGGCCGTGGTCGACAACGGTCCCCGCAAGGTCGCCAAGGGCGTGTTCATCGAAGCCGGCGGTCCGCTGGCCATCGAGGCCGAGCACCATGCGCGAGCGACCGGGACGGGCGGCGTGAGTTGGACCACCATACCGGGCCTGGGCCGCACCCTGTCGGGCGTCACGACCTACCCCTCGACCGCGCCGTCCAGCGCGCCGGGGCAGGGGCCTTATCTGGACTACGTCGTCGACCTGGCCCAGGCGGGCGCCTTCGACCTGTGGGTCTTCACCGCCCCCAGCCTAGATTTCCGTGGCGGCGGCGGTCTGCGCTACGCGGTGTCGCTGGACGACGCGCCACCGGTGGTCGTCAACCTGCACGAGGGCGAAACGCGGACCGGCGAAGGCCAGAAGGGCTGGGAGAAGGCCGTGGCCGACAACGCGCGGGTGCAGCGGTTGCGGCTGACGGCGGGCAGGGCGGGCGCTCATCGTATCCGCCTTTGGCGGGTGGATCCCGGCGTGGTGTTCGAGCGCTTGGTGATCTCGCGTGGCGACCTGCCGGAAAGCTATCTCGGCCCAGCCGAAGGGCGACGGCGATGACCCGCGCAGCCACACGGCGGGGGCGATCTGCGTGGTAGAGCATTTCCCGACCTGACTGCGTCAGGCCGTGAGCTCTAACCTTTTGTTTTGACGCATTCTTCTTCACGCGAACCGGAACCACTTCGCTCGAAAAATGCTCTGGAGCGTGTTTGGTTTACACAGATGCATCGCTCCAATTCCCCGACTTCCCGGCGAAGGCCGGGACCCAGATTCATCCAGAGCCTCTCGTGGGTTTCACCTTGGCCCCGGCCTTCGCCGGGGAGACGGAATATTTGGATGCCGATTCAATCTGAATCAAAGGCGTGCTAGATGGCGACCCGCTTGGCGATCGCGCTGCGACGGGCGTTGGTTTCCTGTTGGGCGCGTTGCACGGCCTCGGTCTCGGTGGCGTGCAGCAGGTGTTCGATGACCCGCTCCAGATGGTCGCGCATGGCCTGGCGCGCGGCGGCGGGGTCGCGGGCCTTGAGCGCCTCGAACACCCGGCGGTGCTCGACGATGCGCGGCTCGAGCCCCATGCCCCGGGCGCGGGTCAGGATGTTGCGGGCCAGGGGCGAGCGATCGCGCCACAGCCAGAGGTTCTCGATGGTGGCGATGATCGCGCCGTTGCCCGAGGCCCGCGCGATGACCATGTGAAACTCACGATCGGCGTCCTCGCCCTGGATTTCCTCCTCGCGCGCCATCCGTCCCATCAGCGCCTCGAGCTCGGCGATCTGGGCGTCGTCGATGGCGGTGGCGGCCAGGGCGGCGGCCTCGCCCTCGAACAGGCGGCGGGCCTCGATCAGTTCAAAGGCGCCGATCTCCGTGTCGAGCTCGCTGCTGGTCGGGGTGGCGGGACGGACGCTGCCGGTGACGTAGATGCCCAGGCCGTGACGGGCTTCGATCATGCCCAGCATTTCCAGGGCGATCATCGCCTCGCGCAGGGTGGGGCGGCTGACGCCGAACTGCTCGGCCAGTTCACGCTCGGTCGGCAGGCGATCACCAAGCTTGTACCGGCCGCTCTCGATGGCCTCGGCTATGGTATCGGCGATCCTGCGGTAGAGCTTGACGTTTTCGGCCATGGCTTTCGTCAGGTTCCTGGCGGGCCGACCGGCCCCTTCGACTCGCGGCACCATAGCCGACCTGCCGGGCGCGGGCTATTTTTTGACACCGGTTGCACGAGCCCGCGACGAACGTCGTGACAGCGTCACCAATCATGCATCGAGCCGTCCTCGCGGCGGGCGATGGGCAGATAGGCGCGCTTGTAGGGATGTTTAGCAGCCTCGGCCTCGTCGATATCGACGCCCAGGCCGACGGCCTCGCCGGGGTGCAGCATGCCGTCGTTAAAGGTGTAGGCGTGTGGGAACACAGCGTCGGTCGCCTCGGTGTGGCGCATATATTCCTGGATGCCGAAATTGGGGATCGACAGGTCGAAGTGCAGGGCGGCGGCCATGGTGATCGGCGACAGGTCCGTCGCGCCATGGCAGCCGGTGCGCACATGATGCAGGTCGGCGAAACTGGCGATCTTCCGCAGATGCGAGATGCCGCCGGCATGGACAACGGTGGCGCGGATATAGTCGATCAGCTGTTCCTCGATCAGCTGCTTGCAGTCCCAGATCGAGTTGAACACCTCGCCCACGGCCAGGGGCGTGGTGGTGTGCTGGCGGATCAGCCGGAAACTGGCCTGGTTCTCGGCGGGGACCGCGTCTTCCATCCAGAACGGCCGATAGGGCTCCAGGTCCTTGCCCAGACGGCCAGCCTCGATCGGAGTCAGGCGGTGGTGCACGTCGTGCAGCAGGTGGATGTCGTCGCCGAGTCTGTCGCGGGCCGCCTCGAACAGGCCCGGCACGCTGCGCAGGTACTTCTCGGTTGACCACAGGCTTTCGGTCGGCAGGTCGCCGTCGGCGGGTTCGTAGGTGAACTTGTCCTTGGAAACCCCATAGACCGATTTCAGGCCCGGGACGCCCGACTGCAGGCGGATAGCCTTGTAGCCCCGCTCGGCATAGACGGCGGCGTTGTCGAGGGTCTCCTCGATGGTCGCGCCATTGGCGTGGCCATAGACCATCACGCCCGTCCGGCAGGCGCCGCCCAGCAATTGGTAGACGGGAAGGCCGGCGATCTTGCCCTTGATGTCCCACAGCGCGGTATCGACCGCGGCGATAGCGGCCATGGTCACCGGACCCCGACGCCAGTAGGCGCCCTTGTAAAGATACTGCCAGATGTCCTCGATCTGGTGAGCCTCGCGGCCGATCAGCATCGGAACGACATGGTCGCCAAGATAGCTCGCCACCGCCAATTCGCGGCCGTTGAGCGTCGCGTCGCCGATCCCGTGCAAGCCGTCGCTCGTCTCGACCTTCAGGGTGACGAAGTTGCGACCCGGGGAGCAAACGATGACTTTGGCGGCGGTAATCTTCGGCATGGGTTGCTTTCGTTGATTCAGCCTACCGATAGCCGAATGGTAGCGATATCGGTCTAAAGGAGAGGTGGGGGTTGTCAACCCATTGGTCTGACCAATAATTGCACCGTGTCTCGACCTTTGATCTCCCCGGATGTAACACGAGGTAGCGGTATCACGGCTCAAGGCCCGTCGCGCGTCTTGCAACGACGGTCCAGGGCCGCCACGGAGGAAATATGCGGCTCACGACGTTGATGCGGGACCTGTGCCTGGCCGGCTGTTTACTGTCGTTTGGCCTCGCGGCGCCGGCCGCCGCGCGAGCCGAGGATGGCCACGATCTCTGGCTGCGCTATCGCCCGCTCCCGCTAAACCAGCGCCCAGCGCCGCGCGCGATCGCCGCGACCACCGAAACGCCCACGCTGAACGTCGCCCGGGCGGAGCTCGAGCGCGGCCTGACAGGCCTGACGGGCGCGGCGCCGGCCAGCGAGGCCGGGGCGACGATCCTGCTGGGCACGCCGTCCGACACGCCCGCCGTCGCAGCCCTGAACCTGCCCCTGAAGGGTGCGGGCGCGGAAGGCTATCTGATCAGGACGGTCGGCAAGACCACGGTCATCGCGGCCAACAGCGACATCGGCGTGCTCTATGGCGTTTTCCACTATCTGCGCCTCGTGCAGACGGGTCAGGGGGTCGACAGGCTCGACATCGCGTCCGCGCCAGCGGTTCAGCATCGCCTGCTGAACCATTGGGACAACCTGAATGGCACGGTGGAGCGGGGTTATGCCGGCGCCTCCCTGTGGGACTGGTGGAAGCTGCCGGACTACAAGGACCCCCGCTATGTCGACTATGCCCGCGCCAACGCCTCGATCGGCGTCAATGGCACGGTGCTCAACAACGTCAACGCCAAGGCCGACAGCCTGACCGCGCCCTATATCGCCAAGGCCGCCGACCTGGCCGAGGTCTTCCGGCCCTATGGGATCAGGGTCTATCTGTCGGCCCGCTTCTCGGCCCCGATCGAGATCGGCGGCCTGAAGACCGCAGACCCACTGGACCCGGCCGTGCGCGCCTTCTGGAAAACCAAGGCCGACGAGATCTACAAGGCCATTCCCGACTTCGGCGGCTTCCTGGTGAAAGCCAATTCCGAGGGCCAGCCGGGCCCGCAGGACTATGGCCGCACCCATGTCGATGGCGCCAACATGTTGGCCGACGCGGTGGGGCCCCACGGCGGGATCGTGATGTGGCGGGCCTTCGTCTATTCCCACGAGCAGCCCGACGACCGCGCCAAGCAGGGCTATAGCGAGTTCAAGCCGTTCGACGGCCGATTCCGTGACAATGTCATCGTCCAGGTCAAGAACGGGGCGATCGACTTCCAACCGCGCGAGCCGTTCCATCCGCTGTTCGGCTCCATGCCCATGACCGCCCTGGGCCTGGAGTTCCAGATCACCAAGGAATATCTCGGCTTCGCGACCCACCTCGTCTATCTGGGCCCACTCTACGAGGAGACGCTGCGGTCGGACACCGATGCGAAGGGCAAGGGCTCGACCGTGGCCAAGGTGGTGGACGGCGCGCTGGATGATCATCGCCAGACGCTGATGGCCGGGGTCGCCAACATCGGCGCCGACCGCAATTGGACCGGCTCGCAGTTCGACCAGGCCAATTGGTACGTGTTCGGCCGCCTGGCCTGGGATCCGGAAGCCTCCAGCCGCGACATCGCCGCCGACTGGGCGAAGATGACCTTCTCGACCGACCCGCGCTTTGTCGAGCCGGTCGTGACGATGATGATGGGCTCGCGCGAGGCCGCGGTGGACTACATGACCCCGCTGGGCCTGCACCACCAGATGGGCCGCAGCCATCACTATGGCCCGGGTCCGTGGGTGACAGGCGGGCCGCGCGCCGACTGGACCAGCGTCTACTACGCCAAGGCCGGTCCAGATGGCGTCGGCTTTGACCGCACGGCGACCGGCAGCAACGCCGTGGCGCAGTACGCGCCGGTGGTGGCCCAGCGGTTCTCGGACCTGAAGACGGTCGATGAGAGGGACCTGCTGTGGTTCCACCATGTCCCGTGGGACTACCGCCTGAAGTCGGGCGTGAGCCTGTGGGACGGCATGGTGACCCACTATTCGCGCGGCGTGTCCTATGTCGATGGCATGGGCAAGACCTGGGAGACGCTTGCGCCCTATGTGGACCCCGAGCGCCACGCTCAAGTCGCCAGCTTCCTGGCCATCCAGCGCCATGAGGCCCAGTGGTGGCGCGACGCCTCGATCGCCTATTTCCAGACGTTTTCGAAGCGCCCGCTGCCGGCGGGCGAGGCGGCTCCGGCCCATTCGCTGGAGTATTATGAGAGCCTGAACTTCCCCTATGCGCCAGGGAATTGAGGGGGTGGTGATGGTCCTCCCCCTGTGGGGGAGGCGATCGCGCAGCGATCGGTGGGGGGAGTTTTTAGGGTCGATCGACCCACAAGCTGCCGCCTGACGATCACTCCCCCACCGTCGGCTGCGCCGACACCTCCCCCACAGGTGGAGGACTAAAAAAAGCGGCGTGTCCGGGGACACGCCGCTGGGGAACGCGAGGGAGGGAGGTTCGCGTAAGTCTAGAACTGACCCCGGATGCCGATCAGATAGGTCGGACCCGGGTCATAGAAGGTGTAGGTGGCGTTCGGATACTGGAACGCCTGCCGCTGGGTTTCGCTGGTGATGTTGATGGCGTTGAAGGTGATCTGCGCACCACCCAGAACCGGCAGGGTGTAGCTGGCCGACAGGTCCATCTGCTTGTAGGCGTCGGTTTTGATACGGGCCGTCGGCACGCTGTTCTGGTTTGGGCCAGAGCTGATCTGAGCGTCGTTGTAGTTGTAGGACACCCGCAACGTCAGGCCGTGGTTCTCGTAGTAACCCGTCAGGTTGTAGGTGTAGGGCGACACGCCCAGGGCCACCACGCCGCCGGTGCCCGTCTGGTTGACGCGGGTATAGTTGGCGGTGAAGCCAGCGCCGTCCAGCAGGAAGTCCAGGGGCTGGACCCAGTTCAGCTCGTAGCCGCGGATGGTCAGGTCGGAGCCGGAATTGACCTGCTGGCTGACGGTCACCGTCGCCGCGCTGGGGCCGCCGCGGTTGTTGATGGCGGTCTTCTGCAGGTCGGTCAGGCTGTCAAACGGAATGCCGAGCGAGGTAAAGGGCTGGGTGGTGGCGCCCAGGGTGGTGAAGCCGGTGACCACCTTCTGGAAAAGGGCCACGCCCACATAGCCGGCGCCGCCGGTGTACCATTCGCCGCCCACGTCGAAGTTGTTGGAGGTGTAGGGGCGAAGCGCCGGATTACCCTGGTTGGCGGCCTGGGCCGAGGGGTCGCTGAACGTGGTGCCCGGCAGCATGGCGCTGGGGTCGGGACGGGTCAGGGTGCGCGACGCGGACATGCGAACATTGATGTTCTCGCGCACGGCGTAGACGGCGTTGAACGACGGCAGGAAGGCGTCATACCGCTGCGACTGGGTCTTGAAGGTCAGGGTGTTGGGCACGCAGTTGGGCGTGCAGTTGGCGACATTGGGGAAGGGGATCGAAACCGGGCCGGTGATGTCCTGGTCGGTCGAGACGTAGCGCGCGCCGCCATTGATCCGCAGGTCGCGGTCCATGACAGTGGCGACGCCGGCGAATTCGACATAGGCGCCGGTGTTCTTTTCCTCGATCTTGCCGGAACTGGCGGCCGTGGCGGCCGAGGTGGTGAACGCTGCGGTGTCGTTCAAGGCCTCGAAATTGGTGGCGGCCTTGAACTTGTCGTAGTCGACCATGACAAAGCCGAGGGGGCCAGGCTTCAGGTACGAGGCCAACTGGGCGTTGGTGATCGCCGAGCCTGCGCCGCCGGCGCAGGCGGGCTGGGTGTTGGGACGCGGCAGGTAGGTCCCGCCTCCGCCGCAGGTGATCTGCTGCCAGCGGTCGCTGTTGTCCAGGGCGGTGATGGTGCGCGAGGCTTCGTCATAGGCGACGCCGCCCTTGATGTAGCTGCGTTCGTCGCCCCAGGTCAGGTCCCAGTGCGTGCCCTTGGTGGAGGTGACGCGCTTCTCGTTCTGGATGTTCACCCGGCCGCCCGCGAAGGTCCAGCCCAGGTTGGGGTCGTTGAGATTGGCGTTGGTCTTGATGCTGGGGAAGTCACCGCCGGTGTTGTTGTAGGTCACCGTCAGCCCGCTGTTGAGCGGGGTATTGATCAGGATGGTCGGCGCCTGACGGAAGAAGACGCTGCGGCTGACATTGAACTGAGCGTCCAGCTTGAGGTTGTCGCTGAAACGCCAGGTGCCGCCCGGATTGACGTTCACGAAGTCGTTGGTTTCGTGATAGGGCCGCGCCTCCAGGAAGAACTGGGCATTGGAGAAGGTGCCGCTGGTGACGATGTTACTGCCGTCGACCTTGACGTTGGTTGGCGTCATGAAATTCGAGTTGCGAACCACCCAGTCAATGTCGATGCGGCTGAACTCGCGATCGGTCTGGCCCAGCAGGGTGTCGATGTAGAACTCGGCCTTGTCATTGGGCTGGTACTGCAGCGAGACCAACAGCGAGTCGCGGTCGCGGTGACCGGCGCTGTGGGACTGGCGGCCCAGGCGCGGCAGCAGGCCATCGCTGAGTTGCTGCAGGGTCGTGCCGGGGTTGTTGGCCAGCAAGAAGGCGTCATTGACGGTCGCGCCGGTGGTCAAGCCGTTCCCGGCGTTGACGGCCACGGTCGGCGCGAAGGTGAAGCCGTTACCGCCAAAGGTGCTGTTGCAGCCGGCGCAGGCGAAGTTGCTGGACCCGCCGGTGCTGGCGTTGGTCCAGCCAATCGTCTCAAAGCCATCGGTGCGGCTCTTGGAGCGAACGCCGGCATAACCGACCAGCACGCCGAACTCGCCGACGGCCGTTTCCCACGACTTGCTGCCGATCAGGGCGCCGCGCGGGCTCCACTTGCCGGCGCTGTCTTGATAGCTGCCCTGCAGCGAATAGGTCAGATGCTGGCCGGGGCGATCCAGAGGGCGCGAGCTGCGCATGTTGACCACGCCGGCGACGCCGCCCTCCAACTGGCTGGGCACGGGCGTCTTGTTGACGTCGAGGCGCGTGAACAGCTCAGTCGGAAACAGGTCCAAGTCGATGGTGCGGTTCTGGTTCTGGGCGTCGGTGCGGCCCGACGAGGCCACGGCGACCTGCGCGCCGTTCAACACGATCTTGGTAAAGTCGGGACCAAGGCCCCGGATGGCGATGTTCAGGCCGTCCCCGTTGATTTCACGCGTGAGCTGGATACCCGGGATGCGGTTCAGCGACTCGGCGATGTTGAGGTCGGGAAACTTGCCGATGTCTTCGGAAAACACCGAGTCGGTGAAGGCGATGCTGTCGCGCTTGGCGTTGGTGGCGTCGGCCAGGCTCTTGCGGTAGCCGGTGACGATCACTTCCTCGACCGTGTCGGCGTTGGCCGGCGCCGCGGCGGGGGTCTGCTGGGCGAGAGCGGGCGCGCCGATGAAGCCAGTCAGGCAGGTGGCGCCGATGAGGGCGAGCCGGACGGCGCGCGAGCGGACGGATGAAGCCATGTTTCTCCCCTATGGTTCAGTGCTCTGCGCACTTGTCATTTTAGACGGCGGCCTTGTTTAGCCTTCTCGACGACACCATCGAGATCGGCGACATGGTAGCGGTCACAGTGAAGCGTTACGAGGTAAGGCCTCTTGTGTCAACGAGGTCATACCTCTTGGGAGAACGTTGTCCGACCACGATGTTTTAAGGTCACGCTTTGCGCCCAGCCGAAGGTGTTAGCGCTACCTTGACGAGGGTCCGCGAGCCCTGTCATCTGAGGTGTGCTCGCTGGTGAGACCACCCTGGAGCGCCGGGAGACAAGCCATGAAAAGACTCCGTCAAGGAGCGTGCGGCCGTGCGGCCGCAATGATCCTGGCCGCCGCAGGCGCGGCCGAGGCCGCGAACGCCGCACCGAGCGCCTTCCAGACCTCCGCGCCGGGAACCGCCAGCTTCGACTGGTTCGACTATGAGGGCTCAGACCCAGCCGACGCGGCCTTCAAACCGGCGTCCGGCCAATACGCCAACCCGATTCTGAAGGGCTTCTATCCGGATCCCAGCGTCACGCGGGTGGGCGAAGACTATTACCTGGTCAACTCGACCTTTTCGTATTTTCCGGGCCTACCGGTTTTCCACAGCAAGGATCTCGTCCACTGGACCCAGATCGCCAACGCGATCGATCGGCCGGGCCAACTGAACTTCGACGGCCTGGGCTTGTCGCGGGGGGTGTTCGCTCCGGCTATTACCGAGCACAACGGCACGTTCTACATCCTCAACACCTGCGTTGATTGTGGAGGCAATTTCCTGATCACCGCCAAGGACCCCAAGGGGCCGTGGTCGGACCCGGTCTGGCTGCCGCAGGTCGGCGGAATCGACGCCTCGTTGTTCTTCGACACCGACGGCAAAGGCTGGATCGTCAACAACGACGCGCCTGACCGCCCGCCGCTCTATGATGGCCACCGCGCCATCTGGATCCAGGAATTCGACGCGAAGAGCCAGAAAACTGTCGGTCCGCGCAGCGTGCTGCTGGACGGTGGCGTCGATCCCTTGACCAAGCCGATCTGGATCGAGGGGCCGCACATCACCTTGGTCGATGGCAGCTACTACCTGACCGCGGCCGAGGGGGGCACGGCCGAGGGTCATTCGCAGGTGGTGCTGCGGGCCGATAAGGTCGCCGGCCCCTATGTGCCCTACGACCACAATCCGATCCTGACCCAGCGCGGACTGCCCAAGGATCGCGCCCTGCCCATCACCTCTGCCGGCCACGCAGACCTGGTGCAGACCCAGAACGGTGACTGGTGGGCCACCTTCCTGGCCGTGCGGCCTTACGGTGATGACCTCTACAACACCGGCCGCGAGACCTTCCTGCTGCCCGTGACCTGGAAAGACGGCTGGCCGATGATCTTGCCGAAAGGCGAGACCATCCCCTATGTCCACGCCAGACCGGCCTTGCCGAACCCGCCAGCGTCTACGCTGCCTACCAGCGGCGCTTTCAAGGTACACGAGGCGTTCGACGGCAAGGACCTGCCGCTGAACTGGATGACCCTCCGCAACCCGCGAGAACGGTGGTGGAGCCTGAAGGATGGCCAGTTGGTCTTGACCGCCCGCGACCAGAAGCTGGGAGCCGGCGTGCAGCCCTCTTTCTGGGGCCGTCGCCAGCAGCACATCAACGCCAGCGCCTCGACCGCTCTCCGCTACGTTCCGACCAGGCCGGGCGACAAGGCCGGTCTGGTCGCGCTGCAGAACGACGACTTCTACTATTTCCTGGGCCTGGCTCTGCAGGACGGCAAGCCGGTGGTGCGGCTGGAGCGGCGGGCCGGACCCAAGGATCCGGTTGATGGCGTGGTGCTGGCCAGCGCCCCGGTCACCTTGAAGGCGGACGGCCCGGTCTATTTGAAGATCGAGGCCCACGGGGGGGCCTACGATTTCTCATATAGCCAGAGGCCGGGCCACTGGACTGTCCTGAAGACTGGCGTGGATGGGACGATCCTCAGCACCAAGGTCGCGGGCGGATTCGTCGGGGCGGTGATGGGGGTCTATGCGTACGGGAATTGAACCCCGTTCCCAGGCATCCCGCCGGTCGCCGGATGCCTGGATTTGACCTGGAGCATTTTTCGAGCGGAAGTGGTTCCGGTTCGCGTAAAGAAAAATGCGTCAAAACAAAAGATTAGAGCTCCCGGCCTGTCGCAGTCAGGTCGGGAAATGCTCTAGACCGCCGCGCAGTTGTCCGCGATGAACCGCAAGTGTTCCGGCATCACCTCGGCCGACTTGGCGATCACCGATCGGATGTCGCTCATCCGCGCCCGCAGGTCGTCGTCGGACAGGATGTCGGCCATCGGATCGTGACCGCGCGGCTCCAGGCCCTGGCCAATCATCACCGCGAACCAACTGGTGTCGTTGAACAGTTCCTCGTTCTCGCGGAACACCCGGCCGTAGCTCTTGAACACCGCGATCTTGTCGGCCAGGTAATCGGGAATGGGCATGGTCCGCAGATAGTCCCAGTACGGCGTGTCGCTGCGCTGGGTGGCGTTGAAGTGCAGGATGAGAAAGTCACGGATTTTCTCATATTCGAACTGCATGACGCGGTTGTAGCGGTCGATGTCGGGCTGCTCGAAACGCTCGTCGGGGAACATGGCCAGAAGGCGCGAGATGCCGACCTGGATCAGATGGATGCTCTGGCTTTCCAGAGGCTCCATGAAGCCGCCCGACAGGCCGATTGCGACGACGTTCTTGTTCCAACTCTTCAGCCGGCGGCCCGCCTTGAACTTCAGGGTAAAGGGATCGCGCAGCGGCGCCCCGTCCAGGTTGGCCAACAGATAGGCGGTCGCCTCGTCTTCGCTGATATGCTGGCTGGAATAGGCATAGCCGTTGCCCAGCCGATGCTGCAGCGGGATGCGCCACTGCCAGCCGGCTGGCCGTGCGGTGGCGCGCGTCACCGGGGCGAGCGAGCCACCCAGTTCGCAGGGCACGGCCACTGCGCGGTCGTTGAGCAGCCAGTTTGACCAGTCCTCGTAGCCTGTCTTCAAGGTCTCCTCGATCAACAGCCCGCGGAACCCCGAACAGTCGATGAACAGGTCGCCCTTGATCCGCTCACCGCTCTGCAGGGTCACGGCTTCGACGAAGCCGTCGGCCGCCCGCTGGTGAACCTCGACGATCTTGCCTTCCTGGCGCCGGACGCCGCGCTCCTCGGCGTATCCCCGCAGGAACCGGGCGTAGAGGCCAGCGTCGATGTGATAGGCGTGAGCGATCGAGCCCAGCGGCGAGTTGGGCTGGCCGTTGGCCCGCATGAACTTGCCCTGGTCCGCCGCCAAGGCTTGCAGCGAATATTCGGTGAGCTCGCCGGCTTCCCCCAAGGCCTTCAGCCGAAGCCAGTAGGCGTGGAACGACACCCCCTCCATATCGACGCCATAGGGGCCGAACGGGTGATAGTAGCTGTGGCCGATCGACTTCCAGTCGACGAACTCGATGGCCAGCTTGAAGGTCGCCTTGGTGCGACGGACGAACTCGTTTTCGTCCAGGCCCAGCATGCGATTAAAGATGTTGATCTGCGGGATGGTCGATTCGCCGACCCCCACCGTGCCGATCTCCTCGGACTCGACCAGGGTCACGCTTGTGTGGCCGTCCTTGAGAAAACGTCCCAGGGCGGCGGCGGTCATCCAGCCGGCGGTGCCGCCCCCAACGATGACAATCTTGCGCAGGCGGTGGTCGGTCATGCGGGAACCCCAGACGTGGCGTTGGCGGGCGCGGCGTCGGCGGCGCAGTAGCGGGCGATGAAGGCTTGGTGAGAGGGCAGGGCGGCGGCCGTCTGGGCGATCAGGGCCGACATCCGCTTGAGGCGCTGGACGATGTCCCCCTCGGGCAGGCTATCGACCAGCGCGTCATACTGGCGCGGGACGATCCCCTGACCCAACAGCACGGCGATCCAACTGGGCTCGGCGAACAGGTCGTAGTCGGACTGGAACAGCCGTCCTCGACCGGCGAACAGGTCGATCTTGCGCTGCAGGCTCTCGGGTATCTCCATCGTCCGGACATAATCCCAATAGGGCGTGTCGGCGCGGGCGGTGGCCTTGTAGTGCAGGATGATGAAGTCGCGGACGAGGTCCACCTGCTGGGCGGTCAGGCGGTTGTACTGATCGATCTCCAGCGGATTGAAGCTCTGGTCGGGGAACAGGGACAGCAGCTTGGTGATCCCCGCCTGGATCAGGTGGATGCTGGTGCTTTCCAGCGGCTCCAGGAAACCAGACGACAGGCCGATGGCCACGCAGTTCTTGATCCACGCCCGATCGCGACGTCCTGCGGTGAAGCGTAGAAAGTTCGGCTCGGCCTGGGCCGGGCCGTCGAGGCCGGCCATCAGGGTCGCCAGGGCCTCGTCGTCGCCAATATGGGCGCTGGAATAGACGTAGCCGTTGCCCGTGCGGTGCTGCAGCGGGATGCGCCAAGTCCAGCCGGCCTTCTGGGCTGTGGCGCGGGTATAGGGCGTCATGCCGTCGCCGCCGGTTGCGCAGGGCAGGGCCACGGCCCGGTCGTTGGGCAGCCAGTGGCTCCAGTCGTGATAGGTCCCGCCCAGGGCCTCGCCGATCAGCAGGGCGCGAAAGCCAGTGCAGTCAATGAACAGGTCTGCCTCCAGCACGCGGCCGTCGTCGAGCGTGACGGACTGAATGAACCCGTCCTCGCCGCGCAGGGTGACATCGGCGACCTTGCCCTCGACACGGGTCGCGCCGCGCGCCTCGGAGAAGCGCCGCAGGTATCTGGCATAGAGGCCAGCGTCGAAGTGGAAGGCGTATTTCAGGCTCGACAGCACCTTGGCCGGGTCGGGGTCGGGCAAAGCCATGCGACCGGTCAGGGCGGCGACGGCGGCCAGGTTGAAGGTCTCGATCGGCCCGACCTGATCGCGGAACTTCAGCCAGATCTGGTGAAACTTGATCGCCTCGATATCCAGGCCGAAGGTCCCGAACGGGTGGATGTAGCGATCGCCGGGGTCGGTCCAGCCTCGGAACTCAATCCCCAGCTTGAACGTGGCTTTGGTGGCCCGCATGAAGTCGCGCTCGTCGATCCCAAGCATGGCGTTGAAGGTGAGGATCGGCGGGATCGTGGCCTCCCCGACCCCGACCGTGCCGATCTGCTCGGACTCGACCAGCGTCACCTCGACCTGGCGGCCCAGGACCTTGGACAGGGCGGCGGCCGTCATCCAACCGGCCGTGCCCCCGCCGACGATCAGGACTTTCCGGATGGGCGCGTTCGTCATGCGTGAGCCTTCAGCGCGTCGGCGTGGGAGGGCAGGGACTCGGCGGTCTGGCGGATCAGGGCGCGCAGCCTGGCCAGCGCCTCGCCCGCGCGCGCGGGCGGCAGTCGCTCGGCCAGCGGGTCGTGGCGGCGCGGCAGCAGCCCGTGGCCGATCAGCGCCTCGGTCCAGCTTCCTTCCATGAAGGTCTCTTCGTCATAGAGCACCACACGACCGCGGCTCTCGAACTGCGCCAGCTTGTAGGCCAGGGGCTGGGAGGGCGAGGCGCGGCGCGCCATGGTCCATAGGGGATCCTCGCGGTGGCTGAGTGCGTAGCGCATCACGGCCATGTCCAGGGCGCGATCCATCTCCTCGGCCATCAGGCGATTATATTCGGCGGCGGCCTGCGGATCGCCGTCGCGACCGGGAAGCAAGCCCAGCAGCCGCGATACGCCGCTCTGGATCAGGTGAGCGTCGGAGCCGTTCAAGGGCTCGATCTGGCCGGCCGCCGGACCGATGGCCACGCAGTTGGCGCGCCAGACCTGCTCGCGGCGACCATTGCGCAGCGGCTCGACATGGTCCTCGCCGCCCAGGATCTCGACCGCCTCGTCGTCGGACGTCAGGTCCGAGCGATAGGCCAGGGCGACGGCGTCACGGTCGCGCAACGGGACCCGGCGCAGCCAGCCCTCGGCGATCGCCTCCACCTCGGTCAGGGGCGACGGATTGGGGCGGAGTGCGATCTCGCGCGTCGCCAGGCGGTCGCAAGGCAACCAGGCCGTGGCGTCTCGCCACGCCACGCCCAAGGCCCCGCCGATCAGCCGGCCGTCGGCGGTGGTGTCGATGAACAGGTCGGCCTCGACGCGCTCGCCGCTGACCAGCTCTATGGCCTCGACGCCGCCCTCGGCCGACAGGGCGACGGCCGCGACCTCGCCAGACCCGCGCGCGACGCCCGGCCCCGCCGCTCTGAGAACGGCCGCATAGCCGGCGGCGTCGAGATGCAGGCCGTACGACAGGGTCGACAGCACCGACCGCGCGTCCTCACTGGGCCTTGTGAAGCGCCCTATCCGCGCGGCCACGGCCGCCAGGCTGTAGGCTTCGAACGGCCCGACGTCCTGGCTCGCCCGAGCCCGCAACCAGTGATGATGGAAGGCCACGCCCTCCAGGCCGACGCCGACGTCGCTGAAGCCTTCGATGTGATCGCCCGAGGCCCAGCCGCTGAACCGCGATCCCAGCTTGAACGTACCGTGGGCGGCGCGCATCAGGGCCCCTTCCTCAAGGCCAAGCAGGCCGTGGAAGGTGCGCAGGGCGGGCAGGGTCGACAGAGCCCCCCGCGGGGCGCTGTCGACGGTTTCGATCACGCGGATGTCGCAGCCGGCGGGCAGGGCGCGGGCGAGGGCGCAGGCGGTCATCCAACCGGCGACGCCGCCGCCGAGGATGACGACGCGGCTCAAGGGGGCGCCCCTCACGCGGCGACGCCCGAGGCCGCGCAAAACTGCGCGATCCAGTCGGCGTGGGTCGGCATGGCCGCCGTGGCGCCAGCGATCGACTCCCGCATCGCCGCGAGGCGCTGAGCCAGGGCGCCGTCGGGGATCTTGTCGCTGACCGGGTCATAGCCGCTGGGGACGACCTTCTGGCCCAGATAGACCGCCAGCCAGCTGGGCTCGAGGAAGAAGCCGTCCTTGTACTTCACCACCACGCCCCGGTCGCGGAACAGGTCCATCTTGTAGGCCAGGCTATCGGGGATCTTCATGGTCCGGCGGTCGTTCCAGAACGGCGCGTCGGTGCGGTTGGTGGCATGATAGTGCAGCACCAGGAAATCGCGGATCCGCTCGAACTCCAGCTCCATGACCCGATTGTACTCGTTCTGGTCGGCCTGGTCGCAGGACCGGTCAGGGAACAGCTCCAGCAGGGTGGTGACCGCCACCTGGATCAGGTGGATGCTGGTGCTTTCCAACGGTTCGAGAAAGCCGCTGGCCAGGCCGATGGCCACGCAATTGCGGCTCCAATGTTTCTTGCGCCGGCCGGTCACGAACCGCAGGAAGCGCGGCTCGGCCTGGGCCGGTCCCTCAAGACCGGCCAGCAGCTTGGCGGCGGCGGCGTCGTCACTGATATAGTCGCTGCAATAGACATAGCCGTTGCCGACCCGGTGCTGCAGCGGGATGCGCCAGCGCCAGCCGGCAGTGTCGGCCGTGGCGCGGGTATAGGGGACCGAAGGCTCGACAGTGTCGCACGGCACGGCGGCGGCGCGGTTGCAGGGCAGCCACTGGCTCCAGTCGTCGTAACCCGTCTTCAGCGCCTGCTCGATCAACAGTCCCCGAAAGCCAGAGCAGTCGATGAACAGATCGCCTTCGATCCGCTCGCCGCTGTCCATGACGATCGCTTCGATGAAGCCGTCCTCGCCGCGCAGGACGACGTCTGCCACCTTACCCTCGGTGCGGACCACGCCGCGCGCCTCGGCATAGGTTCGCAGATAGGCGGCGTAGAGCCCGGCGTCGAACTGGTAGGCGTAGTTGTAGGTTGAAGCCACGGAGCGCAGGTCGGAGGAGGGCGGGGCGAACTTGCCCTGGCGCGCGGCCATGATCGGCAGGCTGTAGGCCTCGATCGGCGTCGGGTCGCCGCCCTGCGCCGCGCGTAGCCAGTGATGGTGGAAACCCACGCCGCCGATCGCCGCGCCGTAGGCCCCGAACGGGTGGATGTAGCTGTCGCCGACTCGCGCCCAATCGCGAAACTCGATGCCCAGCTTGTAGGTCGCCTGGGTCTTGCGCATGAAGTCGGCTTCGTCGAGGCCCAGGGCCGTGTTGAAGTGGCGAATGTGGGGGACCGTCGCCTCGCCGACGCCGACCGTGCCGATCTCGGCGGATTCGACCAGACGGATGGTGATGGGCAAGCCGTTCAGCTTGGCCGCCAGGCCGGCAGCGGTCATCCAGCCGGCCGTGCCGCCGCCCACGATGACGATGGTTCGGACTGCCTGTTGCGTCATCCCGTTTCCCCCTGACCACCGTCGCTTCTGGGTGCGATCGGCCTAATGATGCAAATTGACAACGCTGTCTAAAATAAAACCGCTGCCAGGCCATGCGCCACAGTGTCGCGCCCGAACCTGTTTGACAGCGCTATCTGAAGGGCTCATCGCTTAGATGGCTTACCAATGCAAGACGTTGGAAGCCACGGCAATTGTTACGACAAATCAAAAGATTGGGAGCGCACCGTTTTTTTCTGCACGGATAAGGTAGCGGTACCTTGACGGCGGAAACCATTGCAATATGGTCTGACCTCAAGGTCGATTCATATGGCCAGTGGTAGCGGTAACGCGCGACCTAAACGATAAATGGGGAGGCGAAATATGCACTTGATCCATAGCGCGACCACGCGCGACCAAAATCAGAAAATTCTTGCTCTGAAATATGGCGTATCGGCCATCGCGCTGAGCGCGATGTTGATCGGCGCGCCAGCGCTGGCCCAGACCCAGGCCAAGCCCGCGAGCGACGCGCAGATCGTCGATGAAGTCGTCGTCACCAGCATTCGCAAGAGCCTGCAGAGCTCGCAGCAGCTCAAGCAAAGCTCGGAGATCATCGGCGACTCGATTACCTCCGAAGACATCGGGGCCCTGCCGGACCGGTCCGTCACCGAGGCGCTGCAGCGGATCCCGGGCGTGGCCATCAGCCGCTTCGCCGCCGGCGTTGATCCCGACCACTTCTCGGCCGAAGGCAGCGGCGTCGTCGTGCGCGGCCTGAACTTCGTGCGTTCGGAGCTGAACGGTCGCGACACCTTCTCGGCTAATAACGGCCGCGCCCTGAGCTTTGCCGACGTCCCGTCGGAACTGATGGGCGGCGTCGATGTGTTCAAGAGCCCGTCTGCCGACATGATCGAGGGCGGCATCTCCGGCACGGTCAACCTGCGCACCCGCCTGCCGTTCGACAGCAGCAAGCGCCTGCTCTCGGTTTCGGCGGAAGAGAGCTACGGCGACTTCGTCAAGAAGTGGGCTCCGACCTTCTCGGCGCTGTACAGCGACCAGTGGGACACCGAGGCCGGCACGTTCGGCCTGCTGCTGAGCGCCGTCGACTCCAAGCTCTCCACCCGCTCGGACGGCACGCAGGTGTCGAACTTCGGTTGCCGCACCGGCTTCACCAGCGCCCAGACCGCCAATCCGCAAGCCGCGACCTGCCCCGGTGGCGGCAAGGGCGTGTGGTTCCCGCGCGGCGCGGCGTTCCGCAGCACCGAGACCAAGCGTGAGCGCACGGGCTATGCTGCGGCCGGCCAGTGGCGCAGCAACGACGACACCATGTTGGCCACCTTTCAGTACCTGCGCTCGGAATCGACCCAGTCCTGGACCGAGCACGCAATCGAAATCGCCACCGACAACGTGACCTCGAACGGTGACTCGCGTCCGATCGACGGCACCACCTTCGGTGTCGACAGCAACGGCGTCTTCACCAATGGCGTCATCACCGGTCCGCAAGGTTGGCGTGATGACCAGTTCAGCGCCGATCCTCGCGTGCCGAGCTTTGGTCTGCAAAGCAACAACGTCAATCGCAATGTCGAGCAGACCTATCTGACGTCTGACTACGGCTTTAACTTCAAGTGGACGCCGAACGATCGCCTCGGCGTAGCCTTCGACTACCAACACGTCGACTCCACGGTCGATAATCTCGACGTGGGCATTTGGGGCTCAAGCTTCCAGAACCTGAACCTGAAGCTGAATGGCTCGGATCTTCCGGAGTTCACTTTCATCCCACCGGCCAGCGGGGCTAGCATCCCGCCCTGCTCGCCGCCCAGCGGCACCTGCTCGACCTACTTCAACGCACCGAATGACAACTTCCAAAGCCCGCACAACAGCTTCTGGCGCTCGGCGATGGACCACATCGAACAAAGCGAAGGAAAAGAAGACGCCGCAAAGATCGACGTCGATTATCGCTTCGCGGAGAACAGTTGGCTAGAATCGGCCCGGGTCGGCGTTCGCTGGGCCGAGCGCGATCAAACAACCCGTTTCTCGACCTATAACTGGGGCGTGCTGAGCGAAATCTGGGGCGGCGGCGGCCCGGTCTGGTTCGATGATCAGATCAACGGCTCGCCGACAACGCCCGGCGGTTCGACCAGCGCGGCCCAGACCACGCTCTACCCTTTCACCGACTTCATGCGCGGTCAGGTGCCGGTTCCGACTGGTCTCCAGGCCCGGCCGTTCTACAACGGCAACTCGGCCAAGGACTATGCCGCCATGACGGCCTTCGCCCTGAGCGTCGGTGACGAGTGGCGGGCCCGTAACGGCGGCAATGGCTGCCCGCAGAACTGGGTTCCGCTCGCTCAACGCTGCGGCGTGGTCGCCGGTACGCCGTTCTTGCCGGGTGAAATCAACCCGATCAATGAAAAGACCCAATCCGCTTACGGCATGCTGCGCTTCAGGCATGAATTCGACGGCGACATCGGTGTCAGCGGCAATATCGGCCTGCGGTATACCAAGACGAAGCGCGAGGCTTCCGGCTTCCTGTCCTTCCCGGCCTCAAACCCGCCGAGCGACCAGTCCTGCCTGGACTCTCTCGCCCGATACAACGCTCAGCCTAATCCGAAGCCTCCGTTCGCACCGACAGACTTCTGTTCACTGCCCGCGACCACCCGGGCCGCGACACGTCTTTTCTCGAACGGCGCCACCACCCCGACCGTCGCGCGTGCCACCTTCGAACATTGGCTGCCCAGCGTAAACGTGAAGGTTGCTCTGCCCAACAAGGTGCAACTACGCTTCGCCGCCTCGAAGACCATCACGCCGCCGGACATCGGTTTGACCCGCAACTACTACAATGTGGGTCTGGACCTCTCTGACACGGGGATCGCCGGTCCTCCGCTGACCGCCACCAGCGTCAGCGGCAACCTGACGGTCGGCAATCCCTATCTTAAGCCGACGAAGTCGTTCAATTTGGACGGTGCAGTGGAATGGTATTTCGCGCCGGTCGGCTCGCTAACCTTCGCGGCCTTCTACAAGGAACTGAAGGACGTCGCGACGAACTCGACTGCGCGTATTCCGTTCACCAACAACGGCGCGACCTTCGACGTGGCCATAACCACGCCGGGCAACTCGGACCAGACGGCCAAGGTCAAGGGCTTCGAGATCGGCTATCAGCAGTTCTACGACTTCCTGCCCAAGCCGTTCGACGGGTTCGGCATCAACGCCAACTACACCTACATCAACAGCAAGGGCGTGCCGCAAAGCACGCTGTCGGCGACCGACCCCGACGTGGCAGCCGGCCGGGTCTCGACCGTCGACACCAGCCTGCTGCCGCTGCAAGGTCTGTCCAAGCACAACGTCAACTTCGCGGGCATCTACGAGAAGGGTCCGATCTCGGCTCGCCTGGCCTACAACTGGCGTTCGGACTTCCTGCTGACCGTCCGCGACGTGATCGTGCCCTACGCGCCGATCATGAACGAGGCCACCGGCCAGTTGGACGGGTCGCTGTTCTACACCGTCAATCCCAAGGTGAAGATCGGCGTGCAGGGCGTGAACCTG
The DNA here is from genome assembly GCF_049896225.1 of Caulobacter sp. DWR3-1-2. Taxonomy (NCBI): domain Bacteria; kingdom Pseudomonadati; phylum Pseudomonadota; class Alphaproteobacteria; order Caulobacterales; family Caulobacteraceae; genus Caulobacter; species Caulobacter sp. DWR3-1-2. The sequence goes on along the minus strand of NZ_JAFCTW010000003.1, from coordinate 343,754 downwards.
ACCAACGAGGTCACCAAGACCACGCAGGTCCTGAACAACCAACTGCTCAAGGCTGGACGGTCTTGGTTCATGAACGACCGGCGCTACACCTTCGTGGTGCGCGCCAGCTTCTAAGGTCTGTGGCGTCCGGCCGGGGCCTGCCCCTCGGTCGGACGTCCGCGGCCTCGGCTCCGGCCCGGTGGGGCGGAGACATTCGGTTCCTAGGACTTCGCCGCGCCCTGTCCCACGGGGCGCGGCGCTTTCGTTGAAGGCTGCGTGATGACCTCTTCTTCCATCCTTTCCCGACGCCAGGCTCTGGCTCTCGGCCTCGCAGGCGCGGCAGTCCTGGGCGGCGGTTCGGCTCAGGCGGCGCAAACGCCGTCGCTGGCCAAGCTGGCCAAGGCCAAGGGGGTGCAGTTCGGCAGCGCCGTCGGCGCCGGTCCGACCGGCTCGCTGACCGGCTCGTTCGAGGACGCTCGCTATCGCCAGGTGCTGATCAACGAGTGCGGCGTGCTCGTGCCGGAAAACGAACTGAAGTGGTACGTGCTGCGGCCCGACGCCGAGACCTTCGCCTTCGAACGCGCCGACCGCATCGCCGCCTTCGCCCAGCAGAACGATATCGCCCTGCGCGGCCACACCCTGCTGTGGCATCACCCCCAGTGGTTCCCTGCCTGGCTGAAAGCCCACGACTTCGGCAAGGGTCCGGCGGCCGCCGCCAACGCCGAGGCCATGCTGGTCGACCACATCACCAAGGTCGTGGCGCACTATCCGCAGATTCGGTCCTGGGACGTGGTCAATGAGACGGTCGATCCCAAGGACGGTTCGGTCCGCCACACAGTGTTCTCCGACGCCATGGGTCAGGCGCAGACGCTGGACGTCGCCTTCCATGCCGCACGCGCGGCGGCGCCCAAGACTCAGTTGGTCTATAACGACTATATGGGCTGGGAAGCCGGCAACGAGGCCCACCGCGCCGGCGTGCTGAAGCTTCTGGAAGGCTTCCGCAAGCGCGGCGCGCCGGTCGACGCCCTCGGGGTCCAGAGCCACCTCGGCACCGAAGATCCGGCCGCGCCTGGTAGCCTGGGGCGGCCCCAGGAGAAGGCTTGGCGCGCCTTCATCGATGAGGTGACCGGCATGGGCTACGACCTGCTGATCACCGAGTTCGACGTCAACGATCACGATCTGCCCCCCGGCGTCGCTGCGCGCGACGCCTCCGAAGCCGCCGTCGCCAAGGGCTATCTGGACCTGATGCTGGACTATCGTCAGACCAAGGCGGTGCTGGCCTGGGGCATGGTCGACAAGTATTCCTGGCTGCAGACGTTCACCCCCCGCAAGGACGGCCTGGCCAAGCGGGCGACGCTCTATGACGACGCCTACCGACCCAAGCCGTTGCGCCAGGCCGTGGCGGCCGCCTTCCGGGCCGCGCCGGAGCGGACCTGAGCCTCGCGTTCCGACCGATCATCGCGGCGCGTTATCTAGAGCCTGCCGTTGACACCCATTCCCGGTAAGCTTCCCGCCATGACCCTGTCGTTCCAGCCCCTTGACGAGCGCCACGATGTCACGCGCGAGATCCTGCGCGAGGAGATCGTACCGGCCTACCGTCCGGTGGTGCTGCGCGGCTTCGCAGCCGACTGGCCGGCGGTGGCGGCGGGACGGGCAGGGGCGAGGGCCGCCGCCGACTACCTGAAAGGCCTGGACCAGGGCGCGCCCGTCGAGGCCTTCGTTGGCGCGCCGGACATCAAGGGGCGGTTCTTCTACCAAGACGCCGAGCGGTCGGTGAATTTCGAGCGCCGGCCCGGCGCGATCTCGGCGATCCTCGACGACCTCCTCGCCCTGGGCGATCAGGTCGATCCGCCGTCGGTCTATGTGGGCTCAGCGCCGACGCCCAAGGTGTTGCCGGGGTTCGCCGAGGCCAACCGCAACCTCTTGCTGGACATCCCCGTCGACCCCCGCATCTGGTTCGGCAACGCGGTCACCGCCCAGACCCATTACGACATGGCCGACAATATCGCCGTCGTGGTGGCGGGCCGGCGACGCTTCACGCTGTTTCCACCCGAGCAGACGGCCAATCTCTATGTCGGGCCGCTTGACTTCACCCTGGCGGGTCAGCCGATCAGCATGGTGTCGTTGGATGAGCCCGATCACGCGCGCTATCCCAGGTTCGCCCAAGCCGTCGAGCATGGCCTGAGCGCTGAACTGGGCCCGGGCGACGCGATCTACATCCCGACCCTGTGGTGGCACCACGTGCGCTCGCTGGACTCGCTGAACGTGCTGGTGAACTATTGGTGGCGCGACCTGCCGCCCGAGGCCGGGTCGCCGTTCAAGGTGTTGGTCCACGGCCTGCTGGCGGTTCGTCACTTGCCGGCCCCGCAACGCGCCGCCTGGCGGGCGATCTTCGACCACTACCTGTTCGAGGTGAACGGCGATCCCGCCGCCCATCTTCCGGAGGACCGCAAGGGCGTGCTGGGTCCGCTGTCGCCCCGTCTGGCGCTGAACATCCGGGCGTTCCTGAAGCGCGCCTTCGGCTAGCCCGCTCCCGAAGGTCCTCGCCCACAGGGGGAAGACTTGAGCTAGAGCATTTTTCGAGCGAAGTGGTTCCGGTACGCGTGAAGAAAAATGCGTCAAAACAGAAGATTAGAGCTCACGGCCTGACGCAGTCAGGTTGGGAAATGCTCTAACCGCATACCGTCGAGAGCGCCTGGACATCCCAGGTCTTGATCGGCACGCGGAGACCTCGCGCGACCATGGCGTTCTCCAAGGTGACCGACGCCGTTGTCGGAGCGGAACTGAAGTCGGCGGCGTAGAACGGATGGCGCTCTGCCGTGTCCAAGGTGACGAGGCGGGCTCCCTGGCTCTGATAGAAGGCCAGCAGACGCGGCAGCAGACGGGCGTCGAGCGCCCCCTCATGCATCAGCAGCACATAGGGAATGTCCTTGCCGTACAGGCTGTGGGCCATGGCGCGGGAATAGTTGAAGCTGTCCTTGGCGGCCTGGAGATAGCTGGTCTCCAGCGCGGTGATCGCCGCCGTATCGCCCTTGGCGACACAACGGGCATAGGGCTCGTTCCAAGCCCAGTCGTCGAAGCTCATGGTCACGCTGGCGATGCGGTAATGGTGCTGGTCCAGGAACTGGCGGGCGGCGTCGCGCTTTTCGGGCGTGTCGCCCTCGTCGAGGAACGGAAAGCGCAACCAGCGCCAGTCGGCGCCGGCCATCTGCTTCTCCAGCACCGGCTCGTTGCGGATCAGGTCGGCCTGCCAGTTGGCCAGGCTGTTCTTGCTCAGCGCCATGTGCGACCAGGTGTGATTGCCCAGCGGGTGGCCCGCTGCGCGCCAGAGGCCTAGCACGGCGGCGGACTCGGGTTCACGCTCTTCCTGCACCGCATTGACGAAACCATAGACCGACGGGGCGCCGGCCTCATGCAGGGCGGCCAGGATTTGCTCGGCGATCCCGACCCGCGTCTGGCCGGGGGGCAGGGCGCTGTGAGCAGGCAGGTCGTCGAAGGTGAGGGCGATCTCGATGGGTTCTGGCTTGGCCAGGACGGGGCTGGCGACGGCGGTCAAGGCGACCAGGCCGCATAGCCACACCACGCTCGTGAATGACATCATGTTTCCGCCCCAGGGTCATTATCGTCACTTGGCGTGACAACTGTCTTGGCGGGCAAGACCGCGTCCCGCAGCATGAGAGTGGCAAGAACTGGCCATCGTGACCAGCCGTCATGAGATAAAAAGGTAGCGGTACCGGTGGTTCACTGATCTGTTTTCCACGGCGCGCCGCGCCAAGGCGACCTTGAAGTCTTATCGTTCCGAGCGCTCGACAAAGGCGTTGACGCCGGCCTCGCCGGGGCCATTGACGGCTAGCGCCGAGGTTGGCGACTGACCGCGTGGTGCGCAGACTTGCAGCGGATTGCGAGAAGAGGCGGCGTCGGCGCCATTCCTGACCTCGCCGCCAAGGTTTGGGGTTGAACCCCATGGCCGCGAAGCGGATTGCCGTCCTGAACCTCGTTTAGGAAGGACCAAGACTGATGCGTACCTCGATCTGCGGTGCTGTGGCGATGATGGCGACGATCGCGGCCTTTTCGGGATCGGCCCTGGCCCAGCAACCCGCGCCGACCACGCCAGTTGCCGGGCAAATGGCCACCAAGGCGTTCCTGACCCTCGACACGCCGATCGCGGTGATCGTCGCCGATCCTGCGGGCAAGGCCGTGCTGGACAAGGATGTGCCCGGCCTGACCGACCACCCGCTGTACGACAGCTTCAAGACCCTGTCCCTCAAGGAACTGCAGCCCAAGATGGGTGGCGGCATCGGTGACGACGCCATGGCCGCGACGGCGCGAGATCTGGCGGCTCTGGACCTGACCAAGAAGCGCTGACGCCTAACGCGCCTCGAGAGCCAACAGGCCAAACAGCGCGCCTTCGGTGTCGGACAGCCGCCAGCCGCGATCCACAAATACCGCGCCGCGCCGGAAGTCGTCGGCCACGGCGCGGCGCAGGGCGGACAAGGCCTCGGGCTCGCGGCCCCGAGGAAACAGCCGCGCGGCCAGGGCCGTGACCGTGGTCGGCGCGCGGCCGGCCAGCCAGGCCTCTCCCACCCGCGCGGCGGCGGTCAGGTCCAGATCGCCGAACAATCGCGCCTTGGGGTTGCTCGGGACGGCGGCGGCCAGCGATGGCAGGCCGGCGCTGGCCGTGACGACGAACAGGGCGGCCAGCAGGTCGCGGCGGGCGAGGGCGGTCATCGGTCGGCTCCGAGCTCTTGTTTCAGATGATCGGCCAGGCGCATCACCAGGGCCAGGATCGTCAGGGTGGGATTGGCGATGCCCGAGGTTGGGAAAACCGAGCTGCCGGCCACGTACAGATTGCCGGTTCCGTGCACCTTCAGGTCCGGATCGACCACGCCCCGCTTCGGATCGGCGTTCATCCGAGTCGTGCCCATGTGATGGCGCGAGGCGCTTGAGATCGCCAGCAGTTGGCTCCGCTTGATCGGCCAACAGAAACGGCCCTGGCCAGCGGCGCCCAAGGCGTCGCCGAACCCGGCGGTCGAGCGTTCCAGGCTGTCCCAGTCGGTCTTGCCGTAGGTCCATTCCAGTCGGATGCGCGGCATGCCAAGTGGGTCCTTCGCCGAGGCGTCCAGGGTCACGCGGCTGTCGGGATTGGGGAAGTGCTCGGACATGGCGAAACAGCCCAGGAGCTGGCCGCCGCCGGACGTGTCGCCGTCGAGGGTCGTGGCGACCTGGCGGAGCGCCTTGGTGTCGGCCTGGGCGATCCCGGTCTCATCGGCCGCGTAGAGCGTGACGGTGAAGTTACCGGCTCCCATCCGCTCTTGCGCCGGCGCGCCGCTGGCCAGCACGCAGTGGGGGCTGGTGCGGGTGGGATTGAGATACAGGCCCATCGGCGCGTCGCGCGACACGTGGACGGCCGAGGCTTCGCTCTCGGCGTCGCCGTCCACCGAATAGGTGACATGGCCCTGGAAGAACCGGCCGACGAGGTCGTGGGCGTTGCCGACGCCCGCCTTGTGGACCCCATTGGAGGCCAGCAGCAGCCGGACGTTCTCGATGCCACCGACCGCCAGAACATAGGTTTTGCCGCTCGCCGTGTGTCGCTTGCCGTCAAGGCAGGCCAGGTCCAGCCCCTCGACCTGGTCGCCGGTCGGGTTCAACCGGATCTTGGTGACATTGGCGTGCAGATAGACCGTGATGTTGGCGGCATCCGCGAAATCGGTTCGAAAACGGTCGAAGGCGGCCTTGTCGCTGCCGCCCGAATAGCGGGTGAAGGCGCGCGGGGCCGAGAAGAAGCCGTCCTCCGCGTCGATGGCCAGCGGCGTGCGGGTTGGGTCTTTCAGGAGGGTGTTGTCGCGATCAAAGCGGGGGATCTCCAGCAGGTCGCAGGCCCGGTCGTAAAAGCCTTGCATCTGCTCTCGGGTCACCGGCCAGCCGCTGTGCGGCGCCCACGGCCGGGCCGCGAAGTCGGCGGGATCCAGCGGCGCGCACTTGCCGCCCCAGATCATGCCCGAGCCGCCCAGCACCCGGGCCCGCGACTGGGCGGGATAGTCGTCGAACGGCTTGTCGGGATTGTCCGGCGCGCGCACCATGGCCGAGCCGGCATAGAGGCCCTGGATTTCCATGTCCAGCTCGCGGCCGCCGCTTTCCAGGATCGCGACCTTCAGCGCAGCGCCGGCCAGCTCCTTGGCCAGGGTGATCCCGGCCAGGCCGCCCCCGATGATCAGCAGATCGGCCTGGATTCGGCTGGCGTCAGGCAAGGTTCGGGCGTCGATGAAAGCCATCGTGTTTCCTGTCGGTGTTGCGTGGGAGGTGAGGGCGCGCGGCTAGAGCAAGCCGCGCGATATAGGAATCGCACGGCTTGCTCTAGACTTTTGTTTTCGCATCGCTTTTGCGGAAAACTGGTGGCCACTTTTCCGCGCGATGCTCTAGGCGCGCGCGCCCTTGGCCTTGAGGTAGTCGACGATCTCGCTGTGACCGTGCTTGAGCGCTTCGCCGAGCGGCGAGCGGGTTTGGCCTCGATTGGCGGGCACGGCGCGGTTCACGTCCGCGCCCTTCTCAGCGAGGTAGCGCACCGTGGCCAGGTCGCCGGACTGGGCGGCGTTGATCAGCGGGGTTTCGTCGCCGGGCACGAAGGACTCCACCGACGCGCCGTGCTCGACCAGGGTCTTGACGATGGCCAGGTCGCCGCTGCCCGCCGCCGCGATCAATGGGTCGCCGTCGCCGCGCACGGCCTTGCCGGCGTCGGCGCCTTTGGCCAATAGCAGCTCGACGAAGTCGAGCCGTCCGGAGCGGGCAGCTTCGATCAGTGGGCTGCCGTCGCCGAGAGCCGCGCGGTTCACATCGGCGCCCTTGTCGATCAGGTAGCGGACCGTCGCCAGGTCACCGGAGCGGATGGCGTTGATCAGCGGCGTGTCGTCGCCGGGGACATAGGCGTTCACCTCGGCCCCGCGCTCGACCAGCGCCTTGACGATGTCGGGCCGACCCTCGGAGGCGGCCGCGATCAGCGCATTCCCGTCGCCGCGCGAAGCCAGATTGGCGTCGGCGCCCCTGGCCAGCAGAAGCTCGACAAGGTCGGCCCGTCCCGAGCGCGCGGCTTCGATCAGTGGCGTGCCGTCGCCCGAGGCCTTGAAGTCGACATCGGCGCCGGCCGCGATGAGGGCCTTGGCCTCGCTGGCGTCACCGTCGCGCACGGCCTTGAACAGCGGGCTGCGGCGGTCGCGTGCCTTGTCGTGGGCCGTCTCCTCCCGGGCGTCCTGGACGCTGTCTTGGTGGACGATGCGGGCGGGCTGGGCGGCCCAGACGGCGAAGCCCGCGCCCAGGGCCAGGGCGGCGACGGCGGCGGCGCCGATCAGGCGGGTGGCGCGGCCTTGGCGGTGCTGGGTGAGCATGACAAACCTCTCCTTGAGTTGGGTGTTGGCCGCGGCTGGCCAGTGGCAGCCGAGCGGCGGCGCGAAGGGCGCCAGTTGGGTCTTCAGCATCGCCTCGCCATAGGCGCGGCGGGCGATGGGAAAGCGGGTCAGGACGGCGGCGTCGCAGGCGATCTCCTGGTCGATCCGCAGGCGCTGGGCGCCCAGATGGACCAGGGGATTGAACCAGAACAGGCACTGGACCGCGGTGGTAAGGGCGTTGATCTGGGCGTCGCCGGCCGCCAGGTGGTTGCGCTCGTGGGCGAGAATCAGGGCCTGCTCCTGCGGCGTGAAGCGCAGCGCGAAGTCGGCGGGTAGAACGAGCTTGGGCAGGAAGGCGCCGATCACTGCGGGGCCGACGCCGACGTGCTCGGCGTGGAACAGGTCCGCCTCGCCGCGAAGACGGCCCAGCGACCGCACGAACCGGCGCTGGCGCGCGGCCTGGACACCGAGGGCCAGCAGGCTGACCAGGGCCCAGGCGATGACCAGCGGGCCTTGCGGGTCCCAGTCCTGAATGCGCGGCGTGGACCTGAGGAGCGCGACAGCGGGGGCTGGTTGGGCGGCAATGGCCGACGGCTGCGCGGCAGCGTCGACGGCGACGGGCCGGGGCTGCGCAATGGGGATCGTCACGGTGCGCGCGGGCAGTATCACCGCCACGACCGCCAGCGGCGCGACCAGCCAGAGACCGTAGGCGGCGCGAGCGCCGAACAGGCCGCGAACCGGCCGGCGAAGCACCAGCACAAGCAGCACCGCCGCGCCGATCGCCAGGTTGGCGTGGACCAGAAGGGCCAGGAAGTCAGCGGCCATCGTCGTGCGCCTCCAGGATGCGGCGCAGTTCGGCGATGTCGTCGTCGCTCAGTCGTTCACGCTGCGAGAAGTGGCTGACCAGCGGCGCCAGGCGACCGTCGAACAGGCGATCCAACAAGCCCTGACTCTCGGCGTGAACATAGTCGCCCTGGGCCACCAGCGGCCGATACAGGAAGCGACGCCCGTCCTTCTCGGCGGCGATGGCGTCCTTCTTCAGCAGGCGGTTGAGCAGCGCCTTGACTGTGCCCTCGGCCCAGTTCTGCTCGCCCGCCAGCGTGGCGGTAAGGTCTTCGGCGGTCAGTGGGCTTTTCGCCCACAGCGCCTTCATGATCTGGCTTTCGGCCGTACTGATCCGCATGGAACCTCTCCTGGGCTCCTGCAACGATTACCGACGTAATCGTTCGGGTCAATCAGCGATTATGATTGTAAACGATATGTAATGGAGACGGCTAGGTCTTGGTGCCGCGCAGGGCGCCGGGATCGACGGGCGGCCGCGGACGATCACCGCCCGTGGAGCGCGGATCGCTCGTGCCCTTAGGTGCGGAGGGACGTGTGCCCGGATAGGTCTTCATGCGCCGGTGTCCTGATCGACTGGCGCGGCGGCTCGGCGGGCCTTTGTGCGCGCCAACGCCGGACGCAGCACCGGCGTCGGCACCACAAGTTTCCAGACGAGCGGGAAGGCGAAGGCCAGCAGCGCGCACGCCGCAGAAAGCTCGAAGAGCCAGTTCATGGGGTCGATGTCTCGAAGGCCGGCCGCGTCGGAGCCGATCAACCACCTCGCGGCGGCTCGCTCTCGACGGCCAAGTTCCGCATATAGGAACGCGCGAAACGGTTTATCAGGCCTCGTCGGCGGGAGGGTCTTCGATCATCGCGTTCAAGGCCAGGACGGCGGTCCAGGTGCGGCCGGTGATCCGGGTCCCGAGGGTTTTCTCGACTAAGCCATTTGTCAGTTTCGAGCCGCCCACGCCGTCGGGATAGATGGCGTAGATCTGACGGCTTTCGGCCCGCGCCTGTTCCGTACCGCGGATCGCCGCCCGCAGGGCGCCCATGGCCTTCTTGTCGGGCGTGTCCTTGCAGAACAGGGTCATCAGCCAACCCGGATCGGCCGCCGCGAAGTCCGGGAATGGATTGGCGACGACCAGGGCCCGCCAGGCCTCGGCCGTGCGGACATAGACGTCGGTGCGCAGGCCCAGCCGGGTCAACAGCTCGGTCTCCAGCTGGGTCTGCAGCTCGGCGCCGGTGCGCTCGCCGCTGTTGAAGATCAGGTCGCTGGGCTTGGGACCCATGCGCACATCGGTGAAGCCCAGGTCCGTCACCAGGCCGGTCAGTTCGTCGGCGGAGATCAGGCGACCACCGGCGGCGTTGACGCCGCGCAGCAGGGCGATGTGCAGGGACATGGTCGGGCCTTTCGAACGAGGCGGTTGTCTAGCCCTTCGCGGCGGCGACGTCGCTGAGCGATTTAGCCGTTGAGCGCCGCAAAGCCGCGTTCCAAATCCGCCTTCAGATCCGCCACGCTCTCCAGCCCCACATGCAGCCGCAAAAGCGGCCCCTCCAGCGTCACGGGAACCGACCGGTTCTTCAGCTGTGGATCGCAGTGGATCGCCAGGCTCTCATAGCCGCCCCACGAGAAACCCAAGCCGAATATTTCGAGCGCGTTGAGGAAGGCGTGGACGGCCTTCTGCGAGGCGGGCTTCAGCACCACGCCGAAAAGGCCGCAGGCGCCGGTGAAGTCGCGTTTCCACAGGGCGTGGCCGGGATCGTCCTCCAGGGCCGGGTGCAGCACGCGGGCCACCTCGGGGCGACCCTGCAGCCAGCGGGCGATCTCCAGGCCAGCGGCCTGGTGGGCGGGCAGGCGGACGGCCAGGGTGCGCAGGCCGCGCAGCACGGTATAGGCGTCGTCGGGCGACACCGACCAGCCGATGTCCCACATGGCGTCGCCCAGCTGGTTGCCGATGACGTTGTCGGCGGTGGCGGCGCTGCCCATGAAGACGTCCGAGTGGCCGCCCACATATTTGGTCAGGGCCTGCACGCTGATGGTCACCCCGTGGGCCAGGGGCTTGAAGTAGAAGCTGGCGGCCCAGGTGTTGTCGATCAGGGTCAGCACGCCGCGCGCCGTGGCGGCCGCAGCGATGGCGGGTAGGTCCTGCATCTCGAAAGTGAGCGAGCCGGGGGCTTCCAGCAGGATCATCCGGGTGCGCGGCGTGCACAGGGTCATCAGGGCGTCGGGCGACAGGGCTGGGTCGTAATAGGTCGTCGCTACGCCGAAGCGGGTCAGTACCCGGTCGCAGAACCGGCGGGTAGGCTTATAGGCGCTGTCGACCACCAGGATCTCGTCGCCGGACTTTAGCAAAGCCAGCATGACGCCGGTTATCGCCGCCAGGCCCGACGGATAGAGCGTGACGTCCGGCGAGCCCTCCAGTTCGGCCAGGGCCAGTTGCAAGGCGGCGGGCGAGGACAGGCCGGTAATGCCGTAGGTCAGCTGGTTGTCGTCATACAGCGCGGCGGCGTTGGGCAGCAGCACGGTCGAGCCGCGCTGGATCGGCGGATTGACCGTCCGCGCCAGCTTGATCCCGTCCCGCGACGGCGAGCCCGTACGGACCAGGCGGGTTTCTTCATCCAGGGGCATGGCGCGGACTCGCGGTTCTCGGTGTTGCAGGTCCTCCCCCTGTGGGGGAGGTGTCGGCGAAGCCGACGGAGGGGGGTGATCGGCAGCTGGCGAGATGCCCAATGAAGATCCCAACACTCCCCCCACCGGTCGCTTCGCAACCACCTCCCCCACAGGGGGAGGATTTTTGAAGTCAGGCCTCGCCCGTCGCCACCGGCACGTCCTCGCGCCCGCCCCATTCGGTCCAGGAGCCGTCATAGACTGCCGCTCTCGGCTTGCCGAGCCGCGCGAGCGCCAGAGACACCACTGAGGCGGTGATGCCAGATCCGCAGGTGGTGGCCACGGGCTTGGCGACATCGACGCCGGCCGCCGCGAACACCGCCGCCAGCCTTTCAGCGCTTAGCAACGTGCCGTCGGGCGCCAGAAGCGCCGCCAGCGGCACGTTGCGCGAGCCGGGGATGTGGCCGCCGCGCAGGCCTGCGCGGGGCTCGGGCTCGGCGGCGGTGAAGCGGCCGACGGGGCGGGCGTCGACCACCTGTTCGCGGCCGGTCTCGATATTGCGCTTGATCTGCTCGATCGAGCGGACGAGGTCAGCCTGGAAGCGCGGGGTGAAGTGGCGCTCCTGGGGCATGACCACGTGGTCGTCCACCGGCCGTCCCTCGGCGATCCACTTGGGCAGGCCGCCGTCCAGCACCACGACGTCCTCGTGGCCCATGGCCCGGAATTCCCACCAGACGCGGGCGGCGGGCAGGATGCCGGTGCTGTCATAGACCACGATCCGCGAGCCATCCCCCAGGCCCAACTTCTTGACCCGCGAGGCGAACTTGATCGGAGAGGGCAGCATGTGCGGCAGGTCGGAGGTCTCGTCGGCGATCTCGTCGATGTCGAAGAACACCGCGCCGGGGATGTGGACCGACTTGTATTCGGCCCTAGGGTCGCGCTTTGCGGCCGGCATGTGCCAGGACCCATCGACGATCCGCACGTCCGGCGCGTCGAGGTGCTCCTGCAGCCAGGCAGTCGAGACAAGGGGGTCTTGGGTCATGGCTTGGCCTTTCGGGGTCTGACTCGCCCCAACGCGAAGGGTGGGCAAGATCACGCGATCGGCGACGGGGAGCAAGCGCGACCTACATCCACGGCGGGGTCGGCAGGCCCTTCTCGGCGAGGAACGCTGGGTTGAACAGCTTGCTTTGGTAGCGCGAGCCGTGGTCGCAGAGGATGGTCACGATGGTGTGGCCGGGGCCCATGGCGCGGGCCATGCGGATCGCGCCGGCCACGTTGATCCCAGACGAGCCGCCCAGACACAGGCCCTCGTGCTGCACCAGGTCGAACACCTGCTCCAGCATCTCCTCGTCGCTGATCCGGAAGGGGTGGTCGACCACCAGGCCTTCGAGATTGGCGGTAATCCGGCCCTGGCCGATGCCTTCGCTGATCGAGGTTCCTTCCGACTTGAGTTCGCCGTCGGCGTACCAGCTGTAGAGCGCGGCGCCATGCGGGTCGGCCAGGCCGATCTTCACCGACGGCTTGCGGGCTCGCAGGGCCTGGGCGACGCCGGCCAGGGTGCCGCCCGAACCGATGGCGCAGATGAAGCCGTCGACCGCACCGTCGGTCTGTTCGAAGATCTCAGGGCCAGTAGTCTCGCAATGGGCCCGGCGGTTGGCGACATTGTCGAACTGGTTGGCCCAGATCACGCCATTGGGCTCGGTCCTGGCTAGTTCCTCGGCGAGGCGGCCGGAATAGCGAACATAGTTGTCGGGGTTGGAATAGGGGACGGCGTCCACCTCGACCAGGTGCGCGCCGAGCAGGCGAATGGCGTCCTTCTTCTCCTGGCTTTGGGTGCGCGGGATCACGATGGTGGTCTTGTAGCCCAGGGCAGAGGCGACCATGGCCAGGCCGATTCCGGTATTGCCCGCCGTGCCCTCGACGATACGGCCGCCCGGCCTCAGCAGGCCCTTCTCCTCGGCGTCGCGGATGATGCCCAGGGCGGCGCGGTCCTTGACCGACTGGCCGGGATTCATGAATTCGGCCTTGCCGAGGATCTCGCAGCCGGTCGCCTCGCTGGCGCGGTTGAGACGGATCAGGGGCGTGTCGCCGATGGCGTCCAGGACGCTGGTCTTGATGGTCATGGGGCGCTGGGCTGAGACGGGCTGCTGCGGAAACAAGAGTGCATGGTAGATCGTGCGCGGGCGAGCAGACGCAAGCCCAGTTTTCCTGAAGGCAAGGTTTGGTTCATGAGCAAACGGCAAGGCGCGCTGCGGCTGGTGTTGGGCGACCAACTGAGTGAGACCCTGTCGGCGCTGGCGGACCTGGACCCCGCCCACGACGTCGTGCTGATGACGGAGTCCGTCGCCGAGGCTACGGCCTGGAAACATCACAAGCAGAAGCTGGTCCTGGTCTGGTCGGCCATGCGCCAGTTCGCCGCCCGGCTGGAGGCGCGCGGCGTCCGGGTTCGCTATGTGCGGCTGGATGACCCGGCCAATACCGCCTCGATCGCTGGTGAGATCACGCGCGCCCTGGCCGAGGAGCCGGCGGAGCGGGTGATCCGCACCGTCTGCGGCAAGTGGGCCCTGGAAGAGCACCTGCTGGCCCTGGCGCACACGCTGTCGATCCCCGTTGAGGCGCGAGAGGATGATCGCTTCCTGTGCTCCCGCGCTCAGTTCGCCGCCTGGGCCGAGGGGCGCAAGGAACTGCGGATGGAGTATTTCTACCGCGAGATGCGCCGCCGCACCGGCCTGCTGATGGACGGCGACAAACCCGCCGGCGGCCAGTGGAACTTCGACGTCGAGAACCGCAAGAAATTGCCCGCCGGCGTGCGGCCGCCCGCGCGCCTGCGCACCGTGCCCAACGCCGTGACCCGAGATGTAATGACGACGGTCGAGGCGGGCTTCGAGGATCACTTCGGCCGCGTCGAGACCTTCGACTGGCCGACCAACCCGCAGGAAGCCGAGGCGATCCTCGACCATTTCATCGCCGACATGCTGGCCGGGTTCGGCGAGGCCCAGGACGCCATGAGTTGGGGACGGCCGTTCCTGTGGCACAGCCTGATCTCGCCGGCCCTGAACATCGGCTTGCTGGACCCGCTGGACATCTGCCGGCGGGCGGAGGCTGCCTGGCGGGCGGGCAAGGCGCCCTTGAACGCCGTCGAGGGCTTCATCCGCCAGATCCTCGGCTGGCGGGAATTCATGCGGGGGGTCTACTGGCTGAAGATGCCCGAATACGCCCTGCGCAACGCGCTGGACGCCGAAGGCAAGTTGCCGTGGTTCTACTGGAGCGGCGAAACCGACATGGCGTGCGTCGCCGACGCCGTGGCTTCGGCCCGCGACCATGCCTACGCCCATCATATCCAGCGGCTGATGGTCACCGGCAATCTGGCCATGCTGCTGGGCGTGCATCCAGACGCCGTGGATGACTGGTACATGGTGGTGTTCGCCGACGCCTATGAGTGGGTCGAGATGCCCAACACCCGCGGCATGGCCACCTTCGCCGACGGCGGCATCGTCGGCTCCAAGCCCTATGCGGCCAGCGGCGCCTATATCGATCGGATGAGCGACTACTGCAAAGGCTGTCGCTATGACGTGAAGGACCGCTTGGGCGAAAACGCTTGTCCGTTCAACGCGCTATACTGGGATTTTCTCGATCGACATGAGGCGCGCCTGGCCGGCCTGGGGCGGATGATGATGCCGCTCAAGACCCTGTCTCGCATGCCCGAAGCCGAGCGGGCGGCGTTTCGCGCCAAGGCGGCCGCGACGCGAGGCGCGATGGGTGTCTAGCCGACGTGGGTCTCGATGACGTTCAGCAAGGCCAGCGGACCGCCCGCCGTCGTGGCCGCGCACCAGACATTGTGCAGGCCCTCGACCTCGACCAAACGGTTCCCGACGGCGTCGATCATGATGCCTTCGGCGATATCGGACGACACCTCGCCCAGCAGCTGTTCTTCCTGCAGTTCGCCGCACCAGGCGGTGACCGCATCGACCGCTGTCTCGGCGTCGAACTGGGTAATGTAGGTGCCGCCGTGGAAATCCAGGACCATGGTATAGAGGTTCATTGGGGGCCGACCTCTGAGACGCTTTGCGTCAGTGTACGCCCATCAAAGGTCGGACCGCGCGATCTAACTTGCTAGGCCCGCGCCACCCTATGTCCGGGAAAGCCCCAACTGGATCACATTGGTGCGCTCGGTCCGGAACCCGGCCTCGCAATAGCTGAGATAGAACCGCCATAACCGCCGGAAGCGCTCGTCGAAGCCCTGGCCCTTGATCTCGTCCCAGGCCGCCTCGAACCGATGGCCCCATTCAGCCAGGGTGTCGGCGTAGTTCTGGCCAAACCGGTCGATCCCGGTCCAGGTCAGGCCCGCGGCGGCGGTTTCCTGTTGCAGGCGCTGCTCGCTGGGCAGCATGCCGCCGGGGAAGACATAGCGCTGGATGAAGTCGGTCTGGACCCGGTAGTGGTCGAACAGTTCGTCGCGAATGGTGATGATCTGCAGGCCGGCCCGGCCGCCGGGGCTCAGCACCTCGCGGATCTTGCCGAAATAGGTCGGCCAATAGGCCTCGCCGACCGCTTCGAACATCTCGATCGAGGCGACGCTGTCAAACTGCCCCTGGACGTCGCGATAGTCGATCAGCCGGATGTCGGCCTTGTCGGCCAGGCCTTGGTCGAATAGGCGCCGCTTGGCGAAGTCGTGCTGGGCCTGGGAGATCGTGACGCCCGTGACCCGGGCGCCCACCTCCTTGGACGCGTATTCGGCGAAGCCGCCCCATCCGCAGCCGATCTCCAACACGTGCTGGCCGGGCCGCAGATCGATCGACCGGGCCAAGGCCGCGTACTTGGCGCGCTGGGCC
Organism: Caulobacter sp. DWR3-1-2; assembly: GCF_049896225.1. Lineage (NCBI taxonomy): Bacteria > Pseudomonadati > Pseudomonadota > Alphaproteobacteria > Caulobacterales > Caulobacteraceae > Caulobacter > Caulobacter sp. DWR3-1-2. The sequence continues at coordinate 328,134 of NZ_JAFCTW010000003.1, read as the reverse complement.
TGATCGAGCGACTGGCCGGGGGTTTCGTAGAGAGCGGACGAATAGGTCATGCTGGGGTCCAGCCAGCGTGAATAGAAGGCGTTGCCCAGGTCGTAATGGGCATGGATGTTCTTCTTGGAACCCTGCCGATCGTTGCGATGAAAGAGGTGGTAGAGGCCATTGACCGCCCGCATCAAGGGGTTGCCGCTGACCAGGGCCGTCAGCTTGTCGAAGTTCAGGGAAAAGGCTTCCAGCACGGTCGACAGGTCTGGCGTGTCCCACTCGCCAGCCATGTAGCCCTCGGCGAAACCGATATCGCCAGAGGCCAGGGCCCGGCGGACGAAGCGGTAGTCGTGAACCTGGATCACGGCGTCCGGTCCGGGCGTCTTGCCGACGATCCGCAGTGACTTGCCCGTGGGCAGGATGAAGGTCAGCGTGCCCACCGCCCAGTTCTCGACGGCGATGCGTAGGGCCGAGCGAAAGGCGGCAGGGGCTCGGCGTAGCTCCGGGTCGCGGCCCAGGACCGACCAGGTGGCAGGCAGGATATCGGTCATCGACGGTCCCATCCCTAACTGAGGGAGAAAGTTAAAGCACTCGAAACCGATGTGTAAATGGGGAGAAATCGCAGCCCGACGAGGGCGCTAGTCCCCCTTCAGGCTGCGATAGGCCCCCAGCGCCCGCTCGCGCGCCGCCGCATGCCCCACCACCGGCTTGGCATAGGTACGAGCCGCGGCGGCGCTTAGTTGCGCGGCGGCTTTCCAAGGCTCGTGGAGCAGGGCGTCAGGAAGGTTCGCCAGTTCCGGAACCCACCGCCGGACATAGGTTCCGGCCGGATCGAACTTCTGGCCTTGGGCGATCGGGTTGAAGATCCGGAAATAGGGCGCGGCGTCGGCCCCGCTGCCGGCCACCCACTGCCAATTGCCGACATTGTTGGCGAGATCCGCATCGACGAGCGTGTCCCAGAACCAGGCCTCGCCCTCGCGCCAGTCGATCAGCAGGTGCTTGATCAGGAAGGAGCCAACGATCATCCGCACCCGATTGTGCATGAAGCCGGTGGCCCACATCTCGCGCATCCCGGCGTCGACGATCGGATAGCCGGTGCGCCCCTGGCTCCAGGCCTCGAAGGCGGCCGGGTCCTTGGCCCACGGGAAGCCGTCGAACTCCGGCCGGAAGTTTGCTGTCGGCAGGGTTGGGTTGTGGAACAGGATCGAGGCGTTGAACTCGCGCCAACCCAACTCCGAGAGGAACTTCTCGACCTCGCCGGCCGGGGCGTCGCCGGCTTCGGCGGCCTGGCGTGCGGCGACCCAGACCTGGCGCGGGCCGATCTCTCCAAAGTGCAGGTGGGGCGAAAGCCGCGAGCCGGCCTCGACGCCGGGGAAGTCGCGCTTCTGGCCATAGCCGTCGACGGACCCGGACAGGAAGTCGTCCAGCCGCTCCAAGGCGCCGGCCTCCCCCGGCGTCCACGGGTCGAAGCCCTTTGACCAGTCAGGTTTCGTGGGGTGCAGGTTCCAGCCGGCGAGGGCGTCGCTCGCGGGCCACGCGTCGGGCGCGGCCAGCGTCTTCGGCGCCGGTTCGACGTGCACGGGGCCGAGCTGACCCCGCGCGGCGCGCCAGTAAGGGGTAAAGACCTTGTAGGGGAGGCCGGAGCCGTTCTTCACCGTCCACGGCTCGTTGAGCAGGCTGGCGTTGAAGCTCTCACATTCGACGCCGCCGTCCTTCAGTCGCGCCTTGATGGCCGTGTCGCGGTCGATGGCGGCGGGGTCGTACAGGCGGTTCCATAGCACGCAAGTCGCGCCGGTTTCGGCGATGATGTCGGCGAGGATCGTCTCTGCGACGCCCTTGCGCAACACCAGCCGCGAGCCGATCGCCTCGAGCGACGCGGCCAGCGCGGCCAGCGACCTGTCCAGCCACCACAGCGACGCCGCGCCCATCGGGCGGACGCCGGGGGTTTCGTCGAGAATATAGAGCGGGATCACCGCACGCCCGGTTTGGGCCGCCGCGATAAGGGCGGAATTGTCCGTCAGACGCAGGTCCTGGCGCAGCCAGACAAGGATGGGCGTACTTTCGCTGCTGTCGATCGCCACTTGCACCGTCCCGTTTGAAAGGCCACCTGTTGGGCGCCTGAAACGACACCCTTATCCGGAAGTTCCCTCTTGAGTCAGCAACACGCCGTCGCCCCCAACGCCGTCATCGAGATCAAGACCGGCAAGGGCGCCCCTGTCAGGATCGGTAACGCCGAGCGACTGTCGATCATCGCCGGCCCCTGTCAGATGGAAAGCCGCCAGCACGCGCTGGAGACCGCCCATGCCCTGAAGGAGATCGCCGACCGCCTGGGCGTCGGCCTGATCTACAAGACCAGCTACGACAAGGCCAACCGCACCTCGGCCAGCGCGCAGCGCGGCATCGGGTTGCACGAGAGCCTACCGATCTTCCAGGAAATCCGCCAGGTCACCGGCCTGCCGACCCTGACCGATGTCCACGAGATCAGCCACTGCGAGGCCGTCGCCGAGGCCGTTGACGTCATCCAGATCCCGGCCTTCCTGTGCCGCCAGACCGATCTGCTGCTGGCCGCCGCCGCCACCGGCCGGGCGATCAACGTCAAGAAGGGCCAGTTCCTGGCGCCCTGGGACATGAAGAACGTGATCGCCAAGATCACTGGCGCCGGCAATCCCAATGTCATGGCCTGCGAGCGTGGCGCTTCGTTCGGCTACAACACCCTGGTCTCGGACATGCGGTCGTTGCCGATCATGAAGGAAATCGGCTGCCCGGTAGTGTTCGACGCCACCCACAGCGTCCAGCAGCCGGGCGGGCAGGGCACGTCCTCGGGCGGTCAGCGCGAGTTCGTGCCGATCCTGGCCCGCGCCGCCGTCGCCGTCGGCGTCGCCACGGTGTTCATCGAGACCCATCCCGACCCCGACAATGCCCCCTCCGACGGCCCCAACATGGTGCCGATGAGCCGGTTCGAAGCCTTGGTCGCCGACCTGCTGGAGTTCGACGCCTTGGCGAAGCGGGTGCGAGCGGCGTAAGACGCTTCCATGTCCAGACGCGTCATCCTCGTCACCGGCGGCGCCGGGTTCATCGGCTCCAACATTGTCGCCAAGCTCTGCGAAGACCCCGCCTTCGACGTGGTGGTCTGCGACTGGCTGGGCGAGGCGGCCGAGAACAAGTGGCGCAACCTCGCCAAGTCGCCGATCGCCGATTTCGTGGCCCCCGAGGCCCTGTTCGACTGGCTGGCCTTGCGCGGCGAGGACGTCGAGCTGGTGGTCCACATGGGCGCGGTGTCCTCGACCACCGAGCCTGACGCCGACAAGATCATCCATTCGAACTTTACTCTGTCGAGGGATCTCTGGCGGTGGTGCGCCACCCACCAGCGCCGGCTCATCTACGCCTCGTCCGCCGCGACCTATGGCGATGGCCGGCAGGGCTTCGAAGGGCTGGATGACAGCGACAGCCTCAAGGCCCTGCGGCCGCTCAACGCCTATGGTTGGTCCAAGGCGCTGTTCGACCTCTACGCCGTGCGCGAAGCCGAGCGCGGCGCGCGCCCGTCTCAGTGGGTCGGGCTGAAGTTCTTCAACGTCTATGGCCCCAACGAGGACCACAAGGGCGGCATGAAGTCGGTGGTGTGCCAGATCTGGCCCAAGGTCGCGGTCGGCGAAGGCGTCAAGCTCTTCAAGTCGCACAACCCCGACTACGAAGACGGCGGCCAGCTGCGCGACTTCGTCTATGTGCGCGACGTGGCCGACGTGGTCGCCTGGCTGGTCAAGAGCCCGCAGGTCAACGGCGTCTATAACCTGGGTTCTGGCAAGGCCCGCTCGTTCAAGGCCCTGGCCGAGGCCACCTTCCGCGCCGTCGGCCGCGCGCCGGACATCGACTATGTCGACATGCCCGAGGTGCTGCGCGGCAAGTACCAGTACTTCACCGAGGCCAGGATGGATCGCCTGCGGGCCGCCGGCTACAACGCGCCAATGACCGCGCTCGAGGATGGCGTCGAGGACTATGTGGCCGGGTTCTTGAACACGGACGATCCCTACCGCTGAGATCTGCGGCTGGGGCATGCGCATGCGCATGCCCCAATCGTGGAGCGCGCTGACTGACGTCGGGTCACACTTGCCGCCCCCTTCCGCGAGCGTAGGCTAACCGTCGATAAGTGGCCAAGACAGGCGTCGATCCGGGAGTGGAATATGGTCGGCATCGCCGCCTGGGGCGTCTACGCGCCCCGCCTTCGTCTCAGCCGCAAGGCGGTCACGACAGCCAATGCCTGGGTCGCGCCGAATCTTCGCGCCAAGGCCAAGGGCGAACGCGCGATGGCCAACTGGGACGAGGACGCGCTGACCATGGCGGTCGAGGCCGCCCGCGACGCGCTGGGTCCGGGCGACGACCGCTCGGCCATCGACGCGCTCTATTTCGCCTCGACGACAGCGCCGTTCGTCGACCGTCAGAACGCCGGGATCGTCGCCGCCGCCCTGACCTTGGAAAAGTCGATTAGCTCGGCCGACATCACCGGCTCGCAGCGCTGCGGGCTTGCCGCGCTCGGTCAGGCCCTGGCGGCGGTGATGGGCGGGGCGGCCCAACGCGCCCTGGTGGCGACCGGCGAGCATCGTCGAGCCCGCGCCGCTTCGCCCCAGGAGTTGGACTTCGGCGACGGCGCGACGGCGTTCGTAGTATCGGCCGAGGCGGGAGCGGCGGAGTTCCTGGGACGCGGCAGCGTCACCGATGACTTCGTCGATCACTTCCGAGGCGCGGACGCCGAGTTCGACTACGGCTGGGAAGAGCGCTGGATTCGCGACGAAGGCATCGTCAAACTCGTCCCGCCGGCCATTCGCGGCGCGCTGGAGGATGCGGGCTTAATGGCTTCAGACATCACCCATTTCTGCTTCCCCTCGACATTCTCGGGCATGGCCGCCAGCCTGGCCAAGACGGTGGGGATTGCCCCCGAAGCTGTGCGCGACAACCTGGCCCTGACCCTCGGCGAGGCGGGCTGCGCCCATGGCCCGCTGATGCTGGCCCATGCTCTGGAAGAGGCCAAGGCCGGCGACGTGATCCTGGTCGCGCAGTTCGGCCAGGGCGCGGAAGCCCTGGTGTTCCGTGTGACCGACGCCGCGACGAACGCCTGTCCGGCGCGAGGCGTCACAGGCGCCTTACTCGACCGAAGAGTTGAGGAGAACTACCTGAAATTCCTCACCTTCAACGGCCTCATTGAATGGGACAAGGGCATGAGGGCCGAGAAGGACAACAAGACGGCCCTGACCACCCTCTATCGCAACCAGGACATGATCCTGGGCCTGGTCGGCGGCCGCTGCCGCGAGACCGGCGTTGTGCAGTTCCCCCGCACCCGAATCTCGGTGGCGCCCAACAATCCCGCCGTCGACACCCAGGAGCCATACCGCTTCGCCGAGCGCCGCGCCTCGGTGCTGAGCTACTCGGCCGACTTCCTGACCTTCTCAATGAGCCCGCCCAACCACTACGGCATGATCGTGTTCGAGGGCGGCGGGCGGATCATGATGGACATCACCGACGTCGAGCAGGGCGAGGTCGACAGCGGCCTGCCGGTCAAGATGGTGTTCCGCATCAAGGACGTCGATGAGAAGCGCGGCTTTGTTCGCTACTTCTGGAAGGCCGCGCCGGACCGGGCGGCGATGGCGGCTCAGACCGCGATCGCGGCGGAGTAGGTCGGTGTCAGAGCGCGCGCTTAACATCGGTGGCGGAGAAGTCCTCGCCCTTGAACAGCAGCGGCAGGTCGCGAGATTTGGCCAGGGCGTAACTGAAGCAGTCGCCGTAGTTCAGGCCGTAGCGGCCCTGTCGATATTGGCTGAACGCCTGACGGGCCAGCAAGAATTGGTGCTCGTCGAAGGGGATCGTGACGACCTGCAGCCTCGCCAGAAGCAGGTCCAACGCTGCGACATTCTCGAGACCTCGGCGCTTCAAACAGACGATGTGGGCTTCAAGACGCGTCGCGGCGGAGATCAAGGCGCTCTCTGCGCCCGCGATGCGGTCCCTGAAAAGAGACGATTCGGTTTCTTCCCACAAAATCGCCAGGATCGCGGACGTATCGACCACGATCACTTCGGCAGTCCGTCCTCATCATACAGCATGTCTTCAGGCGTGCGCGGGTCCAGTATCGGCAGCGCGCGAACGCGCGCCTGGATCTCCGCAACAGCCGCCAACATCTCCTCGCGGCTCAGCCGAGGTGGCAGCGGTTTGGTGCGTTCAAGTTCGGCGCGCAGGGCGTGGGTCACCACACCGTCCAGACTCATGCCTGTCCGTTTGGCCAGCTCTTCGGCCAGCTCAAGAGTCTTATCCTGGATCGCAAACACCATGGGATTGAAAATACACCCAATCCTGGCGAACGAGAAGTCTCGCTAACATTCAAGGAGCACCACATGGCCAAGGGCATTCGCGACAAGGTCGCCATCCTGGGGATGGGCTGCAGCAAGTTCGGCGAGCGCTGGGACGCCGGCCCCGACGACCTGATGGTCGAGGCCTATATCGAGGCCATGGCCGACGCGGGCATCGAGCCCAGTCAGCTGGACGCGGCCTGGTTCTCGACCCATGTCGACGAGTTGGGCACGGGCAAGGGCGGCACGCCGCTCTCGATCGCCCTGCGCCTGCCCAATATCGCCGTGACCCGGGTGGAGAACTTCTGCGCCTCGGGCTCGGAGGCCTTTCGCGGCGCGGTCTATGCCGTGGCGGCGGGGGCGGCCGACATCGCCATCGCCGTGGGCGTCGAGAAGCTGAAGGACACCGGCTATGGCGGCCTGCCGGTCGGCAGTCCCGGCACGCTGTCGCCGCAGATCATCCCCAACGGCTCGGCCCCCGGCAACTTCGCCCAGCTGGCAAGCGCTTACCGCGCCAAGCACGGGGTGTCGCGCGAAGACCTCAAGCGGGCCATCGCCCATGTCTCGGTCAAGAGCCACGCCAACGGCGTCAAGAATCCGAAGGCTCACCTGCGCAAGGCTGTGACCGAGGAGCAGGTGCTCAACGCCCCGATGATCGCCGAGCCCCTGGGCCTGTTCGACTGCTGCGGCGTGTCGGACGGGGCGGCCGCCGCCATCGTCACCACGCCGGAGATCGCCCGGGCGATGGGCAAGCGCAACCTGACCATGGTCAAGGCCCTGCAGCTGTCGGTCTCCAACGGCTATGAGAGCCAGTACAATGGCTGGGACGGCAGCTACTTCCACACGGCTCGCATCGCCGCCGGCAAGGCCTACCGCGAGGCCGGCGTCGAGCGGCCGCGCGAGCAGATCTCGATGATGGAGGTGCACGACTGCTTCTCGATCACCGAGCTGGTGACGATGGAAGACCTGTTCATCTCGCCAGAGGGCCAGGGCTGGCGCGACGTGCTGGACGGCTTCTATGACGCCGACGGCGGCCTGCCGTGCCAGATCGACGGGGGCCTCAAGTGTTTTGGCCACCCCATCGGGGCCTCGGGTCTGCGTATGCTCTACGAGATGTATCTGCAGCTTCAGGGCAGGGCCGGCGAGCGACAGTTGAAGGACCCGGTGCTGGGCATGACCCACAATCTGGGCGGCGCGCCGGCCAGCAATGTCTGTTCGGTGGCGATCATTGGGCAGGAGGGCGCCTAGGCCTTTCGACCGCTCGCGCGACCCCCGGGCTTCGTGGTATCGCAAGGCCCATGGGCGAGCGCTTCAAGGGTTTCAAACGCTGGATCTTCGTGGGGAGCGTCCTGTTCCTGGCCGTGTTCCTGTCGGCGGCCTTCTATTGGCGCTACGACATCCTGCGCACCACGCTCGATCCCAAGGTGCCGTTCCAGACCTATGAGCCGCCGCCGGCTCCCGACTACGCCAAGCCCGCCGCCTGGGTTTTGCGTTCCCAGGCCGCCACGGCGGGTCCGGCCGACGTGTTCTTCGTGCACCCCACCACCTATGACGGCGGCCGCGACTGGAACGCGCCCTACGACCAGCCCAAGGCCGCCCGTTACCTAAACCGCGTGATGCTGCCCAACTACGCCGCGCCGTTCGCGCGGGTCGGGCGAATCTTCGCGCCGCACTATCGCCAGGCCAGCCTCTACACTTTCCTGACTCTGCGCGACGACGCCCGCGACGCCCGGCGCTTCGCCTATGACGATGTGCGCCAAGCCTTCCGCTACTACCTGCAACACGACAATAACGGCCGGCCGATTGTCTTGGTCGGGGTGGAGCAGGGCGGCATACTGGCGGCGCGCCTGCTGAACGATGAGATCGCGCCGAACGCCGCGGTCCGGGGACGGTTGGCCGGCGCCTATCTGATCGAAACCGTGGTTCCGGCTGATGAATACGGACCCGGGACAGCGATCCCGGCCTGCGCCAGTCGCGCCGAGGCGGGCTGCGTGGTGGCCTGGGCGTCGCTGGTCGATGGTGATTTCCAGCAGGCCCAGGAGTTCACTGGCCGCTCTCTGGTCTGGAACAGCGGCGGCGATCTGGTTAATCTGGAGGGCCGCGCGCCGCTGTGCGTCAATCCGCTGGTTGGCGCCCAGACCGAGGTGCGCGAGCCGGCCCGCTCGAACCTCGGCGCCGCCAACGCCACCGGCCTCGAATGGGGCTCGCGACCGGCCTTGCTCAAGCGCCAGGTCTGGGCGCAGTGCGAGAACGGGCTGCTGCACACTGGTCGGCCGAAATCGACGTCGCTGCGGGATTCCGGGTCCTGGACCGATCGCCGCAAGGTCGACGGCTTCAACCTGTTCTGGGCCGACGTCGAGGCCGACGCCTTGGCGCGGGTAGCGACGCTGAGGGCGCGCACGGATCCGGTTCGCATTCCGGGCGCCCCGTCGGATCAGCCATGACGATGGTCCGGCGTTAGCAAGGCTCCGCCAGCGCCATCAGACCCGAATAGCTCGGCTGGTCGATAGCGATCTGGTCGATCACGCTGGCCTGCAGATGGGCGAGTACCGCCGGGTCTAGGGGCGATAGCCGGCCGTCGCTCAGGCGGGCGCAGAGCTCGGCGTTCAGCGCCTCAAAACCGCCGTCCCCGCCCAGCAAGACTTTCAATCGCGCCACCGCCGCCGCCGCCGCCACCGGGCCGAGGGCTGCTTCGCGCTCAAGCGTGGCGCGGGCATTGTCGGCGACCCTCGCCAGGAACGCCGCGCGCGCATCACCGGCCGAGGCCTCGTCGATCCCGGCCAGGGCCTCGCGCAGTTCGTCGGCGGTGGGGTGGGTGATCATCCTAGCCGCCCCATCAGTAGAACGAGGTCGATTTCGGCCTCGCTTGCGCGGCGGCCGATCATCGCCCGCTCGATCGAGCGATCGGCGCCCGAGGCGAAGCTCGCATACATCATCAGGCACATGACGCCCCATTTCAGCGAGCCCAGGGCCTGCCAGAACAACAGACGTTCCAGCGACACCGCTCCGCCGCCGGCCGCCGCGTGGCCGTCGAGCAGGTCCTGATAGTCACCGAACCCGCCGACCGGCCTCCGCCATTGCCCGAATCGCCAGGAATTGACGCAGATCCAGCCCAGATCCTCGGCCGGGTCGCCGAGGTGGGCCAGCTCCCAGTCGAGAACCCCGACCAGGCCGCTGGCGGGGTGGATCATCAGGTTACCGTTGCGAAAATCACCGTGGACCAGCACCGGCCGCTCGAGCGGTGGCGCGCGGCTTTCCAACCAGCGGAAGGCGGCTTCGAAGATCGGCCGTTGCGGGCGAAGGTCGCGGTAGACCGCCTCGTAGCGCTGAAGTTCGTTGGCGGCGTCGGAGGTCGCCAAGGGCGGCAGGCCCTCCAGGGGCGTGGCGTGGATCGCCGCGAGCACCTCGCCGCACCGGCGCGCTAGGCCAGGCCGCACGCCGGCGAAGGCCTCGTCGCGGACGATGCGCTTGCCCAGGGTCTCGCCCTCCAGCCGGCGCATGAGATAGGCCTCGCCGAGGCCGTCCTCTGGCGCGCAGACATGGACCACCTCAGGCACGGGCGCGCCACGCGGACGGACGGCGGCCAGCAGAACGGCCTCGGTGGCCAGGGGCAGGGCGGTGTCGCTCATCAGCGCCGACGGCGGGCGCCGACGCAGGATTAGCGCCGCGCCGTCGTCGAGGTCGAAAGCCCAGGTTTCAAGGCTGGCGCCGCCCGACAACCGCCGGGCGTTGAGCGCCGTCGCCGCGCCGGGTGACAGGCGCGGCGCCAAGGCGGAGAGGGCGGCCGGAACATCCATGGTCGCCAGCATTTCAGCCCTTACCCAGCGTCATTCAAGCCGACTTCGTCGGCTGGCCTACCCCGCGTCGTTCAGGGGCGAGGCCGATTTCCAGTCGAACAGTTCCTGCAGGGTCCGCACCGCCAGGCCGCGCGGCGAGGTCAGGTCCGGGTCGCGGGCCAGGATCAGCCGGGCGTCGTCGGCGGCCACGGCGATCAGGTCGCGGTGGGCCACCGGGTCGGCCAGGCGGTAGGCGGGGAAGCCGCTCTGCTTGAGGCCCAGCGGATCGCCGCCGCCGCGCAGCTCCAGGTCCTTTTCGGCGATCTCGAAGCCGTCGTCGCTACGGCGCAGGATGTCGAGTCGCTGCTGGGCCACCTCCGACAGCGGCGGGTCGTAGAGCAGCACGCAGGAACTCTCGCGCGACCCTCGGCCCACGCGCCCGCGCAGTTGGTGCAACTGCGCGAGCCCGAAGCGGTCGGCGTGCTCGATCACCATGATGCTGGCGTTGGGCACATTGACCCCGACCTCGACCACGGTGGTGGCGACCAGCACGCTGACCTTGCCGTCCACGAAGTCGGCCATCACCGCGTCCTTGTCGGCGGCGTTCATCTGGCCGTGGACCAGGCCGACGCTGGGACCGATGGCCTCGCGCAAGCTGGCGGAGCGGCGCTCGGCGTCGCGCAGGTCGATCTTGTCGGATTCCGAGACCAGCGGGCAGATCCAGAAGGCCTGGGCCCCGCCCTCGGCCGCCGCCTTCAGGCGGGCGATGATTTCGGGAATGCGCGGGGTCGGCGCGGCGCGGGTAGCGACGGGCGTGCGGCCGGGCGGCTTCTCGTCGATGCGCGAGACGTCCAGGTCGCCGAACATCGTCAGTTCCAGGGTGCGCGGGATCGGGGTGGCCGACATGGCCAGCAGGTGGGCGCCCCCCAAGTCAGGATGAAGCCCCTTGGCCTGCAGGCGCTTGCGTTCGTTGACGCCGAACCGGTGTTGCTCGTCGATAATGGTCAGGCCGAGCGTGCTGAAGGCCACGTCGTCCTGGAAAAGGGCGTGGGTGCCGACGACCACGGCGGCCGATCCGTCGGCCAGCTTGGCTAGTTTCGAGGCGCGGGCGGCGCCCTTGTCGCGCCCCGTCAGCAGGATCACCGCCAGACCCTGGGCCTCCAGCGGCGGGGCCAGGGTCTCGTAGTGCTGGCGGGCCAGGATCTCGGTGGGGGCCATCAGGGCTGACTGCAGGCCCGAGGCGGCGGCGTCGGCCATGGCGAGCATGGCCACCACGGTCTTGCCCGAGCCGACATCGCCCTGCAGCAGCCGGCCCATGCGCTCGCCGCTGGCGACATCGCCGCGGACCTCGGACAGGGCGCGGATCTGGGCGCCGGTCAGGCGGAAGGGCAGGGCCTTTTCAGCGGCGTCCGACAGGTCGCCGGCCATAATGCGCGGGGCGGGGTGGGCGCGCTTGGCCGCCTTGCGCTGGGCCAGGGCCAGTTGGTGAGCCAGAAGTTCGTCATAGGCCAGGCGGCGACGTGTGACCGACAGCGGCGACAGGTCGATCTCGGCCTGGGGATTGTGCAGCAGGGCCAGCGCCTCGCGCCAGGCGGGAAAGCCTTCGCGGGTCATCCAGGCCGGGTCCTGCCATTCGGGCAGGGCGGCGGCGCGCTCCAGGGCCTCAAGGGCAAACTTGCGGAAGGTGCGCGAGGGCAGGCCGGCGGTGGCGGGATAGACGGCCTCGACCGGCGGGATGTCGCCCGCGCGGTCGGCCTCGAACAGATAGTCGGGATGGGCGACCTGGATCTCGCTGCCAAACCGCTCGACCTTGCCGCTGACCGCCCGTCGTGCGCCGACCGGGTGGGCGCGCTCCAGATGCGAGCCGAAACCCTTGAACCAGGTCAAGGTGACAAAGCCGTGCTCGTCCCAGGCCCGCACGCGCCAGGGCTGACCCGGACGCTGCGGCGGCAGGTGGGCGTCGATGGTGACCACGAAGGTCTGGACCTGGCCGTCGATGGCCCGATCGGAGGTGGTGGCCGTCCGGCGGATCAGGCTTGTGGGCGGCGTGAACAGCACGTCGCGCACGATCGGCCCCGCCAGCCGTTCAACCAGCGGCGCGACGCGCGGCCCCACGCCCTTGAGGGTGGAGACCGGCGTGAACAGCGGAAAGAGAATCTCGGGGCGCATAGGGCTTCACCATAGCGAAGCGTGCGTCAGATGTGGACGTCGCCGATGCGCGGATGTCGCAGGGGCTATTCGCCCTTGTTCATCACCGGCTTCAGCGACGTGATGATGTCCTGCAGCTCCTCGGCGCGCGAGGCGCCCGACACGTTGAGGCGCGTGTACAGATACTCGGCCTTGTGCTTTTCCGACGCCTCGGGGAAGCGGTTGCCCGCTCCATGCAGGTTGTTGGCTTCACCGGCATAGACCACGGTTCCGCTCGCATCGACGAAGATGAAATTGCCAGCGATCGTCGTCCGAGGATCGCGATCCTCGGCCAGCTTGTAACGGTAGACCGCGCCATTGGCGCCTTGCAGATCAATATAGGGTTTCACTAGGACCTCGCCTCAATGCACACGGCGTCGGCGGCGATGAGGTGGGGGGCGCCGAGGGCCAAATTATGGCCTAAGTCCGCTCACCTTGCTGAGGAATCGCCGCGTGCGCTCTTCCTTAGGCGAACCCAGCACGGCGTTGGAAGGGCCTTGTTCAATAATAACGCCGTCATCCATGAAGATCGTCCGATCTGCCACATCTCGCGCGAAGTCCATCTGGTGGGTGACGATCACCATCGTGCGCTTCTCGGCGGCCAGGTCGCGGATCACGGTCAGCACTTCGCCGACCAGTTCGGGGTCGAGCGCCGAGGTCGGTTCATCGAACAGAATGACCTCCGGATCCATGGCCAGGGCGCGGGCGATGGCGCAGCGTTGCTGCTGGCCGCCGGAGAGTTCGTGCGGATAGGCGTCGACCCGGTGACCCAGGCCGACCTTGGTCAGCAGAGCCCTGGCCTTGTCCAGCGCCACGGCGGATTTCTCGCCGCGCACGACGATCGGGCCCTCGGCGACGTTCTGGGCGGCGGTGCGGTGCGGGAAGAGGTTGAAGTTCTGGAAGACGAAGCCGACCCGGCCCTTCAGCGCGCGGGCGAGAGGGACTTTTCCGCCAGCGGTCACGCCGGCGACGGTGAGGGTTCCGCTGTCGATCAGCTCGAGGCCCGCCAGGCAGCGCAGCAGGGTGCTCTTGCCCGAGCCGCTGGGACCGATGATCGCCACCACCTCGCCGGGACTGACGGTCAGGTCGACTCCGTTCAGCACGGTGACGGCGGCGAAGCGCTTGACCAGGCCCGTGGCGGCTATGGCGCTCCCCATGCTGTCGCTCATCGACCGATCTCCGCCTGACGCTCCAGCCGGCCCTGGCCCAGGGCCAGCAGGCTGGACAGGATCCAGTAGAGGGCGGCGGCCGCCAGATACATGGTGAAGATCTCGTAGGTGCGGGCGGTGATCAGCTGGGCCTGGCGGAACAACTCGGGCACCTGGATCGTGGCGGCCAGGGAGGTGTCCTTGACCAGGCTGATGAAGCTGTTGGCAAGGGGCGCGACGGCGGTGCGGGCGGCCTGGGGCAGGATCACCCGGCGCAGGGCCTGGCCGCGGCTCATGCCCAGCACGCTGGCGGCCTCCCACTGGCCCTTGTCGACGGCGGCGATGGCGCTGCGCAGGATCTCGCCGGCATAGGCGCCGATGTTGATCGAAAAGCCGATGCCGGCCGCCAGCAGCGGCGGCAGCTCGATCCCCAACTGCGGCAGGCCGTAATAGATCAGGAACAGCTGCACCAGCAGCGGCGTGCCCCGGATCGCCGACACATAGACCGCCGCCGGCCAGCGCAGCAGGGGACTGCGGGAGAGCCGCATCAGGGCCAGGCCGAAACCGATCACCAAGCCCACACCCATGCCGATGACACTGAGCAGCACGGTGTAGCCCGCGCCTTTCAGGAGCAGCGGGGCGGACTCCGCGAGCAGGTCGAGCGCGGCGGACATATCAGACCGAACCCACCAAGTTTGTCATCCCGGACAAGCGGAGCGCAGATCCGGGACCGCCGGAAGCGCCAGCGTTCACGCGTCGGTCCCGGATCTTCGCGCTGCGCGCTCGTCCGGGATGACAACCGTTTTTTGTCAGCCTCACTTCGTCACGTCCGCGCCGAACCACTTGATCGAGATCGCCGCCAACTGCCCGTCGGCGCGCATCGCGTCGATGGCTTCGTCGATCGCCACCTTCAGGGCCGGATCGCGCAGCATGGCCACGCCCATGCCCTGGCTGGCGAAGGCCGGGCCCGAGGCCACGAAATCCGGCGTGGTCTTGACGAAGTCGGCGGCCACCAGCCGGTCGTTGAGCACCGCGTCGATACGGCCAGCCTTCAGGTCCTGGTACTTGGTGGGGTCGTCGTCATAGGTACGGACGATGGCGCCGGGCGCATTGGCCCGCAGCCAGCTCTCGTAATTGGTGCCCAGGCCGACACCCACCTTCTTGCCAGCTAGGTCGGCGGGCGCGGCGACGCCCGTCTGGCCCTTGCGGGTGATGATCTGGATGCCGGAGATCGTATAGGGCCGCGAGAAGTCGTACTTGGCGGCGCGCTCGGGAGTGATGGTGATCTGGTTGATCACCACGTCGATGCGCTTTGACTCCAGCGCGCCCAACAGGCCGGCGAACGGCGATGGCGAGAACTCGGCCTTGACCTTCATCTGGGCGGCCAGGGCCTTGGCGAAGTCGACCTCGAAACCGGTAAGCTGGCCGTCCTTGCCCTGGAAGTTGAACGGCGGATAGGTGCCTTCGAGCCCGATCCGCAGGGTCTTGGTCGCCTCGATACGCTTGAGGCCGGTCTGCGCGACATTGCCGGACTCGCCGCCGCAGCCGGCGAGGACAAGGCCAGCGGCGCCCAGGCCAAGGCCGAGCAGGAACTGACGACGAACGGGGAATCGCATGCGGAAGCCTCGAGTGCGGAAGTCGAACGTCCAGTTCTATACAGCCCGTGTCCGGCCGCCAGAGGCAAGCGGCGACGTCGGGTCCGGACGATCCAACCTGACCGCGAATTAACCTGACGGGCGCCGCACGCTCTGTCTTCCTGCGGTCCAAGAGTACTTGGGGGACGCTTTCACATGGCTCATCTGTTCGATCCCGCCGCCGCCACGGCGGCCTATCTGGCGCAATTGTCGCCCGCAGCCCACGCCAAGGCGACCGCCTACACCCAGGGCGGCCACTGGCTCCTGCTGTGGGGCTTCGTCGTGTCGGTTCTGGTCTCTTGGCTGATCGTCCGCAGCGGCGTCTTGGTCGGCCTGAGGCGAAACCTGGAGCGGCGTCGGCCCAGGCCGGTGCTGGTCAGCTTCGTCGTTGGCGTGGCCTATCTGCTAGTGGACGGCCTGCTTAGCCTGCCTTGGTCAGCCTATAGCGGCTGGTGGCGGGAGAAGCAGTACGGGCTGACCAGCCAGGCCTTCGTCGGCTGGCTGGGCGAGGCCGGCATCAGCCTGGCCATCACGGCTGCGCTGCTGGGTCTGTTCTTCGTCGCGCTCTACGCCCTGATCCGCAAGGCGCCGCGCACCTGGTGGCTGTGGAGCGGCGCGCTGACGGCGGTGTTCTTCGGCGTGATCCAGGTGCTGGCCCCGATCTATATCGAGCCGATCTTCAACAAGTACACGCTCGCGCCGGCCGGGCCAGTGCGCGACCAGGTGGTGGCCATGGCCAAGGCCAACGGCATCCCGAGCGACAAGATCTTCGTCTATAACGGCTCCAAGCAGTCCAACGCCTACACCGCTAATGTCGCCGGACTGTTCGGCACGGCGCGAGTGGCGATGAGCGACACCATGTTCAAGCAGGGCGCGGACCTGGCCGAGGTGCGCGGCGTGGTTGGTCACGAGATGGGCCACTACGCCCACAACCACGCCTTGTGGATCGCCGGAGTCATGGGCCTGTTGGCCACCTTGGCCTTCTTCCTGATCGACCGGTTGTTCACGCCCGTCGCCGCCCTGCTGGGCGCGGACACGGTGAAGGGCGTGGCCGATCCGGCCGGCCTGCCGGTGCTGGCGGTGGTGCTGGCGGTGCTGGGCCTGCTGGGCGCGCCCCTGATCAACAGCCTGGTCCGCATCACCGAGAGCGACGCCGATTACTACAGCCTGACCCATTTCAACGAGCCCGACGGCCTGTCCAAGGCCCTGGTCAAGACGATCGAGTACCGCGCGGCCACGCCGGGTCGGCTTGAGGAGGTGCTGTTCTACGATCACCCGGCCGTGGGCCGTCGCATCCGCCGCGCCATGGACTGGAAGGCGGCGCATCCGAAGGCCGAGGTCCAGGCGTTCGACGCGGCCGCCGCCCGCGCGGCCTTCGTCGGCCAGATGGTTACCCTTCAGCGAGCCGAGCCCGTGGGGACCGGAGACCTGGTCCTCAAACGCGACGGCTCGTGGTTCCAACGCCACGACTTCGGCATGGACCAGGGGCGCTACAGCCTCGAAGGCGATCAGCTGTGCTTGGCGGAAGTGCGCGGGACGCGGACCTGCTACGCCATCGGCCGGTCGGCGAGCGGTTGGACGCTGAAGGCCGATAATGGGGCCGCGACGCCGGTCACGTTCCAGCCGATCCGATAAGCTGGTGCGATTTGGATTGATATCGGGCCTGAGGCATTCTGCAACATGGGCCACATCTCCATTTGCAACCTCGACGGCAGCGCCATCGACGCGCTGAAGCGGTGCGCGGTCGATCACGCGACCTCGGCTGAGAAAGAGGCGCGGCAGGCGCTGGCGGCCAGCGTCGCGCTGGAGCGGCGAGAAATTATTGCGCGCCTTGACGCCGTGCGTGCCGCGCTTGGCCCGCAGACCGGGCCGTCGAGCCTGGATTTGCTGCGAGCCGAGCGGGCGCGCGACGACCATCGATGACCAATAGGTCGAGCCTCTGAATGCTCGAGGCGCTCTACCGCTTCCGGACGAACACCGTGCCCGCCGAATAGCCCGCGCCGAAGCTGCAGATCAGCCCTGTCTCGCCCACCGCGAAGTCGTCATTGGCCGAGTGGAAGGCGATGATCGAGCCGGCCGAGCTGGTGTTGGCGTAGGTGTCGAGGATGATGACGTTCTCGCCCGGCTCGGGCTCGCGCCCCAGCACCTTGCGACCGATCATCTCGTTCATGTTGATATTGGCTTGATGCAACCAGAGGCGCTTTAGCCCCGTGGGATCGACGCCGATATCGCTGGCGTGCTCTACGATCATCTGGCTGACCATGGGCACCACCTCGCGGAACACCTTGCGGCCTTCCTGCACGAACAGCTTGTCGCGCGCGCCTTCGCCCTCGGGGGCCGTGCGGTTGAGGAAGCCGAAATTGTTGCGGATGTTGTTGGAGAACTGCGTCTTCAGCCGCGTGCCCAGGATCTCCCAGCCGCCGGACGCCTGGCTTTCCTCTTCCAGGATCACTGCGGTGGCCACGTCGCCGAAGATGAAGTGGCTGTCGCGGTCGGTGAAGTTGAGGTGGCCCGAGCAGATTTCGGGATTGACCATCAACACCGCCTTGGCGCTGCCGACGGCGATGAAGTCGGCGGCGGTCTTGAGGCCAAAGGTGGCCGAGGAGCAGGCGACGTTCATGTCGAAGGCGAAGCCCTCGATGCCCAGAGCCTGCTGCACCTCGATGGCCATGGCGGGATAGGCGCGCTGCATGTTGGAAGCGGCGCAGATCACCGCCCCGATTTCCGAGACCGGCTTTCCCCAGCGCTCGATCGCCTGCTTGGCCGCTTCGACGGCCATCTCGGCCAGGATCGAGATCTGGTCGTTGGGGCGCTCGGGCAGCACCGGCCGCATGATCTCGGGGTCGATGATCCCGCTCTTGTTCATCACATAGCGGGCCTTGATGCCCGAGGCCTTCTCGATGAACTCGGGCGAAGAGGGGGCCAGGGCCACGACCTCGCCGGCGGCGATGGCCTCGGCGTTGGCGACGTTGAAGCGCTCGACATAGGCGTTGAAGGCTTCGACCAGCTCGGTGTTCGAAACGCTGAACGGCGGGGTGAACAGCCCCGTGGCGACGATAACGGCTTTATGCAAGGCGGCGGTCCCGGTGACGCTTGGCGCGCCTCCCCACGAAAAGGTGGCAGGACGCGTCTCTGATTTTTGTGCTGGAGGATCAATAGCACGCCTGACGCCCCCGTCACCTTCGACGGTGCGGCCTGGGCGCCACGCCACGAGCTTTTCGCCTCAGCGAGGGGAACGATGCGGCGCCGCCACATTCGCCTTGCACATGTCGGGAACGACACGCAATGGCCCCAAACCCGTCCGCTCCGCGACCTATCGCGGCCCCATGGCGACACTACTCAAGCCGGGTCGAGGCGCTCCCCAGTCTCGTCAGTATCAGGAGTAAAACAATGAAAACTCTCATGTCGGTGGCCCTCGCCACGCCCATCTTCGCTTCTTTGGCGATCGCCGCCGTTCCCGCCCTGTCGCACGCTCAAGAGGTCTATGGGACCCTAGGCTATGCCGGCTCCCGCGCCGACGGCGCCGACACCGGCGCGGTGCAGGGACGGCTCGGCGCCAAGCTGACCCCGCACTTCGGCGTCGAGGGCGAGCTTTCCGGCGGCGTCAAGGACGACATTATCGACACCAACGGCGTCCGGTCCAATCTCGAACAGACCCATCAGGCCGCAGTCTATGGCGTCGGCTTCCTGCCGGTGACGCCTCACATCGACCTGCTGGCCCGCGTTGGCTACGGCAACGGCCAGTTCAAGCAGACCGTGGCCGGGGTCGAAAACAAGTTTGACGCCGACAGCGTCAATTATGGCGTCGGAGCCCAGTACAAGGTCGACGACAAGAACGGCGTCCGCGTCGACTACACCCGCCAGCAATTCCGGGACAATGACGCGGCCGACGCCGATGTGATGTCGGTCGGCTACGCTCGGAAGTTCTAGCCTAAGGGGCCGCTCACTTGCCCCCACCTGGCGGCTTCGCCGCCTGTCCGCCCCCATCGGGGGCGGGGCCCCGCGCGAGCTCTTCCCCCTCTGGGGGAAGACGGCCGAAGGCCCGTAGGGTGCAAGTGGGCGGGCCTAACCCCACGTCGCCCTTGACGCTCGACGCCTACAGCCCGACCTTGAAAGAAAACGGGGAGGAAGGCGTCGGCTTGGACAAGGCGATGATAATTCAATTGCTCGGCTCGGCCACGGCCGTGACCTTGCTGGTGGGCTTGGCGGCTTGGGCGCGCATTGCGCGAGCCATGCCACCGCTCGACGCCGGAGGCGCGCGCGCCCTGCTGACCGACGAGTTCCCCGACGATCCGATCGAGGCCCTGTGGATCGCCGCCGACGGGGCCGGCGTCGTGGCGCGGTCCGCCGACCGAGCCTTGGTCCTGTGGCGCAAGGGCGACGGCTATGTGGCCCGCGACCTGCCCTGGGCGCAGGCCCTGTCCACCACCGCCGCCAACGGCCGCCTGACCCTCAAGTCGGCCGACGGGTCGCCCCGCCTGGTGCTGAAGGACGGCGCCTGGCCGCCGCCCGAATTCACGTCGCAAGAGTTCGCCGCATGAAGACCTTCGACCCCGTCCAGATGGCGATCCCGTTCTTCGTCATCGCCGTGATCCTGGAGGTGCTGCTGGCCCGGCTGGGCAAGGCCGACGCCCGCTACGAGGCCAAGGACACCGCCACCTCCCTGGCCATGGGCCTGGGCAGCACCATCGCCGGCCTGCTGACCGGGGGGATCGTGGTCGCCGCCAGCCTGTGGGCCTATTCGCACCGGGTCTTCACCATCCCGATGACCGCGATCTGGGCCTGGGCCGTGCTGTTCTTCGCCGAGGACCTGACCTATTACGCCTTCCACCGGCTCAGCCATGAGCGGCGGGTCTGGTGGGCCAGCCACGTCAACCACCACACCTCCACCCACTACAACCTCTCGACCGCCCTGCGGCAGACCTGGACGGGCGGGATCGCCGGCACCTGGCTGCTGTGGCTGCCGCTGTCGTTCCTGGGTTTCCCGCCGGCCATGGTGGCGATCCAGAAGGGGATCAGCCTGGTCTACCAGTTCTGGATCCACACCGAGGCCATCAAGCGCATGCCCAAATGGTTTGAGGCGGTGTTCAATACGCCGTCGCACCACCGGGTGCACCACGCCCGCAACGCCCGCTACCTGGACGCCAACTATGCCGGCATCCTGATCATCTGGGACCGGATGTTCGGCACCTTCATCCCGGAAACGGACGACGAGAAGATCCGCTACGGCACGGTGAAGAACCTGCCCAACTTCAACCTGCTGACCAACGTCTTCCACGAGTGGATCGGCATCGGCCGCGACGTGGCCCGCCACCCCCGCCATGCGTTGGGCTACATCTTTGGCCCACCGGGCTGGAGCCATGACGGTTCGCGCGATACGTCCCACACCCTGAAGGCCAAGTGGCGGGCGCGGATAGAGCGGGGCGGGGCGGGGGCGGCCGCCGCGCAAGGCGGGAACCGCGACGCGACGGAAACGGACACGCCGAGGCCGAAAGCGGACCTAGAAACCCTCTCTCTTTGAGAGAGGTTCAAGAGACCGACTTGGGTCGTCAGACCGAGGGGATTTCGTCATCCCAGTGGACGAAGACCTTGCCGAAATTGACGGCCTGGGCCTCGGGCAGCCGGCCGGTGACGGCGATCCGCGCGCCCTCGATGGCCTCGGCGGCGTCGGTGCGGTGATCGGCGACTTGGGTCCTGGCGTCGCGCAGAAGATAGGCGCCCAGGCCGATCAGGACGACCACTCCGACGACGGCGGCGATCAGGTGCGGTTTTGGGAGGTTGGGCATGCTGGGTCGAGGTTAGCGGTGAAGCGCGACCGCGCAAAGCCGGGTTGCCGAATGGGGACGCACGCATGCGTGCGTCCCCGATCCAATCCGAAACCGTTCGAGCCCTAGTCCCGCAGAAGCGGCAAACTCAGCCCCATGGCCGGCCGGGCCGCCAGGATCTCGCGGCGGAAGCGGAACAGTTCGGCGGGGCGGCCGCCGGTGTCGGCGTCCTGGCGGCCCAGGCCCTCGACCAGGTCCTCGCGTTCGACCACGCGGCGGAAGTTCTGCTTGTGCAGCGGCACCCCGGCAATGGCCTCTACGGTGCGCTGCAGGGCCGACAGGGTGAATTCGGCGGGCATCAGCTCGAACACCACCGGGCGGTACTTGATCTTGCCCCGCAGGCGGGACAGGCCGGTCGCGAGAATGCGGCGGTGGTCGGAGATCATCGGCTCGCCCAGTGCCGCCGACAAGGCGGCCGGCTCGGCCGGATCATGGCCGTCGGCGCGGGCCCGGTCGCGGGCGGCCTCGGGGGCCAGGCCCGCTTCATAGAGCAGCTCATAGCGCTCCAGCACCCGTTCCTCGTTCCAGGTCGCGCCGTCCAGGGCGAAGGCCAGGCGCGCTCTGGACCACTGGCTGGCGTCGTCGGCCGCCCAGCGGCGCAGGGCCGGGGCCAGCACCTGGTCCAGCAGAGCGGGGCGGCCATGGCGCCAGTCCTCCCACGGAAAGAAGGCCGACCAGGGCGCCCAGGCGGTGTCGGGGGCCTGGGTTTCGATGGCGGTGGGGGTCAAGCCCAGATAGCCGACCGAGACGATGCGGGCCGCGCCCGCGCCCATCTCGGCGCGCGGGGCGTCGCGGCCTTCGTCGCCGAAGGTGTAGAGCTGCTCCACATAGCCCAACTGGAACCGCGTCTGCTCGGTGACGAAGGCCCGCAGGCCCAGCTCGAAGGTGCGATGGCCGGCCGGGTCGAACGATCCGAACGGCAGGCCGGGCAGGGGGCTGGCGATATCGGTCACCGCATCGTGCGGCCGGACGGTCAGGACAACGGCCTCGCCCTCACGGATCGCCACGACCACGGCCGACAGGCCGATGACGACGGACGGCGCCGTGAAGGGGGCGGGCTGCGGGGTCATTCGGTCTCGAACGCCTCGCCTGGGGCGGACTCGAAGCCCGCCGCCTTGGACAGCACATGGAAGCGCTGAACATAGCGCGCCTGGGCCTCGAAGGGCGGCAGGGGGTTGATCCTCAGGTCGTAGCCAGTGGGCGGCGCGCCAAAGATCGCCAGGGACTCGTCATGCGCGAATCCGGCCAACTGGGTGGCCTCGAAGAAGGCGCAGGCCCGGTCGGCCGTCTTGATCAGTTTTTTGACCGCCGCCGGGACCTTAACCGGCAGGCCAAAGCGGATGTGGATGGCGTCCTCCAGCCGGGCCTCGAAGTCCTTGTAACTGACGCCGAGGGCCGCCTTGAACGGGCTGATCATGTCGCCGATCACATATTCGCTGGCGTCGTGCAGCAGGGCGGCCAGCCGCCATCTGGGCTCGAGGTCGGGCTTGATGTGGGCGGCGATCTCCTCGACCACCACGCTGTGCTGGGCCACCGAGAAGCCGTGCTCGCCGACCGTCTGGCCGTTCCAGCGGGCGACCCGCGCCAGGCCGTGGGCGATATCCTCGATCTCGATGTCCATGGGCGAGGGGTCCAGCAGGTCCAGCCTGCGTCCCGACAGCATCCGCTGCCATGCCCTCGGCGGGCCCTTGTGCAGCCCTTTGGCCACGAAATCGTTCCTTATGGTGAAGGTGGCTGCGCAGGCGGCCGCCGCCCAGGGTTTGACTGACCCATCGGTTGACAAAGATCAATGCGAGGCAGGTCGTTGCCTGTGGAAATGCTTCCGATGGGAGATCGATCATGAGCTGGGCGAGAATCATGGCGCCGCTTGCCGGCACGGAGGGCGAGCGGGCGTTGCTGGACGCGGCGGCGGTCCTGGCTGCGGGCTTCGACGCCGAGTTGGCGTGCGTCCACGCCCCGGCCGACATGGCCGACCTGATGCCGTGGATGGGCGAGGGCTTCATGGGCGGCGTGCAGGTCACGGCCCTGGAAAGTCTCAAGGAAGCCGCCGTCGAAGGCCATAACGCCGTCGCGCGGATGGTGGGCGAGCTCGGCTACGCCAAGGCCAAGGCGGTCAGCCTACAGTCGCCCATCTGGGCGGGGCTGGCCATGGAAGGCCGGCTCTCCGACGTCATCGTCTTCGACAGCGCCGCGGCGCGGGGCAGGGGACCCCTGGCGGAATGTTTCCAGCAAATGATCGCCGACGAGCAACGGCCTGTCATCGTGGCCCGGCCCGGCTTGAGGGTGGGCGGCGTGGCGCTGGTGGCCTGGGACGGCGGCAAGGAGGCCAGCCGTGCCCTGCGCACCGCCCTGCCGCTGCTTCAGAAGGCTTCGAGCGTGGTGGTGGCCGGCGCGCCGGACGTCTCGTCGCGGGCTTTCGACCTGGAGCGGCTGGTGGCGTTTCTCGGCGCGCGAGGCGTTCAGGCCACGACCAAGCTGCTGCCGGGATCCGGCGACGCCGCCAGCCTGCTGCTGGGTGCGGCGCGCGACGTCGGCGCCGATATCCTGGTGGCAGGGGCCTTTGGCCATCCGCGCCTGCAGGAATTCATTTTCGGAGGCACGACCCGCAGCTTGCTGAACGGCGACGGGCCGTCGCTGTTTTTGTCCCACTAGGGTTAAAAACCAACCCGCTTATCCCGGCATTCGCCGGGATAAGCGGTTTTGATAAGGTGTCATCCCCCGACGTTGTGTCGGACCAGCGTCTTCATGTCCTCGAACACATCGTGGTCGCTGCCGCCGCGGCCCCTGGCCTTGACCACGGCGACGGCCAGCGGGCCGCCCTTGGGGCCCCGGGCCTCGTAGCCGACCACGCGATAGCCGCTGGTCGCCTTGTCGCTGGCCAGGATCAAGGTGGCGCGCACGCCGTCGCCGCGCTTGCGCTGACGGATCTGGGCGCCGTCCTGATTGGCGTGAACATCGACCTCGCCTTCGTCGTCGGTGGTGGTGTTGACGTTGACCGTCGAGCCGCCGTTGCCGACGCGCTCGCTGATCTTCCGGGTGGTGTCGCCGTCGCGGATGGTGACGTTCTTGGCGACCTTGACCTCGGCCGACCCGTCATTGGCGTTGATCGTCAGGCCGCCAATCTTGATGTCCGCGCCCTTATTGTGAGCGTCGATCCGGATGCCGGGCAGGCGGACCTGAGCTGTCTCGCCATCGTGCTTGGCGCCGGGCGGCGGCGGTGGGGTCGGGGATTTCATGGCCGGCATCAAGGTCTTCAGGTCGGCCTCGATCGGCGCCAGCGCGGCCTCTGCGTCTCCGCCGTTGAGGGCAACAAGCTTCAGCGTCACCTCAGCGTTCTGGCCAGCATAGACGCAGCTTTGCCCGTCCGTGGCGACGCTGACCCGCTTGAGTTCACCCTGCTGCTCCGGGCAATCCAGCTTGCTGATCGCCCGCAGCGATTCGTGCTTGCCGGGCCGGCCAGCACGGTCGTCATGGATATCGACCTTGGGCGAGCAAGCCGCCAAGGCCACGAGGCTCGTGGCCGCGGTCAGCAGCATCAGATGTCGCATCAAGGAATCCTCCATTCGGCGGGAACGTGGTCTGGCGACGCCGGAAGGTCCAATGAAATCGCGGTAAGGGGGGGCTCTGCCTACTGTCCCGGCCGCGCCCCAGAGCCCTCGCGGCGGGCGAGGAAGGCCAAGCGCTCGAACAGGTGGACGTCCTGCTCGTTCTTCAGCAGGGCGCCGTGCAAGGGCGGGATCAGCTTGGTCGGGTCCCGCTCGCGCAGGGTGGCCTCGTCGATATCCTCGACCAGCAGCAGCTTTAGCCAGTCCAGCAGCTCCGACGTGGAGGGCTTTTTCTTCAGGCCCGGCACCTTGCGCATGTCGTAGAAGATCCGCAGCGCCTCGGCGACCAGCTTCTGTTTGATACCCGGAAAGTGCACGTCGACAATGGCCTGCATCGTCGCCTCTTCGGGGAAGCGGATATAGTGAAAGAAGCAGCGACGCAGGAAGGCGTCCGGCAACTCCTTCTCGTTGTTCGACGTGATGATGATGATCGGTCGGACCTTGGCGGCGATCGTCTCATTGGTCTCGTAGACATAGAACTCGTTGCGATCGAGTTCTTGCAGCAGATCGTTGGGAAACTCGATGTCGGCCTTGTCGATCTCGTCGATCAACAACACGGGGCGCACCGGGGCCTCGAAGGCTTCCCAAAGCTTGCCCTTCTTGATGTAATTCTTGACGTCCTTGACCCGCTCGTCGCCCAATTGGCTGTCGCGCAGCCGGGTGACGGCGTCATATTCATATAGGCCCTGCTGGGCTTTCGTCGTTGATTTGATGTGCCAGGTCAGCAGCGGCGCGCCCATGGCCTTGGCCACTTCGTAGGCCAGGACCGTCTTGCCTGTGCCTGGCTCGCCCTTGATCAGCAAGGGCCGCTCCAACGCCACGGCGGCGTTTACCGCCACCTTCAGGTCGTCGGTGGCGACATAGTCGGCGGTGCCTTCGAAGCGCGAGCTCATGCAGGATCCCTGACGGCGTCTTGAAAGAGGACGCCTCGAACAGTTGTTCAAATCAGGTCTAACCTACAGACCAACAGTCGCCAGGATCAAGTCGGCTTATTGGCCATCCTCGGCGCCGCCGGGATGCCGCCGATGGCGACGGGCTACGGACGGCGGATCGCTGGCGGGAAAGCTATCTTCGAGGCCTTCCTCAAGTTGCTTCTCAAGGTCTTGCGACGTCTCATCGAGCTCAGGTTCGGGCGTGTCGGGCATCGGCGGTCTCCTGTCGTCGGCGAGCCTAGGTTTCGGGAAACCGCCGTTCAAGGACGTTTGGTGGCGTTCAGCTTTCGTCGGCGTAGCCCAAGGCCTCGATGTCGTCTTCGGCCAATTCGGTCGATTCGAAATCGGCTGCGGTATCGGCGTCGTCGGGGATCGAGTCCTCGATGTTCTCATCGTCGCCGGCGATGGCGGCGAGCGGTTCACGTTCGATATCGAGACCCTCGTCGTCGCGGCCGCCTTCTAGTTCATCATCGATCTCGTCGAGGGCCTCGTCGTCGATATTGCCGATGTCCTCCTCGTCCTCATCGGCGTCACCGTCGGCTTGGGTGAGGTCGATCACATCATCGATCTCGTCGAAATTGGCGATGTCCTGGCCATCGTCGGTGAGGTTGGTCTCGTCAAGCACCTCGGCGGTGTCCTGGGCGTCGTAGTCGGTGTCGGTCGGCATGGCGGCACTCCTGAACTCGCGAAGGACCCCTGCGCCTTCGCCGCCCGGATTCAATCCGCCGCCTGGTTTGATGTTCCGTGACGTTCAGCTGAAAGGTAGCGCGTAGCCCTTGTCAGTCAGGCGCTGGACCATCTGGTCGCGCTTCGCCGGCCAGTCCTCCGCCAAGAGGCCTAGTCCGACGACGTCGGCCGGCGCGCCGTCCTTGATCACGTGATGACGAAACAGCGCCTCACGCTGGAAGCCATAGCGCTCATGCAGCTTCCAGACGCTGTCGTTCGACAGCAGCACCTCGCACCATAGCTTGTCGAAACCCAGAGTCTTGAAGACGTATTCGATGACCCAGAACTCGATATAGGAGCCTACGCCCAGGCCACGAACCGAGGGGCTGGCCAGATAGTAGGCCCAGGCGCAGCGGCGGTTGCGGCGGTCGATGTCGGCGAGATTGGCCAGGCCGACCGGCTGGCCATCGACCTCGATCACCCAGTAACGGCGGCGGCCGTCGCCGACCATGCCGCCGAACCAGCCGTCGTGCTCTGCAGGGCTGATCTGGTGGTCGGAATACATGAAGGCTGCGACTTCTGGGCCGTTGCGCCAGTCCAGCAGCCGCTGACGGTCAGTCTCGACAACGTCGCGGAGCACCACGGTGTGCAAGGCGGTCATGCGCGGCGATCTCCCCCCATTTGGATCAGGTCTGGTCGCCCGGCGACGAACGCGCGCACCTCGTTGGATGTGAAGGCCGGATTGGCGGCGTGGAGGCCATCATACACCGCCCGGACGAAGTCCAGATCGTCGGGGCGATCGACCGTCCAGCGCACGTCGCCGTCGTCGGCCGCCTGTTCCAGGCCCGCGATCTGGAAGCGGCCGGGATGGCGATAGAGGAAGGGGGTGACGTGCTCGCGGTCATACGGATCGACGGTTTGGCCGGCCGCGATCTTCAGGGCCGCCGCCTCGAAGATCTCGACGTCCAGGCCCTTGGGATAGCTGCGGCGAGTGGGGGTGTTGGAGGTGTAATCGGCGCCCGAGCGCAGATGCAGCTTAAGGGTCTCGTCAATCAGTTGGGGATCGGCGAGGGGGCAGTCGGCGGTCAGGCGAACCACCGTGCGCACAGGGCCGAAAGCGTCGATTGCGCCGATGAAACGGCCCAACACGTCATCCAGGGATCCGCGAAACACCGGTACGCCGGCGACTTCAAGGCGGGCGGCCAATGGGTCGTCCGTGGGCTGATCGGAGGTGGCGACCACGATCCGCTGGAGCTGTTCGCATCGCCGCAGCCGCTCGATCTGCCGCAGGATCATCGGCGCGCCCGCGAGATCGGCCAGCACCTTGCCGGGTAGCCGCGTCGACGACATGCGGGCCTGGAGAATGGCGAGCGGCAAGGGCGTTCCCGAACGTGGCCTTGGTCTTGTCGCCAGGGCGCGGTTGTCATCTAGGGGTGAAATACGGTTGGCGTGAGGCAGCTACACCATCGGGAAGCGCGCTTTGAGGGCCACGCCGACCTTCTGCATCGTGGGGTCCCAGTCGTTGTAGTCCGAGGTGATGAAGCAGCGGGTCTGTGGGTACCAAGGATAGGTCTGCGCTCCCAACCGCGTCCAGGACGACGCCCCGGTCAGCATCCAAATCGGCGCGCCGCAGGCTCCGCCCAGATTGGTGGTGGCGTTGGAGAAGCCAACGATCAGGTCCATGGCGCAGCAGAGGGCCGCGACGTCGTCTAGGTCCTGCTTCAGGTCAATGCCCGGCGGCTGCCAGATGTCGACGCCGAACTCTTCCCGGGCCAGGGCGATCTCTTCGGAGCAGTCGCCATATTGCAGGTTGACGAAGGTGACTCCCGGCGTCTCAAACACCGGCCGCCACAGCATGAAGGGCGAAAACTGCCGGGCTCTCTCGCCGTTCAGCTTCAGGCTCTTCCACAGCAGCCCGACCTTTGGACCCTTGGGGGCGTTTGTCAATTCCCGCCGCCAATGCTCGACGCGGGCGGGATCGGCGACCAGGAAGTTGAGACGGTTCGGGAAGGAGGCGACGGTGGGGCGGAAGGTTTCAAGCAGCGTTCCCATGGGCGTCCACAGGTCGATCGCGCTCCAGTCCTCGATTTCTGGCGCACCCCGATAGACCCGGCCTTCGTAGGAGACGGTGCGGTGCGGGGTCACGGTAATCTGCGGGAAGGAACGCTGGAACAGCGGGACCAGACGCCGCTCGACCGCGATCGACAGCTTGCCCTGCGGGCCGAGGGCCTCGATCACGTCGGGCAGCATGTTGGCGAACATCACCTCATCGCCCAGGCCCTGTTCGGCGCAGATCATCAGCGACTTGCTGGCCAAGTCCATGCCGGGTGACCAGCGCTCGCCCTCGATGGTGAAGCGGGGGGCCTCAAGCAGGTCCGCGGAGAAACGTCCCTCATATTCCTTCCAACCTTCCGCCACCCGGCCCAAGGCCAGCAGGATTGTGGCGCGGCCGAACTTCATCGTCGCGAGGTCCTCGGCCGACTCCGCCACGGAGATGGCTAGTTCGCAGTCCGTGAGCGCGCCTTCGACATCGCCGAGGTCGATCTTGGCATAGGCGCGATTGTGGTAAGCCTTGCCAAATTCCGGGGCCAGCCGGAGCGTCTCGTCAAAGAAGGTCACAGCGGTCACGCCGTCGCCCAGGCTGCACATGATCGTGCCCAGGGTGTTCCACAGCAGCGGCTGGGCGGGATGTTCGTTGATCGCCGGACGCAGCACTTCGATGGCGTCTTCGCAGCGATTGAGGTCGCGCAGGGCGCAGGCCAGGTTGTTGACGCCCTCCAAATCACCGGGGCGAGCCTGCAGGTAGTGCATGAAGAACTTGGCGGCGATCTCCGGCATGTCCATCCGGAAGGCCAGGCGCCCTAGGTCGCCAGCCACGGCCCCGTGATTGGGCAGCAATTTGAGCGCCGCTTCATAGCAGCGCATCGAGCCCGCGAAATCGCCGGTCTTCTCGCGGGCGATGCCCAGAACATGCCAGGCCACGCCCAGCTTGTCGTCGCGTTCCAGGGCCTGAAGCGCCAACTTCTCGCCCTTGGCGAAGTCTCGGTTCTGCATGGCATGGATCGACTCGGCCAGCAGGGCGGCGACCTCGCCGTTGCGGACGTCGCTGGTCTGGCGATCGAGACGCGCCAGGGCCTCGGCGGACGCCGAGTCGCCGATCGTCGAGATCCGAAAGCCGAGATTGACGGCCTGGGCCACGGCTTCCTGGGCCATCGCCAGGGCGCTGGCCGAGATCTGCGTGTCGCGACTGAGAGACATGATTGAGGCCTTGGCGATTGGAGAGAGTCATCCTCTGGGTCAGTATGCTTAATTGAGTCCTAAGCTGCGTCGCACGGTCGCAGGCTTGGCAATGAGACGTTAACCGCCTCCGCCTAGCTTCTGGCCTGAAACCGTCATCGCGACGGATAGAGGCGACATGGCAATGCAAGAGGGAGCGGCCCTGTGCCATTGAAGCTGTCGCTGAAACCCGGCGAAAAGTTCGTGCTGAATGGCGCGGTGGTCCAGAATGGCGACCGTCGCGGCGTTCTGGTGCTGCAGAACAAGGCGTCGGTGCTGCGTGAAAAAGACATCATGCAGCTCGACGAAGTCGTTACGCCGGCGCGCCACATCTATTTCCCGGTCATGATGATGTATCTGGACGAGGCCAACGCCGAGCGTCAGTACGAAGAATTCGCGACCCGCCTGAACGAGTTCATGGGGGTCGTGCGCAATCCGGTCGTGTTGAGCGACTGCATCGCTATTTCCAAGCACGTCATGGCGCGCGAGCACTACAAGGCGCTCATGCTGAGCCGCAAATTAATCGAATACGAAGATGAGAGGTTGGGGCATGTCTCTTCGGGCGTACCAGCAGACGGCGACGCGGACTGAAAACCCGCGTGAGATGGAGTACCGTCTGTTCGGCCAAGTGACGCGCGCCCTGATGGCCGCGTCGGAGGCGCCGGTGGACGATCTTGCAACGCGCATCGACGCGCTCGACTGGAACAGGCGCGTCTGGTCGGCGCTGGCGACCGACTGCTCGCTGCCGGAAAACACCCTGCCGATGCAGCTGCGGGCCAGCATCATTTCGCTCAGCCTCTGGGTCGGGCGCCACTCCAGCGCGATCATGCGCAAGGAGGAGGATTTCGAACCGCTGATCGAGATCAACCGCATGATCATGCAAGGCCTGGCCGGTCGCGCCGACGCGGCCTGAGGCCGGAAGGAGGGTGGTTTGCGCCCCCTCGAAAAAAACGTTCCGGTAAAACCTGCCGCCCGGTGAATTCTGCATTCGCCGGGCGGTTTCGTGTCCAAAGCTTGGCTAGAAAATAACGCTTAAAATCAGCGACTTATGATTTTATCGAGGCTGGCGCCAAGTGGCCCACTGCTTGCGATGAGTTCCGTGGGCAAACGCCCGACCGGCAAAACGCCGGGGCACTCCTCCCAAAATGGCGAGCAACCACCATGATGAACTCGATCAACACCAATGCCGGCGCCATGATCGCGCTGCAAAACCTGAACTCAACCAACTCGGAGCTCCAAACCACTCAGCAACGCATCAACACCGGCAAGAAGGTTGGAAACGCCAAGGACAACGGCGCGATCTGGTCGATGGCCAAGATGCAAAGCACGACGTCGCAATCGCTGAATGCCGTGAAGGATTCCCTCCAGCGCGGCCAGTCGACGATCGACGTGGGCCTTGCCGCTGGCGACACCATCACCGATCTGCTCGGCAAGATGAAGGAAAAGGCCCTGGCCGCTTCCGACACCTCGCTGAACACCTCGTCGTTCAACGCCCTGGTTTCCGATTTCACCTCGCTGCGTGACCAGATCACCAAGGCTGCCACCAACGCCAAGTTCAACGGCGTCAGCCTCGTGGACGGCACCACCACCAAGTTGCAGTTCCTCAGCAACTCGGACGGCGTCGCCTACACGGTGAACGCGAAGACCCTGTCGCTCGTCGGCCTGGGCCTCACCGCGACTTCGTCCTTCACGACCGCCGCCGCCGCCAAGACCATGATCGCCACCATGACCACGGCCATGACGACCGCGACGAACAAG
Organism: Caulobacter sp. DWR3-1-2; assembly: GCF_049896225.1. Classification (NCBI taxonomy): domain Bacteria; kingdom Pseudomonadati; phylum Pseudomonadota; class Alphaproteobacteria; order Caulobacterales; family Caulobacteraceae; genus Caulobacter; species Caulobacter sp. DWR3-1-2. The sequence continues at coordinate 297,013 of NZ_JAFCTW010000003.1, read as the reverse complement.
TTGGCGAACCTGGGCACCAGCTCTGTCGGCCTGGACATGCACTTGACCTTCGTGGGCAAGCTGCAAGACAGCCTGGACGCCGGCGTGGGCAACCTGGTTGATGCCGATCTGGCCAAGGAAAGCGCCAAGCTGCAGTCGCTGCAGACGAAGCAACAACTGGGCGTGCAAGCTCTGTCGATCGCGAACCAAACGCCCCAGTCGATCCTGTCGCTCTTCAAGTGATCGGCGACTAGGCTCAAGGAAGCGATCAAAGCCGGGCGGCCTTCGGGCCGCCCGGCATTTCTTTTTGAGGGATCAACGGTCGTCTAGTTTCTCCGGCCCAGGCCTCATTTGCCCGGCAAGATTTACCCACTCGGACTTCTTGTAGGCAGATGTTGCCCAGGCAAGACCATGGTAAATAGACTTATAACGCAGGGATTTCATGAGCTTGCGTGGATCTGCCTACCCGGCAGGTTTGGCCCGGCAATTGCTTTCTGTTCCCATGAGCAAAACGCTCCCGGCAGTCAAAATGACGTCGGATGCCTTGAATAGGACGACGACCATGGGCCTCAATAGCATCAACACGAACTCGGGCGCGATGATCGCCCTGCAAAACCTGAACACCACGAACTCGGAACTGCAGGTTACGCAACAACGCATCAATACCGGCAAGAAGGTCGGTAGCGCCAAGGACAACGGCGCGATCTGGGCGACCGCCAAGGTCCAATCCTCGTCCGCCTCCTCATTGAACGCCGTCAAGGACTCGCTGCAACGCGGTCAATCGACGATCGACGTGGCCCTGGCCGCCGGCGACACCGTCACCGACCTGTTGGGTAAGATGAAGGAAAAGGCCCTCGCCGCGTCCGACACCTCGCTGAACACCGCCTCATTCAACGCCCTGGCCGCCGACTTCACCTCGCTGCGCGACCAGATCACCAAGGCCGTCACCAACGCCAAGTTCAACGGCGTGAGCATCGCCGATGGTTCGACCACCAAGCTGACCTTCCTGGCCAACTCGGACGGTTCGGGCTTCACCGTCAGCGCCAAGACCATTTCGCTGGCCGGTCTGGGCATGAGCGCGACGTCGACCTTCACCACCGCCGCGGCCGCCAAGACCATGATCGCTACGGTCACCAATGCCCTGGGCACCGCGGCCAACAAGCTGGCCTCCTTGGGCACCAGCTCCACCGGTCTCGACACTCACCTGACCTTTGTCGGCAAGCTGCAAGACAGCCTGGACGCCGGCGTCGGCAACCTGGTGGACGCCGACCTGGCCAAGGAAAGCGCCAAGCTGCAGTCGCTGCAAACCAAGCAGCAACTGGGCGTGCAGGCGCTGTCGATCGCCAACCAGTCGTCCTCGTCGATCCTGAGCCTGTTCCGATAGGAACGAAGATGGAGGCGGGTCTTCGGGCTCGCCTCCGCCTTTCTCTCGCGCTTCCGCGCTAGGGGAGGGATCACCAGAGGAGCCGCCCTAACCCGGCCGCGATAGGAGTCATGGAAAACAAAGTCGCGTTGACGCCCATTCTATCGGAGTCGTCCACGCCCCCCTCGACTATCGTTCCGACCGTCCCGGGTTTGCCCGCGAGCGGCGTTCTCAAGTCCGCGCCAAAGGAAGCTGCGGCCGTGGAAAAGCTGGCCGTGGCCGATGGTCCCCGACCGGGAGATCTTCGCCTGGTGATCGAGCAGGACGCCAAGACCGGCACCTACATCTACAAGACAGTGGATCGGCGGACTGGCGACATCCTGCAGCAGTTCCCGCGCGAAGACGTCCTGCGCTTCAAGCAGGCCGAGCACTACGGCCCGGGCGAGGTTTTCGACGGCCTGACCTGAAGGGTCACGCCGCCCTCTGTCATGATCGCCGCGGCCTGGCGTCGCAGGCGAAACATGGTTTACGCGCGTTAACCATATTCTTACTCCCTGAGCTTCAATCTGACGGCCGACCTGCTCGGCCGCCGAATCGCGTTCCGAGCCCCATTGGCAAGAACCGCCGTTCGGAGACCGTGATGACGCTTAGCGTGAACACCAATCAGCCCGCGCTGATCGCTCTGCAAAACCTCAACAAGACCAATGACGAGATGTCGGGCGTCCAGAGCCGGATCAACACCGGGCTCGCGATTTCCAGCGCCAAGGACAACGCCGCCGTCTGGTCGATCGCTCAGGACCAGCGGGCCGACCGTTCGGCGCTGTCGGCTGTGAAGATGAGCCTGGACCGCGCCACGTCGATCACCGACGTGGCCCTGGCCGCCGGCGAATCGGTCTCCGACTTGCTGACGCAAATGCGTGAAAAGGTGGTCGCGGCCAAGGACACCTCGCTGTCGACCTCGTCGCGCAAGGCCCTGAACGCCGACTTCCAGGGGCTACTGAAGAACCTGACCCAGGTGGTCAACAGCGCCGCTTTCGACGGCGCCAACATCCTCAACGGCAGCGAACCGGCCAATATCACTTTCCTGGCCGACGCCGACGCTGTGGCATCGATCACGCTGAACCTGCAGAACCTGTCGCTGGGTGGGACGATCAATACACTGGCGGCGACCGACAACATCACCACCACGACCTTGGCCGCCTCGGTGCTGACCAAGCTGGACGCCTCGCTGAGCGCTGTGAACCAGGCCGTCGGCTCGATTGGCTCGCAAGCCAAGCAGATCGACGCCCACAATACTTTCATCTCCAAGCTGAACGACGTGCTGGAAAGCGGCGTGGGCAACCTCGTCGATGCCGACATGGCCAAGGAAAGCGCGCGATTGCAGGCGCTTCAGGTCAAGCAACAGCTTGGCGCGCAGGCGCTTTCGATCGCCAACCAGGCTCCGCAGATTATCCTGTCGCTGTTCAAGTAACGGCGGCTAGGCCGACGCTCCGGACAAAGGTAGAGTTGCCGACGGCTCAGTAGGGGGAATCGGCAGGGCATGATCGAGCTTCGCGATCTGACGGACGGCGATGAGGCCGTCCTGTTCCAGTGGCGGGGCGAGCCCGAGGTCGACCGCTGGATGTCCGACGCGGCCTTTCCCAGCCGCGAGGCGCACGCCGCATGGTTCCAGGATCTCCGCACCGATCCCGACATGCGGGGCTGGATGATCGAACGGGCCGGCGCGCCCTCTGGCCTCCTCACCCTGACGGGCCTGCTGAGCCATCATCGCCGGGCCGGCTGGAACTGGTTTCTCGGTTCGGCCGAGGCTCGGGGCAGGGGCGTGGGCCGCGCCGCCCAGGTGTTGGGCCTGGACCGCGCCTTCGGCGAGCTGGGTCTGCACAAGGTGTTTGCCGAGGTCATGGCCGACAACGACGCGGCCCTGAAGGCGCAGGCCGCTTCCGGCTTTCGCCGCGAAGGCTACCTGCGCGGCCACGTGCTGAAGAACGGCGAGCCGCGCGACGTGGTGCTGCTGGGCATACTGGCTGAGGAATGGCGCGAACTGGGCGGCGCTGTGCGTCGCTCACTCGCCGACGCCCACCTGATCGCGGCCTGAATTCATACCTCTTAACGAAACGTAAGTCCTGATCCCCCACAATGGAACCAAGGGGCGTATTGCGCCCGTTGGAACCCGCTGTGATCAGTTTCGATTCCAGTCTGCTGCTCGGATATTACCAGGCGAAGTCCGCTGGTCAGGCCTCGGGGACGTCCGCGACCGGCGTCTCCACGTCTTCCGCCTCCAATACCTCTGGCAAGAAGCCGGTGCCCAGCGCGCCCTGGACCGGGAAGGCGGGCGAGCCCAGCGGATTGGTCAAGGCCGCGCTGAACGGCCGTAAGTTCGTCGACGAAGGCGCGGCCCTGGCCGCCGCCCCGACGATCACCGGCGACTACAAGAAACTCTTCGCCACCTACCAGGCGCTCAACACCCTGTCGGCGATCGCCAACCGGTCGGGCGAGAAGAATGTCACCGACAGCGAGATCAAGCGGCTGCAGACGGTGTTCGCCAAGGGCTTGAGCGACGTCAACAGCTACATCCAGAACCTCAGCACCGACGCCATGCGCCTGACGACAGGCGCGGTGATGACCAGTGACAAGTCCAGCGTCGGCGTTCCGAAGAACAATTACGCCTACGTCACCAACACCCTCTACAGCGGCCAGGTCGATGACGAGGTGCCCACTTTCAAGGGCAATGTCAGCTTCACGATGGACGTCAAGAAGTTCGGCGTCACCACGAGCCTGACCATGGATTTGTCGGAGATGGGCGCGACGCCCCGCACGATGTCCAACGTGGTGACCTTTTTCAACAGCAAGCTCGACGCCGCTGGATTTGAAACCACCTTCGCGGTCGAGCGGACGGTGGGGGCCGAGCGGACGACAACCGTCAACGGCCAGAGCGTCAAGTTGCCGCCCACCGGCGACGACTTCGCCCTGCGCATCCGCGGCGATTCGACCGAGGCCCTGACCTTCGCCGCGCCCGCGCCAAAGCCTGCCGTCTACATCACCACGGCGGCTGGCAATCCGGATCCGGACAAGGACACCAAGACCGACGACGCGGTCATCGAAAATACCCTGACCAAGTACGGCCCCGGCACGGCCGGCCAAGTGGGGACCAAGATCTTCTCCGACACGCTGGAAGGCACCGTCTCCACCGTCCACAAGACCATGACTGGGCCCGACGGCTCGCTCTATGTGCTGGCCGATGTCGATGGCGCGACCAGCAGCCAGACGATCAAGGGCGATCAGGACGTCGCGCTGCTGAAATACGATTCCGTCGGCAAGTTGCTCTATGCGCGCACCCTGGGCGCCACCAGCACCGCCACCGGCTACAACATGGCGATCTCCGACACCGGCCAGGTGGCGATCGCCGGCTCGGTCACCGGCAAGCTGTCGGGCGCCGCCGATGGCCCGATCAATTCCGACAGCGCCGGTACGCTGACCGACAGCTTCGTCACGCTCTATAACGCCAAGGGCGATGAGACATGGACGGTCCGTCGTGGCGGCATGCTGGAGGACGAGGCCACCGCCGTGGCCTTCGGCCAGGACGGCGTGGTCTATGTCGGCGGCCGAGCCAAGTCCGACCTGCCGGGTTCGGCCAATGGCGCCACGCAAGGCGGCTATGACAGCTATCTGACCGGATTCGCCGCCGACATCACCGGCGCGCCCAAGGCTCTGTTCACCACCCATTTTGGCGGTGAAAACAACGACACGGTCTCGGGTATCGTCGTCAACGGCACGCAGGTGATTGTCGCCAGCAACGAAGGCAGCGAGGCCATGCTTCGCAGCTTCGACGTCTCCACCAGCATCGTCACGGAAGACCGCACGGCGCTGAATGACAAGGAAGTCTGGGTCACCGCGCCGGTCACCTACACCAAGGCCGCCACTTTCACCGCCGGCGCGACCCGCGACCTGGGCACGCTGCAGGGCGGCAATATCGCCGGCTTGGCGATCGACAACGGCCAGCTCTATATCGGCGGCTCGACCACCAACGCCGCCCTGACGATCAACAACAAGACCGCTGCCGCGTCCGGCGGCTCGGACGGCTTCGCCGCGCGCGTTTCGCTGGACCTGACCAGCACCGCCCAGGACGCCCTGGCCTACTATGGCGGCACGGGCGACGACACCGTCACCGGCATGGCCGTGTCGAACGGCCAGGTCTGGCTGGTCGGCGCGGCCGGCAAGGACCTCGGCGGCCAGGCGACGGTCGGCGACAAGGACGGCTATGTCGCCCAGTTGGACGTGGCGGCGGGAACGGTCTCCTGGCAGCAGCGCCTGACCGGCAAGGACGGCTACGCCACCCCCACCTCGATCGCGGTCGACGCGTCCGGCGCCAGCAGCCTGGACGCCTTCGGCCTGCCGCGCGGCGTGATGGACTTCACCCAGTCGGACAAGATCGTCTCATCGACCTCGGCGCGGGCAGGCGACACCTTCCAGATTCGCACCCGGGCGCGCGGCGCGCTGACGACGATCAAGATCGACGCCAACGACACCCTCGACACCCTGGCCGACAAGATCCGCAAGGCCTCGGGCTTCGCCGCCAAGGTCGAGTCCGTCAGTTCCGGCAACAGCCGTAGCCTGCGGATCAGCCCGTCTCAGACCACTTCGACGGTCGAAGTCCTGCCCGGCAAGGGCGGCACGGACGTGCTGGAGGCGCTGGGCCTTAAGCCGGGCATCGTGCGCAACACCAAGTCCGACCACGGCCAAACCATCTCGGCCGACGGCAAGGGCCCGATCTACGGCCTGTCGCTGGACACCACCCTGGACCTCAGCGACGACAACGGTCGCAAAGCCGCGTCCGCGGCTATGACCAAGGCCCTGTCGGCCGTGCGCACCGCCTATCGCGAAATGGCTGACACCGCCAACGGGGTGAAGCGCGCCGACGCGACCGCCTCATCGGGCGCGACGACCGGTAAGGTCCCGGCCTATCTGACCGCCCAGGTCGCCAACTATCAGGCCGCCTTGAACCGCCTGACCGGCGGCGGCTAGCGCGAATTCACCGGATCCGAACTGGCTCTTGACCGGTTCCGGGCCGCTTCCATTCGCCTTGGTGCCCCGCCGGACTTGAAAGCGTCATCCTCGCGTCGTAGCCAGGGATCATGGAAGTTCTCAAAGACCGACGCGTGTTGTTCGGCGGCGCCGCCGTGGCTCTGGTGCTGGGCCTCGCCATCGCCTTTGGCGTGATGCATGGCAGCAAGTCCTCGACCGACGATCCCCCCGCCGCCCGCAGTGGCCTGGTCGTCGAGACCGGTCGCGCCGATGAGACCAGACTGGACGCGACCCGCCCGCTGCGTTGCTTTGTCGGCGGTCAGTTCGTCGGCGAGACCACCCTGGCCGAATGCGCCAAGAAGAACGGCGTGGCCACCGGCGCTCTCGACGTCGGCGTCGACGAGACCGGCGCCCTGGCGGCCGCCGACCAGGCCGGCATGGTCCTGACCCCACTGCCGCCGCCCGCCGAGGCCCCGACCCTACCGGCTCCGTCGGCGACCCCCGTCATCCCGATCCCCGCCGCCGCGTCCGGCGCGCCGCTGGCGGTCTGCTGGCGCTATCAAGGCAGCGAATGGCGCAAGCAGCCGGGCGAGATCACGCTCAACGCCTGCGCCCAGCAGCTCTACAGCGGCAAGTGCGAAAGGCCCGGCGGCGCCACCTATGGCCGTTGGGGCGACGAGACACTTCGCCTGGTGCCGGGCCACGTAGAGTCGTCGTCCGACAACCGCAGCTTCCATCCGATCATCGAACAGGGGCCAGGCTGCTCCATCCCGTCCGCGTAGAGAGATTTAAAGACCATGCGCTTGCTTCCCGTCGCCGCTGTCTCCCTGCTCGCCGCCGCCACGCTGCTGTCCGGTTGCGACAAGCGCACCTCCGCGCCGTTCGAGGCCGGGGTCTGTTTCCACGTCGCCGAGCAGAAGGACGGCACGCTGAAGTACAATCCGGTGGCCAGCAACGTTCCCAGCATGGAGCAGTGCGCCGCCGACCTCGAGGGCATGCGCCTGCGCTTCCTGCGCCTGGGCAGCCAGAACCGCGAGCTGACGGGCGCCTATCAGGGCAAGTTCATCTTCGTCCAGAAGGAAGGCATCTATCTGGGCGACACCTATGAGGGCTCGCGGTTCATGTCGCTGGTCCGCACGGGCGATGGCCGTTTGGCCGTGCCGGGCGCCATTCGCGAAGTCCAATAATGCGGGCTGACGCGGCGAGGCGGTGGATAACCCGCCTCGCTCCACAGGAACGTTTGCAGAACAAAGCTTGATTTTGCTTTCAGGAACTCGTTAACGTTCTCCCCAGATTTCGGCGCATAGGGTCGCCGGGCGAAAAACGGGAACTGCGTCCATGGCAGGCAGCGTCAACAAGGTCATCCTGGTGGGAAATCTCGGGGCCGACCCCGAAATCCGCACGCTCAGTTCAGGCGACCGCGTCGCTAACCTGCGTTTGGCCACCTCGGAAAGCTGGCGCGACCGCACCTCGGGCGAGCGCAAGGAGAAGACCGAATGGCACCGCGTGGTGATCTTCAACGATAATCTCGTGAAGGTCGCCGAGAGCTATCTGCGCAAGGGCTCGACGATCTATATCGAGGGCGCGATCCAGACGCGTAAGTGGGCCGACGCTTCGGGCGTCGAGAAATATTCCACCGAGATCGTGTTGCAGAAGTTCCGCGGCGAACTGACCATGCTCGGTGGCAAGGCCGACGGCGCCGGCGCCTCGGGTGGCGGTGACCCGGGCTATGACAGCGGCTACGGCGGCGGCGGCGGCGGTGGTTCGAGCGGCGGCGCGCCGCGCAGCCAGCCCAGCGGCCAGCGCGAGAGCTTCTCGGCCGACTTGGACGACGAAATTCCCTTCTAATTTTCCTCTAGAGTCACGTTGTAATAAGTGGCCGCTTCCCATTGGAATCGGCCACTTTTTTATTGCATCTGCCCACTTGTAATCAGTCGACTTGGCGTGGGTAAAACCCACCACGGTCGAGTGTAAATGAAAGGGCTCAACGACCATTTGCGTGTTCGTGCCACAAAGGGGGTGCGAGCGACTCCGGTCGTTCTCGGCCCCGGGCCTAGGCGAGCTTGCGCTGGCTCGGCCGGCGATGAACGTCGCTAGCCGAGACCAGGTGTGGCAGCTGTCGTCGCCCGCCGGGCGACGCGAGAGGATGTCCGGCTCTGTCCTGGGTGACCATCGGTCAAAACCCCGATCTCGCGGCTGGAGGCTTCAAGGCGCCCGCGTCATCCGGCGGGGTTCACGGGCCTTCGCCGGATCACCAGATTGCGGATTTCAGTCATGTCCTCCATGGCGAACTTGACTCCTTCGCGGCCCAGCCCCGAGTCCTTCACCCCGCCGTACGGCATGTTGTCGACCCGGTAGCTGGGTACGTCGCCGACCAGGATCCCGCCGACTTCCAGCACGTCCCAGGCGCGCATCACCTTGTGGATGTCTCGGCTGAACACGCCTGCCTGGAGGCCATAACGGCTGTCATTGACCTCGCGCAGCGCGTCTTCGAAATCGCTGAAGCGGGACAGCACCGCGACAGGGCCGAACGCCTCCTCGTCCCGGACCTTCAAGCCGGGCCGGACTCCCTCCAGCAGGGTCGCCTGCAGCATCGCGCCTTCACGACCGCCGCCGCAGAGAAGAGTGGCCCCCGCGTCGCGGGCTTCATTGATCCAGCCTTCGAGGCGGCGCGCTTCCTTCTCGTCGATCATCGGGCCGATGAAGACCTTCGGGTCCTGCGGATCGCCAGCGACGAGCACGCGGGTCTTCTCGACGAGGAGGTCGCGCAGGGCGTCGTAGATGTCGTCGTGGATCAGGATGCGCTGCACGCCGATGCAGGACTGGCCTGACTGGTAGAAGGCGCCGAAGATGATCCGGTCGGCGGCGTCCCGCAGGTCGGTGTCGCGGTCGACGATCACCGCCGCGTTGCCGCCCAGTTCCAGCACCACCTTCTTCTTGCCGGCCTTGGCCTTGAGCGCCCAGCCCACCTCGGGCGAGCCGGTGAAGGACAGCAACTTCAGGCGCTCGTCGGTGGTGAACAGGTCGGCCCCGTCGCGGGTGGCGGGCAGGATCGAGAACGCGCCCTTGGGCAGGTCGGTCTCGGCCAGCACCTCGCCAATGATCAGCGCGCCCAGGGGCGTGCGCGAGGCCGGCTTCATCACGAACGGACATCCCACCGCCAGGGCGGGCGCGATCTTGTGCGCCGCCAGATTGAGCGGAAAATTGAACGGCGAGATGAACGAGCACGGCCCGATCGGCACGCGCTTCCACATGCCCTGATAGCCCTTGGCGCGCGGCGAGATGTCCAGCGGCTGGACCTCGCCGGTCATCCGCACCGACTCTTCGGCGGCGATGCGGAAGGTGTCGATGAGCCGGGTCACCTCGCCCCGGGAATCATTGATCGGCTTGCCCGCTTCGATGCACAGGGCATAGGCCAGTTCGTCGAATCGTTCCTGGAAGCGAGATACGCAATGGGCCAGCACCGCCTGACGTTCATAGGCGGCCATCTCGGCCATGGGCCGGGTCGCCTCGACCGCCGCTGCAATCGCCTTGTCGATGGTCGCCGCGTCGGCCAGCGCGACCCGGGTCGCCACCTGGCCCGAATATTTATCGGTGACCTCCAGATCCTGATTCGGAGTCTTGGCCTCGTTCGCCAGGTACAGGGGATAGGTCGATTTTAGGGATGGCATGGGTCGCTCCGATGGGTTGGTGCTTAGGTCAACGCTGCAGACCGTCGCCGCGACCCGGACGACATCGTACATTCGGCGGATTTTAACCCAACCGCCCCGCCCAGCGTCCAGACTGCATTGTCCTGCTCCGGGTCGCGATCACGGTCAAGATTGTAGGTGCACGGCTTGATGGTCAGGGTGGCGTTGTCGAAGAAGCCGGGCCGCGCCACCGGTCAAGACCCTCGATCCTGTCCTGCTGGTTGGGCTCCTGGTCACCCGGCATCGTTCAGGCCGGCGACCTAGGCGGTCAGCGCGTCGACCACCGTCTCGCACAGCCGGTGGGTCTCCAGCGCGTCCAGCGCCGACAACCGTCGGCCGTCGCGCACCGCGCCGAGGAAGGTGTCGCACAGGTCCTCGAACCCGCGCTGGCGGCCGACCGAGGTCCAGTTTCCGCGTCGATTCAGGGCCTCGGCCGCGCCCAGTTCGACGACCTGGTCAATGTCGATGATCCGGCGCTTCAAACCGCTACCAGAGACTTCGAGCGTCTCCTCGCTGGCCCCGCTGGCCCGGTTCATGATCCCGATCGCGTCGCGGCCGCCGCCTGATAGCGACAACATCACGTGTTTGAGCCGGCCGTCGTTGACCTGGCCGCGCACCGAGGCCTGGTCGGCGCCGGGGGCAAGGAACCGCAGGGTGTCGACGACGTGAATATAGTCGTCGAACACCGCCCGGCGCACTTCGTCCAGTGGGCCGGCGCGGTTCTTCTGCATCACCACCAGCGGCAGGTCGAGAGCGGCGGCGTCGCGATAGGCGGGCGCATGGCGGCGGTTGAAACCGACCATCAGCGACACGCCGCGCGTCTCGGCCAAGTCGACCAGCGCCTCGCTATCGGCCGCATTGTCGGCCAGGGGCTTGTCGATCATCGTGGGCACGCCGACCTCCAGAAGGCGGCGGACGATGCCTGGATGGGCGGCGGTGGCGGCGTGGACGAAGGCCGCGTCCAGGCCGTCGGCAAGGGCAGCGTCGAGGTCTGTATGCAAGCGATCCACGCGCCAGGCCGCACCCAACTCCGCCAGGGTCGCGGCGTCTCGCGTGACAAAGGTCAGGGCGACGTCGGCGCGAGGCCCCAGCACGGGCAGGTAGGCCTTCTTGGCGATGTCGCCCAGGCCGATCATGGCGATGCGCAGGGTCATGGCTGGTAGGCGTCCGTGAGCAGGTGGTCGGCGAGGGCGCCAGCGTCCCAGGATTCCGCGCGCGGCGCGAGGAACAAGGGCGTGGCGCCCAGGAACGGCGTCAGGGCCCGAGCCGTCTGGCTCAGGTCCGGCGCGTCCGGGCTTTCGCTCATCACCACGGCGGCCACGCGCGCTCCGGCGCCGCCCAGGGCGACCAGGGCGGTCAAGACGTGGCTGATCGTGCCAAGATAGGAGCCGGCGACCAGCAGCACCGGCGCGCCGAGCGCGCTGATCATGTCGAGATTGGTCTCGTGGTCGGTCAAGGGCGACATTACCCCTCCGGCGCCTTCCACCAGCAACAGGCCGTCGCGGACCTCGGCGGCGCGGTTCAGCGCGTCGATGACCATGTCGTCCAGGATCAGGGTCTGGCCCTCCAACCGGGCGGCGATGTTGGGCGACAGCGGGGCAAGGTAGCGGCGTGGGGCTATGCGGAACACCTCACCGGGCGCGCCCAACGCCGCCGCCAACCGGGCCGGGTCGCTGCCGGCCGCGTCCCTGGGATCGAAGCCGCTGACCACGGGCTTGAACGCGTCGACGCCCGCGCCTCGGGCCTTCAGGGCGCGGATCAGCGCGCAACTCACATAGGTCTTGCCGATGTCGGTGCCGGTTCCAGTGACGAACAAGGCGGGCATCAGCGCGCCTTCACATAGTGGCGCACCAGGTCGGCCAGGCGCGCGATCTCGGCGTCGGGGTGGTCGGCGCTGAAGGCGATGCGCAGGCGGGCCTGCCCGTCTGGCACGGTGGGCGGGCGAATGGCCACCACCAGGAAACCCTCGGCCTCCAGCGCCTGTGAGGCGTCCAGCGCGGCCTCGGCCTCGCCAAGGATCACCGGCACGATGGGGCTGGCGGCCAGGGGCAGGCCCACGGCGGCGGTGAAGGCGCGGGCCTTGGCTAGGGGCAGGGCGGTCAGGGCCGGCTCGGCCTCGATGATGTCCAGCGCCGCCAGGGCGGCGGCGGCGGCGGCGGGCGGCAGGCCAGTGGTGTAGATCAGGGTGCGAGCGCGAGTCTTGATCAGGTCGACCACGGCCTGGGACCCACAGACATAGCCGCCGTAAGAGCCCAGGGCCTTTGAAAGCGTGCCCATCTGGAACGGGATCTGGGCGTCGGGGAACAGGGCGGCCGAGCCGCGACCCTCGGCCAACACGCCCACGCCATGGGCGTCGTCCGACAGAAGCCAGGCGTCATTGGCCTCGCAAACCGCCGACAGCCAGTCGAGCGGGGCGAGGTCGCCGTCCATCGAGAACACCCCGTCAGTGGCGACGATGGCGTGTCGGGCGCTGGCCCGGTGCTGCGCCAGCAGGGCGGCCAGGTGGTCGGTGTCGTTGTGGGCGAAGGGGATGATCCGCGCGCCCGACAACTGGGCCCCGGCCCAGAGACAGGCGTGGGCCAGTTCGTCGATTAATATGAGGTCGCCCGGGCCGGCGAAGGTGGGGATCAGCCCGGCATTGGCAAGATAGCCGGAGCCGAACACCACGCAGGCCTCGGTTCCCTTGAGTCGGGCCAATCGCGTTTCGAGCTGGGACAGTAGCGGATGGTCGCCGGTCACCAGGCGCGAAGCGCCAGCCCCCGCGCCATGGGTCTCGATCGCGGCTCGAGCGGCGGCCTTGACTTGAGGATGGTGCGCCAAGCCCAGATAATCATTGCAGGAAAACGACAGCAGCCGACGACCGTCGCGTTCTACATAGGCCCCGGTCAGGCGCTGGGTAGGCCTCGGGCGGCGCAGCAGGCTGGCGGCTTCCAAGCGGTCCAGCTTGTCGCCGGCATAGGTGTCGAGGCTGTGCATCAGGGTTCCATTTGCGACGCGACGCCGGACGGCATAGGCAGTGCGCCCCGCCTAAGCAACAGGATCGCGCCATGACCCTCGAAAGCCCAGCCTGGCTGGTCCCATCTTGGCTTGAGAATGGCGCGCCCCATGTCTGGCGGCCCTATTGTCAGATGAAGACCGCGCCGCGGCCGCTGCCGGTGGTGGCGACGCGGGGCTCGCGGTTGATCCTCGACGATGGGCGCGAGCTGGTCGATGGCCTGGCCTCGTGGTGGACGGCCTGCCACGGCTACAACCACCCGCACATCGCCGCCGCCGTCCGCGACCAACTGGAGCGCATGCCGCACATAATGTTCGGCGGCCTGGCGCATGAGCCGGCCTATCGCTTGGCCAGGCGGTTGGCCGATCTGCTCCCTGGCGATCTGAACCACGCCTTCTTCGCGGAGTCCGGCTCGGTGGCGGTCGAGATCGCCATGAAGATGGCGCTGCAGTTCCATATCAATCGCGGCGTCGGTGGCCGCACGCGGTTCCTGTCGTTCCGGGGCGGCTATCATGGCGATACCCTGGCGACCATGACAGTCTGCGATCCCGAGGAGGGCATGCACAGCCTGTTCGCTGGCGTCATGCCCAGCCAGGTGATCGCCGATTTGCCGGTGGACGCCGCCTCCGAAGCCGTCCTCGACGCCCTGCTGGCCCAGCGGAGCGGGGAGATCGCCGCGATCCTGACTGAGCCGCTGGTCCAGGGCGCGGGCGGCATGCTGTTCCACGACCCCGAAGTGCTGCGCCGCCTGCGCCGCCTGGCCGACAAGCATGGCGTGCTGCTGATCTTCGACGAGATCTTCACTGGCTTTGGCCGCACGGGAGAGCTCTTCGCCATGCAGGCAGCGGGGATCGAGCCGGACATCGTCACCCTGTCCAAGGCCTTGACCGGCGGGACCCTGCCGCTGTCGGTGGCTATCGCTTCGACCAAGGTGTTCAAGGCCTTCTGGTCCGACGACCCCGGCGCCGCCCTGATGCACGGGCCGACCTATATGGGCAACGCCCTGGCCTGCGCCGCCGCCAACGCCTCGCTCGACCTGTTCGAGGACGGCGCCTGGCGGGCCGACGTCGCGCGGGTCTCTGCGGCCCTGGCCGAGGGACTGGAGCCCTGCCGCACCGCGCCGGGCGTGGTCGACGTTCGGGTGCTGGGCGCGATCGGCGTGGTGGAGTTCGACCAGCCGGTGGCGGTCGGCGCCCTGTGCGAGGCCTTCGCCGCCGAGGGCGCCTGGATCCGGCCGATGGGAAAGGTCATCTATCTGACCCCGGCCTTCACAACGCCCGATGCCGACCTGGCGCTCCTCACCGCAGCAATCCGCAAGGTCGTGGGCGCCGGCGGGGTTGAAGGAAGCGGCGGGGTCTGATCCAAGCGGCGCCATGTCCTCCACCAGCCCCCAGAGCGGACCTCTTAGCGGCCTCGAGCGCCTGGCGATCCTGGCCATCATCCTGGTCTGGGGCCTGAACAACTGCGCCGCCAAGGTGGCGACGGCGGAGCTTCCGCCGATGATGGTCGGCGCGCTGCGGTTTGGCCTGGCTCTGGCCTTCCTGTTTCCGTTCCTCAAGCCGCCGTTCCCGTGGTCCCGGCGATTGGTGGCGATCTGCCTGCTGTCGGGACCAATCCATTTCGGCCTGATCTACATCGCCTTCGGCATGGCCAAGTCGCTGAGCCCACTGGTGGTGGCCACCCAACTGTGGATCCCATTCACGGCGCTGTTCGCCTGGAGGATGCTGGGCGAGAGCATGAGGCCGTTGGCGATCGCCGGCCTCGTCGTGGCCTTTGGCGGGGTGGCCTGGATGAGCCTGGACCCGCATGGCGCGGCCGACCTGCCGGCCATCGGCCTGTCCATTATCACCAGCGCCTGCTGGGCCCTGGCCACCGTGCTGGTGCGCCAGACTCCCGGCGCGCCGCCGCTGAAGGTCCAGGCCCTGACCGCCGCCATCGCCGCGCCGGTGCTGCTGGCGCTGTCGTTCGGCTTCGAGCCCCATGTGGTGGAGCGCGTCCAAGCCGCGACGCCCATCGCCTGGGCCTGCGTGGCCTTCGCCGGCGTCGTCTCGACCATCGGGGCCAGCGCCCTGCTGTTCTGGCTGGTCCAGCGCCGCGAGGCCGGGCGGGTGACGCCCTATTTCCTGCTGACGCCCTTGGTGTCGTGCACCATCGGCGTGGCGTTCATGGGCGACAGGCTGACGGCTCAGTTGGTGATCGGGGCCGCCGCGACCATGGCCGGCGTGGCGCTGGTGGCCCTGACAGCGAAGAAGGTGGTCCCGGCCGAGGGCGAGGCGACCTAGCAGCGCCGTGGAAGCGGACGGGGACGCGCGCCTGCGCGCGTCCCCGATCCCGTTAGCCCTACTTCACCACCCCGCACGCCACCCGCGCCCCGGCCCCGCCGATCGGCTGGGTCTTGTAGTCGTCCGGGCTGGCGTGGACGACGATGGACGAGCCGTCGGCGTCGAGCAGGGCCGGGCGGCCGCCGGCGCCGTTCAGCGACACCAGCGGCGAGAACAGCTCGGCGGTCGCCGAGCCGTCGGCCGTTGCGAACAGGTTGGGCAGGTCGCCGTTGTCGTTGCCGGCGGGGTTCAGCAGGCCGTGAACCACGGCGGTGGTCGTGTGGACATGAGCGCCGGCCGACTTGAAGTCGGGCGTCCCGCAGTCGCCCTTCTCGTGGAAGTGCAGGCCGTGCCAGCCCGGCGTCAGGCCCTTGGCCTCGATGCGCAGCAGCACGCCGTGCGGGGCCTCGGTCAGGGTGGCGGTTCCGAGCGTCTTGCCGTCGGCGCCCTTCAGCTCGGCGGTGGCGCCCTGAGCGATGGAAGCATGGGCCGCAGTCGCGGCGGCGATCAGGCCGAACGACAGGGCGAGGGCGGTCAAACGCATGGGAAACTCCTGGAAAGGACCCAAGGGACATGGGGGCTGGGGCCGCGAAGGTGGCGTCTTGATGATGGGAATGCTAACTGTTTCTGACGGTTCCGTGTTCGATTCTGACGGCGAAAAATCCCCTTGAGCGATGATCAAAACACTATCCCCGGCGCACCGGCTTCTCCGGCTGCCCGTGGGGACGTAATTCCCATCAATATCGAGGACGAACTGCGCCGTTCGTATCTCGACTATGCGATGAGCGTGATCGTCAGCCGAGCGTTGCCGGACGCGCGCGATGGCCTCAAGCCGGTTCACCGCCGCGTTCTGTTCTCGATGCACGAGCAGGGCCAGACGCCCGAGCGTTCGTACGTGAAATCGGCCCGGGTGGTCGGCGACGTGATGGGCAAGTATCACCCGCACGGCGACGCCTCGATCTACTTCACCCTCGTCCGCATGACTCAGTCGTTCTCGATGGGCCTGGTGCTGATCGACGGCCAGGGCAACTTCGGTTCGGTCGATGGCGATATGCCAGCGGCCATGCGCTACACCGAGTGCCGCATGGCGCCGCCGGCCATGTCGCTGCTGGCCGACCTCGACAAGAACACGGTCGACTTCCAGGACAATTACGACGGCAAGGAGCAGGAACCCGTCGTCCTGCCGTCGCGGATCCCCAACCTGCTGGTCAACGGCGCGGGCGGCATCGCCGTCGGCATGGCCACCAATATCCCGCCCCATAATCTGGGCGAGATCATCGACGCCTGCCTGCTGATGGTCGACGATCCCAACGTCACCACCGACCAACTGCTCGACATCGTTCCCGGCCCCGATTTCCCGACCGGCGGTGAGATCATCGGCCGGGCCGGTCCGCGCCAGGCGCTGCTGACCGGCCGCGGCTCGGTGATCATGCGCGGCCTGGCCACCGTGGAAGAGATCCGCGCCGGCCGTGAAGCCATCATCATCACCGCCATCCCCTACCAGGTGAACAAGGCCAATCTGGTCGAGTACATCGCCGAAATGGTGCGCGACAAGCGCATCGAGGGCGTGTCGGACATCCGTGACGAGTCCAATCGCGACGGCATGCGCATCGTCGTCGAGCTGAAGCGCGATGCCTCGGGCGAGGTGATCCTCAACCAGCTCTACCGCTTCACGGCGCTGCAAAGCTCGTTCGGCGTCAACATGCTGGCCCTGAACAGGGGGCGGCCCTCGCAGATGGGCTTGCGCGAACTGATCGAGATCTTCGTCAATTTCCGCGAAGAGGTCGTGGTTCGCCGCACCAAGTTCGAGCTGGGCAAGGCGCGCGATCGCGGCCACGTGTTGGTGGGCCTGACCATCGCCGTCGCCAATATCGACGAGTTCATCCACATCATCCGCTCGTCCAAGGATCCGACCGAGGCGCGCGAGCGCTTGGTGGCCAAGGCCTGGCCAGCCGGCGACATGCTGCCGCTGGTCGAGTTGATCGCCGACCCGCGCACCCTGCAGGACGAGGGCGGCCTGATCCGCCTGACCGACGAGCAGGCCCGCGCCATCCTGGCCCTGACCCTGTCTCGCCTGACCGGCCTGGGACGTGACGAGATCGGCGCCGAGGCCGCCACCCTGTCCGAAGCCATTCGGGACTACCTGGACCTGCTGTCGGACCGAGCCAACATCATGGCCGTGGTCCGCGAGGAACTGGTCGAGGTGCGCGAAAAGTTCGCCATCCCGCGCCGTTGCGTGATCGTCGACGGCGACGCCGACGTGGAGGACGAAGACCTGATCGTCCGCGAGGACATGGTCATCACCGTCACCCTGGGCGGCTACGTCAAGCGCACCCCGCTGGCCGCCTATCGCACCCAGCATCGCGGCGGCAAGGGCAAGTCGGGCATGGCCACCAAGACCGAGGACGCGGTCACCCGCGTGTTCTCGGCCTCGACCCATTCGCCGCTGCTGTTCTTCACCTCGGGCGGCAAGGTCTACAAGATGAAGGTCTGGCGCCTGCCGCAGGGCGTCGCCAACAGCCGGGGCAAGGCCTTCGTCAACCTGCTGCCGATCGAGCCAGGCGAGACCATCACCTCGATCCTGACCCTGCCCGAGGACGAGGCCACCTGGGACGGCCTGGACGTGATGTTCGCCACCCGCTCGGGCAGCGTGCGTCGCAACAAGCTCAGCGACTTCGTCGACGTTCGCCGCAACGGCAAGATCGCCATGAAGCTCGATGAAGGCGACGGCATCATTGGCGTGGCCGTCTGCGACAGCAGCAAGGACATCCTGCTCAACACCGCCGCCGGTCGCTGCATCCGCTTCTCGACCGACGAGGTGCGGGTGTTCGCCAGCCGCGACTCCACGGGCGTGCGCGGCGTGCGCCTGGCCAAGGACGACAGCGTCATCTCGATGAGCGTGCTGCGCAATGTCGACGCCACCCCGGCCGAACGTGCCGCCTATCTCAAGCACCAGCGCGCCATGGCCCGGGCGATGGGCGAGGAGGGCGACGAGGCTCCCGCGGCGGCTGAAGAGACCGAGGAAGACGTCGGCGAGGCCAGCCTGACCCCCGAACGCATCGCCGAATTGGGCGCGGCCGAGGAAATCCTGCTGACCATCTCCAGCGAAGGCTTCGGCAAGCGCACCAGCGCCTATGACTATCGCCGAACCGGTCGCGGCGGCCAGGGCCTGACGGCCCAGGACCTGTCCAAGCGCGGCGGCAAGCTGGTGGGCTCGTTCCCGGTTGACGAGACCGACCAGGTCCTGTTGGTCACCGACGCCGGCCAGCTGATCCGCGTGAAGGTTTCGCAAATTCGGGTTGCGGCGCGGAATACTCAAGGCGTAACCATCTTCCGCACGGCGAAGGATGAGCACGTCGTCAGCGTCGAGCGCCTGGCCGAAACCGGCGACGACGATGTGACGGGCGACGAAAACGCGACGGACCAGATCTCGTAGCGCGAAGAGGCGGGCCGGTGGTCCTGAGGGCAGGGGCCAACGGGCCAAAGGCCCAGAAGGTTAGGGGAAAGTATGCGGATCGGACTCTATCCGGGCACCTTTGACCCGGTCACCAACGGCCATCTCGACATCATCGGTCGGGCGGTCAAGCTGGTCGACAAGCTGGTGATCGGCGTGGCGGTTAACATCGGCAAGGGGCCGCTGTTTTCCCTCGAAGAACGGGTCGCCACGCTGGAGCGCGAAACCGCGCACCTGACGCGTATCGCGCAGATCGAGGTTCGGCCGTTCGACACCCTGCTGATGTATTTCGCCCGTGAGGTCGGGGCCCAGATGATCGTGCGGGGCCTGAGGGCCGTGGCCGACTTCGAATACGAATTCCAGATGACGGCGATGAACCAGCAGCTCGATCGCGAGATCGAGACCGTGTTCCTGATGGCCGACCCGCGCCACCAGGCGATCGCCTCGCGCCTGGTCAAGGAGATCGCGGCCCTGGGCGGCGACGTCCACAAGTTCGTCCCGCCGGGCGTGGCCGAGCAACTGTTGGCGAAGCTGGCGAAATAGGGCGGCGGGGCGTCTGGTGCTGGGGGCCGCGTTGGAGTCTGTTTTCGACCCTGTGCTCACCTTCAGAAGGTCAGCTTTTCGCAGATCGCCTCAAACAAGCTCCAGCAGGTTAGCGCCGGGCCTTCAGGACGATGATCGCTACGAAAACCACACCAACGGCGAGGGCAGCGTGAATGATGCCTTTTACATCGACTCCAAAGTGGCCCGGCTGTGCGCCTTGCAACAAAGTAAGGATAAGATAGGTGGCAACCGCGACGGTTGCGGCTACCGCTGCAGCCAAAGCCATCTTCAATAGAGCAGAGCTTTCCACTAAATTTCCCCGAAAATTGAGGTGCCGCTGCTAAAGTCGCTGCACGCTGTTGGAAGGCTACAACGCGCTCGCTTGCACCACCAGCCAGCGCCGGTCGAGTTCCTGCGTTCCACCCTCTGCAGACGTTTGAAACGTCTGCTTCCTGGCGACCGCCCGCATCCGCCCCGGATGCGGCCACGCCTTAAAGCCTTAATGGATGGGAACTCTGGCGTCTGACGATGTCAAGGACCGCCTCTGGCGGCCGCGTCGCGGCGGCGCTCCGCGCCGTCCTTGACATCGTCAGACGCCAGAGCAAGCTCGCCATCAAGGTTTCAAGGCGCAGCCTCGCCGTTGCGGGCGGTTGGGTAAGGGGCCCTAACTTCTTCCATTTCAGAACCGTCATCCCGGGCCTTGTGCCCGGGATGACGGTTGAAAGGTGGGTTGGAAAAGCGGGCTCGCGGGGATCGACGCCGCTCCATCCCCACAATCGCCCGATACAAAACCCAACAAAGTCAACGCCCTATAAAATAATCAGCGTCACGACCGCTGGCGCACCCACAACCGCCTCATACTAACCCCGTCTCCGTCGCGGAGGAGGGCGCTTGGTACCGACCCGAAGCGGCGATGGAGGTGGAACCGAGCGGGGCCGTGCAGGGCCACGCGCGAGGCAGGTGTGGGTTGTCGGAGAAATCCGCCGCCCATCAAAACCTCGCCGGGATCTGCGCGGGTCGACGGGGCCGGGAGTCAAACCGGTCTGTTCCAGGATCTGTCGGAGTCGCTGACGGCCCCTTCCGGGCGACTTTGATCCTGCCCGTCCGAGGGGGAACGACGATCGGGATGAAACAAGCCCTCAATCGCCGTCCCTCGAGACAAACGGTTTCGCGGAGCGGTCGGTCCACGCCGAAACGCAAACTCTAAACCCACGGTCATCCGGGCTTGGCCCGGCCGCTCCGCGCCTCCTCACCTTCTCAGCGGCCGTCCGCGTGAGACGGCGACGCCGTGCGCCGGAAACTCGCCGGAATCTTCGGCTCTAACCCGCTGCTACTTGTCGTTCGCGTCGCGGCGTTCTACGCCGTCAGCACCAGTCTTTCGGGGATATCCATGAAGCTAGCGTCCCTCGCCGCCGTCATGGCGCTTACTGCGGCTTCCGCCGCCAGCGCCCAAGCGGCTTCCGACTGGCGGACGCCCGATCCGGACAATGTGCTGGTGGTCGACACCAACAAGGGCCGGATCATCGTCGAGCTGGTCCCGGAGGCCGCCCCCGCCCACGTGGCGCGGGTGCGGGGGCTTGCCAAGGCGCATTTCTACGACGGCCTGACCTTCTTCCGGGTCCTCGACAGCTTCATGGACCAGACGGGCGATCCCAAGAACGACGGCACCGGCGGCTCGGACCAGCCGAACCTGACGGCCGAGTTCACCTTCCGGCGCGGCGCCGGTTACGCGCCGCAGGGCAAGGCCGGGCCGGCCGAGATCGGCTTCGTCGGGCCCTTGCCGGTCTGGAGCCAGAACAGCGCCCTGGCGGCCATGACCGCCGACGGCAAGGTGGCCGCCTGGGGCGCCTTCTGTCCCGGCGTGCTGGGCATGGCCCGGGCCGGCGATCCCGACAGCGCTAACAGCCAGTTCTTCTTCATGCGACAGACCAACGCCTCGCTGGACAAGACCTATACCGCCTTCGGCCGCGCCCTGAACGGGCTCGAGGCCATCCGCGCCATCAAGGTGGGCGAGCCGGTGGCCGCCCCGCAGGACAGCATGACCACCGTGCGCGTGCTGTCCGACATCCCCGCCGCCCAGCGGCCCAACGTCCAGGTGATGGACACCGCCGGCCCGGCCTTCAAGGCCCTTGTCGACAAGCGCCGTGTCGAACTGGGCGGGGCCTTTACCCCCTGCGACGTGACTATTCCGGTGCAGGTAAAATGATGCGCGCGCCGATCGCCGCCCTCGCGGTTCTGCTGGCCTTCGGTGCGGCCCAAGCCGCGCCGAAGGGGGCCGCGCCCAAGGTCGCGGCTCCGAAAGCCTCCGACTGGCGCACGCCGGCCGCCGACACCGTGGTGGTGATCGACACCACCAGGGGCCGGATCGTCCTCGAACTGATCCCCGAGGTCGCCCCCGTCCACGTGGCGCGCTTCCAGGAGCTGACCCGCGAAGGGGTCTATGACGGCCGCACCTTCTTCCGGGTCATCGACCGGTTCATGGCCCAGACTGGCGATCCGGACGATACGGGAGAGGGCAGCACGAAAAAGCCCAACCTCAAGGCCGAGTTCACCTTCCGCCGCGACGCCAAGACGCCCTTCTCCGTGGTGGCCGCGCCGGCCGGCACGGAGGTGGGGCTGCTCAGGTCGCTGCCCGTGGTCAGCCAGGCCGCGACCTGGTCCGACGCCACGCCCGACAAGAAGGTCTCGGCCTGGGGGACCTATTGCCCCGGCGTGGTTGGCGAAGCGCGCGACGAGGCGCCGGATTCGGCCAACAGCCAGTTCTTCCTGATGCGCCAGCCCTACCCGTCGCTCGACAAGCGCTACACCGCCTTTGGCCGGGTGCTGTCGGGCCTGGAGGTGGTGCTGGCTATCAAGACCGGAGAACCGGTCGCCAAGCCGCAGGACGCCATGCTGAAGGTGCGGCTGCTGTCGGACATCCCGGTGGCTGAGCGGCCCACCGTGCGCGTGGTCGACACCGCCAGCGCCTGGTTCAAGGGCGAGGTGGCCCGCAAGCGGGCCAGCCGGGGCGCGGACTTCTCGGTCTGCGACATCGACCTGCCGGCCGAGGTGAAATAGGACGAGGCGTCCGTGGATCGCATCCCGGCGGTTTCTTGTTTACATCGCACGGGCTAGAAGCTCTTTCGATTCTCCAACCCTTCTTTCAAGCCTCAAGGGATGACCATGTCGGCCGACCTCGAAAACACTCTGCTACTGACGCTCGAGACCGGGCCCGTCACGATCAAGCTGCGTCCCGACCTGGCTCCTGGCCACGTCGATCGCATCAAGGAACTGGTGCGCGAGGGCTTCTATGACGGCGTGGTGTTCCACCGCGTGATCCCCGGCTTCATGGCCCAGGGCGGCGACCCGACCGGCAGCGGCCGCGGCGGTTCGGCCAAGCCGGACATCAAGGCCGAATTCTCCAAGGAAGCCCACGTGCGCGGGATCTGCTCGATGGCCCGCACCCCCGATCCGAACTCGGCCAACAGCCAGTTCTTCATCTGCCTCGACGACGCCTCCTTCCTCGACAACCAGTACACCGTCTGGGGCCAGGTGGTCGAAGGCATGGAAAATGTCGACGCCCTGCCGACCGGCGAGCCACCGCGCACCCCCGGCAAGATCCTCAGCGCCAAGATCGGCTCCGACGCCTAGAGCATCGCGCGGAAAAGTGGCCACCGGTTTTCCGCAAAAGCGATGCGAAAACAAAAGCCTAGAGCAATCCGTGCGATTCCTATATCGCGCGGCTTGCTCTAGGACAACAAGGGCCCCGGGAAACTGGGGCCCTTTTCCTGGTTGGCGCCTAGCGCGTGAGCGTGGCGACCACAGGACGGTGATCCGAGCCTAGGGTTGGTCCACGTTCGACACTTACGGTCTTCCAGGCCTTCCCGGCATAGACGTGATCGATGGGAAAGACGGGGAAGGGCGCGGTGGCCACTCGCGAGAACGCCCCGCTGGGCCAACTGGCCAGCGCCCGCGTCCGCCGATCGAGACCCAAGGCCTTGTCCCGGCGGCGCAGGGTGAAAGACCAAGGCGTGGAATTGAAGTCGCCGGTCACGATCAGAGTGTCATGCGGAAACCGGGCCAACGCCTTCACCAGAGTATCCGTCTGATCTTGTTGCCGACCGGCGGGATAGGGCCACACGAAGTGCGCGCCCGCCACCGTGAAACCGCCGCCCGGATGGCTGAGCGTGGCCCAGGCGCCGGGAAGGCCGAACCCCGACTGTGCGTACTGCCCTGAGGCGGCGATTGGCCAGCGGCTGAAAATCCACGTGTCGCAGCCGTGCTTGGAGGGGCATTTCGTAGAGGCCGGATAGGCTTTGCGCAGACCGGACACCACGGGCCAGGCCCCGCCGCCGCCCTCTTCAAGCACCACCACATCGGCCTTCTGGGCCAGGAGCCAGGCGAGGGTCGTCTGGGGGTCTTCGTTCGACGCCCAGGCGTTGAACTGTATGATCTTCACGGTCGCACCGGCCTTGGCCGGGGCCATCGGCCGCCCTGCGCTCAACAGTTCGGGGATGATCAGCGCGCTGTTGCAGACGATTGCGACGGCCGCCAGGCCCAGGAAAACCTTGCGCTCGGCGTCGCGGGAGAAGGCCGTCGCCAGGGCCAGCGTCGCCAGGCCGCAGAGCAGCCACAAAGGCGCGAAATGGGTCAAGGCGTCCAGCCGGTCGCTGAACATGCCGCCCATGCAGGCCAGGCCAATGACCGCGCCGACTAGGCCGAACATCAGGGTGGTGCCGCGGATGAACAGGCTGGCGAGGTCGAGGATCAAGCGCATGATCGCGCCTTAGCATGGCCTTGTGACACGCGCCGCCGCTTAGTCGCCGCCGAAGTACATCAAGCTGACATTGCGGAATTGTTGGTCGCCCACCTGCAGGTCGCCCTTCAGGACGATCCGAGGCTCGCCAGGGTCCGCCCCCTTGGCGGCCTTCAGCGCGCCCAGGTCGAAGACGCCGGAGAAGGTGAGCTGGCCCAACTTCGGATCGGCGCCGTGGAAGCTGACGGCCTGTCCATCCACCCGGTAGGCCGTCGGCATCACGCGCAGCGAGACTGTGTGATAGGCCTGCCCCATCTCGTTGACGGCCGTCGGACTGGCGACATCCTCGAATTCCAGGAAGATCGGCGCGTAGGTGGCCGGGCGATGTCCAGACTCCCACTCGGCGAAGTCGCTGGCCTGGCCGATGTTCAGCGAGCTCAGTTTCAAGTTTCCGGATTGAACGACGGTGTCGGTGAAATAGTAGCCAAAAACGTCAAGCGCTGGATCGTGGGCGAAGGTCACGGGTTCCGGGATCGTTTTGGCCGGGGCGGCGGTCGGAGCGGCCGCGGTTTCAACCCGCTTGCTCTCGGTGGCCGGTTTGCAGGCGGCCAGCGCCAGGCAGGCGCTCAGGACGCAAAGGTGGCGCAAGGTGACGGTCATGCTTTCCCCGAGATGGTGTCGAACGCTCAGGATGGCGGCTTGGCGCGGGCTTTGTCCAATAAAGCCTCGCCCAGGCCGGAGTGTCTGCGCGCTTGACCTGACGCCCCTGTCGTGGCCTTGAAGCCGCCCCATGCGCCTGTCCGACTTCGACTTTCACCTGCCCGATGCAGCGATCGCCCTGCGGCCGGCCGAACCGCGGGATTCCGCGCGCTTGCTCGTGGTCAGGCCGGGCGAGAGCCTTGAGAACCGGATCGTTCGCGAATTACCCGACTTCCTGCGCCCCGGCGACGCCCTGGTGTTCAACGACACGCGGGTGATCCCGGCCCGGCTGATGGGCCTGCGGGCCGGGCGCGGCACCGGCGGCGGCGACGGATCTCCGGTGGCGGTCGAGGCGACGCTGCACCGCCGCGCGGCGCCCGATCGCTGGACCGCCTTCATGCGACCCGGCAAGCGGCTGAAGGCAGGCGACCGGATCGCCTTCGGCCACGACCATGACCGTGCTTGCCAGGCCGGCATGCTGGACGCCACCGTGGTCGCCAAGCACGACGGCGGCGAGATCGAGCTGGCCTTCGACTTCGCTGGCGTCGATCTGGACCTGGCCATCGCCGCCCACGGCGAGATGCCGCTGCCGCCCTATATCGCCGCCAAGCGGGCCGAGGACGACCGCGACCGGGCCGACTATCAAACGGTCTATGCCCGTGAGGACGGCTCGGTGGCCGCCCCGACCGCCGGCCTGCACTTCACCTCCGACCTGCTGGAGCGCCTGAAGGCCAGGGGCGTTGGCCTGCACTTCGTCACCCTGCACGTGGGGGCCGGCACCTTCCTGCCGGTCAAGACCGACGTGGTGGCTGAGCACAAGATGCACGCCGAATATGGCGAGGTTCCTGCCGCCGTCGCTGCGGCCTTGAACGCCGTCCGCGCCGCCGGCGGACGGATCGTCTGCGTGGGCACGACCAGCCTTCGCCTGTTGGAAAGCGCCACGAGCGAGGACGGCCTCGTGCGGCCGTTCGCCGCCGAGACCGCGATCTTCATTACCCCCGGCTATCGTTTCCGCGCCGCCGACGTGTTGATGACCAACTTCCACCTGCCCAAGTCGACCCTGTTCATGCTGGTCAGCGCCTTCGCGGGCCAGGCGAGGATGAAGGCGGCCTATGAGCACGCGATCGCCACCGGCTATCGCTTCTATTCCTATGGCGACGGAAGCCTGCTGTTCCGCGCTACAACACACAAGAATGGGCCCGAGCAAAGCTGATGGCCGCCTTTCCCTTCGAGATTTCCGCCACCGACGGCGCGGCCCGCACTGGGGTCCTGAAGACCCCGCGCGGCGACATCCGCACCCCGGCCTTCATGCCGGTGGGCACCGCCGCCACGGTCAAGGCCATGACCGTCGATCAGGTGAAGGACACCGGCGCCGACATCATCCTGGGCAACACCTACCACCTGATGCTGCGGCCCACCGCCGAGCGCATCCAGCGCCTGGGCGGCTTGCACAGGTTCATGCGCTGGGACAAGCCGATCCTCACCGACAGCGGCGGCTTCCAGGTGATGAGCCTGTCGGGGATCAGCAAGGTCACCGAGGAGGCCGTCACCTTCTCCAGCCATATCGACGGCTCCAAGCACGTGTTGAGCCCCGAGCGGTCGATGGAAATCCAGGCCGACCTGCTGGGCAGCGATATTGTCATGCAACTGGACGAATGCGTCGCCTGGCCGGCCGAGGAGAAGCGGGCCCGCGAGGGCATGGAGCTGTCGGCTCGCTGGGGCGCACGCTCCAAGGCGGCGTTCGGGACCCGCGACAGCCAGGTGCTGTTTGGCATCCAGCAGGGTTCGACCTTCCGCAACCTGCGCCAGGAGTCATCGCAACGTCTGCAGGAGATTGGCTTCGACGGCTACGCTTTGGGCGGGCTGGCGGTCGGGGAGGGTCATGAGGCCATGTGCGAGGTGCTCGACTATGCGCCGGCCATGCTGCCCGCCGACAAGCCGCGCTATCTGATGGGGGTCGGCAAGCCGATCGACTTGGTCGAGGCGGTCTATCGCGGCGTCGACATGTTCGACTGCGTGCTGCCCACCCGCTCGGGCCGCCACGGCCAGGCCTGGACCTGGGAGGGGCCGATCAACCTCAAGAACGCGCGCTTCGCCGAGGACGACACCCCGCTGGACGCCAACAGCGACTGCCCGGCCAGCCGCGACTATTCCAAGGCCTATCTGCGCCACCTGTTCAAGGCCGAGGAAATCCTGGGTCAGGTGCTGCTGTCCTGGCACAACATCGCCTTCTTCCAGGCCCTCACGGCCGCCATGCGCGAGGCGATCGCACAGGGGCGGTTCGAGGCGTTTCGGCGAGATTTCAAGGCGCGGCATCTGGGCGACCGTTAAGCAGACTCGTCAGGCGTCCGAGAATGTTTAGCTTTCTCAGACACCCGCCCTTGGGGTCAGCCCCGTCGCCGCGCTTGGCGGGCGTCCAAGAAACCTAAACACAGCTGGACCTTGGCTCCGTTACAGAAACCGGACGTTCCAGAGCCTCCGTCAATCTACCAGATCTTGTAGATCGGCCTTTTCTTCTTCTTGGCCGGCGGCTCAGGCGGCGCCTGCGGTGCGTCGACCAGCGGCGCCTCGGCGTCCTTGGGCTCCGCCGCGGGGGCGTCGATCACAGGGGCGTCCTTCATCCACGGGAAGCGCTTTTCCTCGATGGGCGCGGCGGGCTTGGCCAGGTGCTGGGGCGTGGCCGGCGGATTGCAGCCGCGAGATTCACCCAGGCCCTTCAGATAGGCCCGGCGCACCGCGCCTGACGCGATAGCGGACTGCACCAATTGGTCGTGCTTTTCCGCGCCGCTCAACTTTCGGACCCAGCCGCGCATCGGGATCAGGTCCTGGGCGGCGCTGGCCATGGCGCCCAGGGCCGCCGAACCCGCCATGCGCTTGCCGCGATCCATCAGATCCTCGTTGCCGTCGGCCGGCTTGCGGTCCAGGTCTTCGCCGAGCGCCAGGTCCAGCGGCGCGACCATGGCGATCAGGGTGTCGCAGGTGATCTTCGCGCCGGGCGGCCGGGCATAGGCGTCGGCCATGGCCTCCAGCAACACCGGCGGGATCTTGGTGCGCAGCAGGTTCATGTCGCGCAGCGGCGCACTGGCCGCCCCCTCGAAGCCGGCCTTGTTGGCGTCGGAGGTGGTCTGGATCTTCGTTGGCGCCGCCGGCGGCGGCTCGCTTCGGCTCGCGCAGGCGGCCAGGATCGGAAGGGTGGCGGCGATAAGCAACAGTCTGCGCATGGGCTGACCCTAGCGCGCGGCGGGCGCGTTCGTCATCCGTCTCTTATCTATCAAAGCGCGCTTGCGGCTCAGGCGGGCGCCGACTATGTTCCGCGCCGCTTCCACCGGCCTCCCGCCGCGTCGATGCGGGCCGGTAGCTCAGTGGTAGAGCATTCGACTTTTAATCGAATGGTCGTGGGTTCGAACCCCACCCGGCCTACCAAAATCTGCTTGAAATGATTGGCTAAAGTCACCGCCTGGGCGGAGCGCTCGCGGGCGACGGCGGCCTGGCCGGCGCGCCGCCTCCTGATTGTTTCCGAGCGTCAGGCCCGTTGAAGGTTTGTGCGACGCAGGTCGGAGCTCCGAATCGCGTTGCCGGCAAAACGTGCGAAAATCTCCGTACAGCGCAGTTCGTGGCGACACCGAAAGTTGAATGGTCTAGCACTAGCTGTGGGGCAGTCGGGAGTAGGCGTTTGGCGGCGGGGGCAGGGGTTTCGCAGGGCGTATCCGCGCCTGTCTCGCAGCATGCGCCCGACGACTTCGCGCGCGCCCACGCCGCGTTGCTGCACGACAGAGACCTGCAGTTTTCTCCGACCCTCGTGAAGCCGCCGCACGTGCCCGAATGGATGGCCGCCGTCGGCGAGTTCCTGGCGGCGGTCGCGCCCGCTCTGGTCTATGTTTTCTGGGGCCTGCTGATCGTCGGGGCGGCTGTAATCCTGTTCTTCCTGGCGCGGGAGCTGATCGCCACCCGCTGGCCTTCGATCAAGCCCGGCAAGGGGCCAATCCTCGGCGCCGAGGACTGGAGGCCCAGCATCGCCAAGGCCCGCACCTTGCTAGAGGACGCCGATCGCCTGGCCGCCGCCGGCCGCTTCGCCGAGGCCGTCCACCTGATCCTGTTTCGCAGCATCGAGGACATCGAGGCCAAGCGCCCGGACCTGATCCGGCCCGCCTTGACCAGTCGCGACATCGCCGGATTGGACGGCGTGCCCCAAGCGGTGCGCCGCACCTTCAGCCAGATCGCCCGCGTGGTCGAACAGAGCTTCTTTGGCGGTCGGCCGGTCGGGGCCGACGGGTTCGCGGCCTGCCGCAAGGCCTATGAGGGCTTTGCCTTCGCGGAGGCCTGGCGATGAGCGACGCGAGCCTGGAGGGGCCCATCGCGGCGGACGGTGGCGTGCTATTCTCGCCCAAGGTGGTGCTGGGTATGATCCTGGCCGGGGTGTTCGCCTTCTCGACCTTCGCGGTGCTGTCGACCTATGCGCCGGATCTGCAGTCGGGTGACAACGGCCAGGGCCATGCGCTGTCAAAATCGGCGGTAGGCTATGCCGGCTTGGTCCAACTGCTGCGCGCGCGGGGGGATCCGGTGATTGTCAGCCGCCGGAATTTGAGCGGCGAGGAGCCGTCCCTGGTCGTGTTCACGCCCAATATGGGCGGTTCGCGCGACGCCTATCAGAAGGCCCAGCTGTCGTCCCGCACCCTGGTCGTCTTGCCCAAGTGGGGCGCGCCGCCGGATCCCCGTCATCCGGGCTGGGTGGGCGCCTTGGACCTGGCGCCGGACGCCATCATGGCCGACGCGCTGAAGGTGGTCGGCATTCCCAAGGCCGCGCTCGCGGCGCGAAAAGGGCTCGCTAACGCCCGGCTGGTCGGGGTGGCGGGCACGGTGGCGGAGGGCCTTGTGCTGGAGACAGGGCCGATCCGGGATCTCCGCGCCGTCTCTGGTCCCGGCCTTCAGCCCGTGATCGTCGACGCCCAGGGTCGCGCCATCTTGGCCCGGCGTCTGCCGACCGATACCTATTTCCTGGCCGATCCGGACCTGCTCAACACCATGGGCATGAAGGATATCCGCACCGCTCGCAGCGGCGTGGCGATCCTGGACACCCTGCGCAAACCTCAGGGCTCGATGGCCTTCGACGTAACGCTGAACGGCTTCACCCGCTCGCGCACCGCGCTCAAGCTGGCGTTCGAGCCGCCGCTGGTCGGCGCGACCCTGTGCCTGGTGGCCGCCGCCCTGTTGATGGGGCTGCACGCCGCCGCCCGGTTCCGCGCCGTCCGGCGCGGCGAGCGCGCCCTGGCCCTGGGCAAGGGCGCCCTCATCGACAATTCTGCAGGCCTGATCCGGATGGCCAAGCGTGAGCCGGCCATGGCCCCGCGCTATGCCGAGCTGCAGCGGGCCGCCGCCGTTCGCGCCATGGGCGGCTCGCGCCTGAGCGGCCAGGCCCTCACCGACTTTCTGGACCGCCAGGGGTCGCGCTTCGCCGCGACCGACAGCGTCTCGAGCCTGGATAACGAGACCCGGGCGGTACGTTCCCCCGGCGACCTGATGAAGGTCGCCGCCAAATGGTATCAGTGGAGACTGGAGATGACCCGTGAACGTCGCTGAGGTGCAGGCGCTCGCCGGCAAGATCCGAGCCGAGACGGCCAAGGCCGTGGTCGGCCAGAACGACACCATCGACCTGATGCTGACGGCCCTGTTCGCCGGCGGCCACGTGCTGCTGGAAGGTCCGCCCGGCACGGCCAAGACCTTCCTGGCCCAGTGCTTCGCCCAAGCGGTGAACCTGCAGTTCGGGCGTATCCAGTTCACGCCCGACCTGATGCCGGGCGACATTCTGGGCGCCAATCTGTTCAACTTCCAGACCAGCGCCTTCACCTTGGTCAAGGGGCCGATCTTCTGCGAGCTGCTGCTGGCCGACGAAATCAACCGCACCCCGCCCAAGACCCAGGCGGCGCTGCTGGAAGCCATGCAGGAGCGCAACGTCACCCTGGACGGCGTCCGACACCCGCTGAGCGACCGCTTCATGGTGGTGGCCACCCAAAACCCGCTGGAGCAGCAGGGCACCTATCCGCTGCCCGAGGCCCAGCTGGACCGCTTTCTGTTCAAGCACGTCCTGGCCTATCCCAGCCTGGCCGAGGAGACGGCCATCGTCTCCACCCATGGCAGCCGCACCGGCCAGCCGTCGCCAGAGGGGTTCGGCGTTAATCCAGCTGGTGACAGCGCGACGATCGCCGAAGCCGTCGCGGCGGTGGCGACCGTGCGCCTGACCGACGACATCGTCCGCTACATCGTCGGGGTGGTGCGGGCGACCCGCGACACTGGCGAGCTGTCGGGCGGCGCCTCGCCACGCTGCGCCGCCATGCTGGCGGTGGCCTCCCGGGCCCGCGCGGCGCTGGAAGGCCGCGACTATGTGATCCCCGACGACGTCAAGGCCCTGGCCCTGCCGGCCCTGCGCCACCGGGTGATCCTGTCCCCGGCCGCCGAGATCGAGGGCCGCAAGGTCGATGACGTGGTGCGCGGCCTGGTCGACCAGGTCGAGGCCCCGCGGTGAGCCGGGTGGAATAGGACCAGGCCTTGCGGACCTATCCCACCGCCAGAGCGATCCTGCTGATGGTCCTGGGCGCGCCCCTGGCCCTGATGCTGGCGCTCGTCTCGGCGCGGCTATGGTTGCTGGGCCCCGCCTGGATCGCGTTGGTCGCGGCGCTGCTGTTCATCGACGCCCTGCTGGCCCCCGGCCGCCGGAAGATGCAGCTGACCCTGACCGCGCCCGCGTCGCTGGCCAGCGGCGCGACCCAGCAGGCTCTGTTCCAGGCGGTGTTTCCGCGCGGCGTGGCGCCGTTCAGCGTGGAGTTCGCCGTCGATCTGAATGACCGGCTGGAAGCCTCGCCGGCCCACGGGCGGGCTCGGGTGCGCGATCGCCAGGCCGGCCTGCGCTTCGACCTGACGGCGACCCGGCGCGGGGAAGGGATCGTCCATCGCCTCTCGGCCCGTTGGCGGGGCCCGCTGGGCCTGATGTGGAAACAGCGCGACGACCGGCTGGAACGGGTGATCCCGGTCACCCTCGACATCGCGGGGATCAAGGAAGAGGCCCTGCGCCTGTTCTCCCGCGAGGCCTCGATCGGCCATCGCCTGCAACTGGACCTGGGCGGCGGCAGCGACTTCCACGCCCTGACCGATTTTCGGCCCGGCATGAACCGCCGGGCGATCGACTGGAAGCAGTCGGCCCGGCACGGGGCCTTGCTGGCCAAGGAATTCCACGTCGAGCGTAACCACCACATCGTCGCCGCCATCGACACCGGGCGGCTGATGAGCCAGCCCTTGCTGGGGCGGCCGCGCCTGGACCACGCGCTCAACGCCACCCTGCTGCTGGCCTATGTGGGCCTGAAGATGGGCGACAAGGTCGGACTCTTCGGCTTCGACGCCCGGCCCAATGTAATCAGCGGCGTGACCTCCGGCCCCAACGCCTTTCCGGCCCTGCAACGCCTGGCCTCGGCGATCGACTATTCGGCCGAGGAGACCAACTACACCCTGGGCCTGACCCAGCTGGCGGGCCAGCTCAGCCGCCGCTCGCTGATCGTGGTGTTCACCGACATCGCCGATTCCACCAGCGCGGAGCTGATGCTGGAAAATGTCGGCCGCCTGTTGCGCCAACATCTGGTGCTGTTCGTGATGATGCGCGATGAGGAGCTGGAGGCCATCGAGCGCAAGCCGCCAGAGAGCCCCGACGACGTGTCCAGCGCCGTCGTCGCCGCGTCGCTGATGCGCGAGCGCGAGCTGGTGGTCGGCCGCCTGCGCCGCATGGGCGTCGAGATCGTCGAGGCCCCCGCCGACCAGGTCGGCCCGGCCCTGTTGGCCAGCTATCTGGACCTCAAGCGTCGGGATCTACTGTGATGGAACAGCTGCAGCTGAAAAGCTCCCGCTTCCGCGCCGAGCGCGAGGACGACTGGCGGCGGCTGGAAAAGCTGCTGGCCAAGGTCGGCAAGGGTTCGGCCCGGGCGCTGAGCGACGAGGAACTTTTGGCCATGCCGGTGCTCTATCGCCAGGCTCTGTCGTCGCTGTCGGTGGCCCGCGCCACCTCGCTGGACCAGAGCCTGGTCGACTATCTGGAAAGCCTCAGCACCCGGGCCTATTTCTTCGTCTACGGCACGCGCTCCAGCTTGGTGGAGCGGCTCAGCGGCTTTTTTGCGCGCGAGTGGCCGGCGGCCGCCAAGGCCCTGTGGCGCGAGACCCTGTTCAGTTTTGCCCTGACCCTGATCGGCGTTGCAGCGGCCTATTATCTGACCATGCACGACACCGAGTGGTTCCACGCCTTCGTGCCCGAGAGCCTGGCCGGCGGGCGCGGTCCGGCGGCCACGACCGAGGCGATGCGGGCCACCCTCTATGACAAGGGCGGCGACCATTCGGGCCTGTCGGTATTCGCCGCCTTCCTGTTCACCCACAATTCCGGCGTGGCGATCTTCGCCTTCGCACTTGGGTTCGCCTTCTGCCTGCCGACCGCCATGCTGATGACCTATAACGGCGCCATGCTCGGCGCCTTCCTGGCCGCCTTCATGATGCGCGGCCTGGGCTTCGAGGCCGGCGGCTGGTTGGCCATCCATGGCGTGACCGAGATCTCGGCGGTCATCCTGGCCGGGGCTGCCGGCCTGCGGATCGGCTGGACCCTGGCCTTCCCCGGCGACCAGAGCCGACCCGCTGCGATGGCGCAGGCGGGCCGCCAATCGGCCACCTTGATGGCCGGGGTGGTGGTGATGCTGTTCTGCGCCGGCATCTTGGAAGGCGTGGGGCGGCAGGTGATCCAGAACGACTTTGCCCGCTATGGCATAGCCCTGGCGACCCTGATCCTTTGGCCGGCCTATCTCTACCTGCCGCGCCGCAGAAAGGCCGGGTCGTGAAGCTCAAGCGCGCGAAAAAGGCCCCCACCACCGTAGTCGCGTCGCCAGGCGACCTGTCGGCGCACCACGCGCGGCGGTCGCGGTCGCTGGTGACGCCGGAGGGCGTGGACCTGCACCTGCGACTGGGCGACGCCGGCGAACGGGCCGCGGCCCTGCTGATCGACCTGGCGATCATCGTGGGCGTGTTGATCGCCTTCAGCCTGCTGACCCTGCTGGCCTTTTTCGGAGCGAAGGGCAAGGGCGGCGACGTCATAGCCACGGTTTGGATGCTGGTGTTCTTCGTGCTGCGGAACCTCTATTTCGTCATCTTCGAGCTGACGCCGGGGGCCGCGACGCCGGGCAAGCGGGCGATGGGCCTGCGGGTGGCGGCGCGCAACGGCGGACGCCTGACAGCCGACGCGATCTTCGCCCGTAACGCCATGCGCGAGATCGAGCTGTATCTGCCGCTGAGCTTCCTGATCGTCAACAACAGCCAGGTCGGCGCCTGGATCAGCCTGGCGGGCCTGCTCTGGTGCGGGGTTTTCCTGCTGTTCCCGCTGTTCAACCGCGATCGCTTGCGCGTGGGCGACCTGGTGGCTGGAACCTGGGTGGTCAAGGCCCCGCGCCGCAAGCTTGTCCCGGACCTGGCGCGGACTTCGCGCCCGTCACCCGGACGCTTCGCCTTCACTCAGGCGCAGCTCGACGCCTATGGGGTCAAGGAACTGCACGTGCTCGAGGATGTGCTGCGCCGCTACGAGACCAAGACCATCGCCCTGGTGGCCGCCCGCATCCGCCTGAAAATCGGCTGGAAGGTCGCCCCCGAAGAGTCGGACGGCGACTTCCTGGCCGCCTATTACGCGGCCCTGCGCGGGCGGCTGGAGTCGCGGCTGCTGCTGGGCAAGCGCCGCAAGGACAAGCACGACCAGTCTTAGCCGTGGATCGGCTGGGGACACACACTCATGCCTCGCCTTGCGCCAAGATCACAACGGTCGTGGGATGACTGTCTGTCCCCAACTTCGCACGCTGTTTTGGGCTAGGCTGCTGATCTTGCTGAGCTAAATCTTTATCCCCAGCAGTCACTCCCGGCGCCCGTATCCTCATCTCACCTCGTCGCATGGAAAGGGCGCATGGCCAGCGACCGATGCGGCGGCGGGGGGCGATCGAGCGGGGCTGGGCGTGAGGGGGTTACTCACGCGTGTCCGGGGACTTCCATCGTTGGGGGAGCCCGCCCGCCGTCGGCGTCGACGGGGAACCAGCGTGCGTGTCTTGATGATCCGCGCCCCCGTCACCGGAAACCGTCGGAAACGACGGGGTCCGGATCCGGCTAGGCCTTAACAGGGCCGCCCACCGGACGCGGACGGATAACGATGGCGCGGAGCGATCGGCTTCGTCGAAACGGTACACACTAGACAACACTCCGGACGATGTCCGGCGCTCCGCGACCCTTTCCACCTCTTCAGCGGCCGTCCGCGTGAAGTCCTCCCCCCGTGGCGGAGATGTCGGCGAAGCCGACGGTGGGGGGAGGGATCGGATGTCGGCCATACCTGTGATTGCCGACCCCGACACTCCCCCCACCGGTCGCTGCGCGACGACCTCCCCCCGTGGGGAGGACTTAGCCAGCGCTTTCGTTTCCGCCGCTCACCTTCTATATGCAACCGCTCCTCGACTCCCCCGGAAGACCCATGTCGCGCATCCTGATCACCTCCGCCCTGCCGTACATCAACGGCATCAAGCACCTGGGCAATCTGGCGGGATCGATGTTGCCGGCCGACGTCTATGCGCGGTTCCAGCGGGCCCGGGGTAACGACACCCTCTATATCTGCGCCACCGACGAACACGGCACCCCGGCCGAGCTGGCCGCCGCCGCCGCCGGCCAGGACGTGGCCGAATATTGCGCCGAGCAGCACGTGATCCAGCACGACATCGGCCGGGCCTTCGGCCTGTCCTGGGACCATTTCGGCCGCTCGTCCTCGCCGCAAAACCATCGCCTGACCCAGCACTTCTGCGAGGTGCTGGAAGCGCGCGGCCTGATCGAGGAGCGGGTCGACCAGATGGTCTATTCCATCGACGACGCGCGCTTCCTGCCCGACCGCTACATCGAGGGCACCTGCCCGCACTGCGGCTTCGAAAAGGCTCGCGGCGACCAATGCGACAACTGCGGCAACCTGCTGGACCCCACCGACCTGAAGGATCCCTATTCGGTGATCTCCGGCTCGCGAAACCTGGAGGTGCGCGACACCCGCCACCTCTACCTTCTTCAGACGAAGGTGGCCGACCGGATCCGGGCCTGGATCGACACCCGCCGGGACTGGCAGCTGCTGGCCAAGTCCATCGCCTACAAGCACCTTGACGAGGGCCTGATCGACCGGGGCATCACCCGCGACCTGGCCTGGGGCATCCCGGTGACCAAGGGCGAGTTCCCGCGTCCGGGCTTCGAGGACAAGGTCTTCTATGTCTGGTTCGACGCCCCGATCGAATATATCGCCGCCACCCAGGAATGGGCCGACCAGGGCGTGGGCCGCGACTGGAAGTCGTGGTGGCGCACCGATGCGGGCGCTGACGACGTTCGCTACGTCCAGTTCATGGGCAAGGACAATGTCGCCTTCCACACGGTCAGCTTTCCCGCGACCATCCTCGGCTCGGAGGAGCCCTGGAAAAGCGTCGACATGCTCAAGGCCTTCAACTGGCTGAACTGGTACGGCGGCAAGTTCTCTACCTCGAACAAGCGCGGCGTGTTCATGGACGCGGCCCTGGAGATCCTGCCGCCCGACTTCTGGCGCTGGTACCTGACCTCCAATGCGCCTGAGAGCAGCGACACAGCCTTCACCTGGGAGCAGTTCGCCAGCGCCATC
Source organism: Caulobacter sp. DWR3-1-2 (assembly GCF_049896225.1). Lineage (NCBI taxonomy): Bacteria > Pseudomonadati > Pseudomonadota > Alphaproteobacteria > Caulobacterales > Caulobacteraceae > Caulobacter > Caulobacter sp. DWR3-1-2. Next base: position 260,521 of record NZ_JAFCTW010000003.1, on the reverse strand, counting down.
AACCGCGACCTGGCCGACGTGCTGGGCAATTTCGTCAACCGCATCCTGAAATTCACCGAAGGCAAGTTTGACGGCGTGATCCCCGACGGCGGCGCGCCTGGGCCGCTGGAGGAGAAGCTGTACGCCGATGTCTCCGCCCGCCTGGCTGACCTGACCGAGCAGATGGACGCCATCGAGGTGCGCAAGAGCGCCCAGGCCCTGCGCGCGCTCTGGGTGGTCGGCAACGAATATCTGCAGGAAGCCGCGCCTTGGACGGCGATCAAGACCGACCGCGATCGCGCCGCGGTGATCGTCCGCACCGCCCTGAACCTGGCGGCGCTGTATGCCCGGATCTCGGCGCCGTTCATCCCGTTCGCGGCCGAGAAGATCGCCGAGGCGTTCGCGATACCGTGGCCGCCCGAGTGGCCGACCACCGAAGCGGCGGCCGAGCTGTCGATCCTGCCCGTCGGCCTGTCGGTGCGGGCGCCGGAGGTGCTGTTCAAGAAGATCGAGGACGACCAGATCGCCGAATGGACCGAGCGGTTCGGCGGGGCGGAGTAATGTCGTCCTTCTCCCCTTTCGGGAGAAGGTGGTCTCGCGGAGCGAGGTCGGATGAGGGGCTGACGGGCGGGTCCACCGCGAGCGGGCAGGGCGGCGCGCCCCCTCACCCGTCAGCTTTGCTGACACCTTCTCCCGCAAGGGGAGAAGGGATTTGAAGGCGTCGTCCCAAACCCGCCTGGGCCTGTTCTACGTCGTCTCCTATCTCGGCACCGGCGTCAGCCTGCCGTTCATCGCGACCTATTTCCATTCGCGCGGCCTGACGGGCGCCCAGATCGGGTTGACCCTGGCCCTGCCGATGCTGATCCGGCCGTTCACCGGTCCGGCCCTAGCGGTGTGGGCCGATGGCTTCGCCCTGCGGCGCACCCCCCTGGCGTGGCTGGCTTTAGGGGCGGGGGCCGGCTATCTCGCCCTGCTGGCCGCCCCGGGGTTCCCGGCTCTGCTGCTTTGCTGGCTGGTCGCCATGACCTGCCTGACCACCCTGACCCCGTTGATCGACGTCATCACCCTGCGGCGCTCGAGGCTGGAGGGCTTCAACTACGGCGTGCCGCGCGGCGCGGGCTCGGCGGCCTTCATCGTCGGCAACCTGGCCATGGGCGCATTGCTGGCGGTGGCGGCGCCGAGCATCATCCCGATCTGGATCGCCGTGGCCGTGCTGGGCTGCGGCCTGGTCGCCCTGACGATCCTGCCGCCCGACCGGGTGCACGAAACTCAGGTGGCGCCGGACAAGTCGATGCGCTGGAAGGGGCTCGGCACACTGCTCCGCGACAAGACCTTCCTGCTCGCCGTGGTGACCGCCGGCCTGATCCAGGGAACCCACGCTTTCTACTATGGCTTCTCGACCCTGCTCTGGCGGCGCGAGGGAATTTCCGAACCGATGATCGGCGTGCTCTGGGGCGTCGGCGTGGCGGTCGAGGTCGGCTTCATGTGGTTCGCCGAGCCCTGGCGGCGCAAGGTCGGGCCCGAACGACTGCTGGTGCTGGGCGGGGCGGCGGCGGTGATCCGCTGGACGGCCCTGGCGTTCGCCCCGCCGCTATGGCTGCTGTTTCCGCTGCAGGCCCTGCACGCCCTGACCTTCGCGGCCAGCTTCATGGCCTCGCTGCGCCTGATCGAGCGCTTGGCCCCGCCGCAGAGCGCCTCGGCCGCCCAAGCGATCAACTCGGCCCTGTCGGCTGGTTTCATGCTCGGGGTGGCTACCCTGGCGTCTGGCCCGCTGTTCGACGTCTTCGGGGTGAGGGGGTATCTGGTGATGGCGGTGATGGGCGCGCTGGGGCTGATCGGGGCGTTGAGGCTGACGGGGCTGGCGGGTCGCTAAGTCGGGTTGGGGACCACGCACAAGTGCATGTCCCCGTCAGAGACCCGGCCGGGGACATGCACTTGTGCGTGTCCCCATTCGCGACCGCGGTCTAGATCTCGTAATCCAGCTCGCCCTCAAGCCAGGCGACGATCAGTTCAGCGGCCGCGACGGGGTCCATTTTCGTGGTGTCGATCCGCAACTCCGGCGCTTCCGGCGCTTCGTAGGGGCTGTCGATGCCGGTGAAGTTCTTCAGGTCGCCGGCTCGGGCCTTCTTGTACAGACCCTTGACGTCGCGTTCCTCGGCCACCGCCAAAGGCGTATCGACGAACACCTCGACGAACTCGCCATCCTGCAGGATCTCGCGCGCCAGGCGGCGCTCGGCCCGGAACGGCGAGATGAAGGCGGTCAGCACGATCAGGCCGGCATCGACCATCAGCTTGGCCACCTCGGCGACCCGGCGGATGTTCTCGACCCGGTCCTCCTCGGTGAAGCCGAGGTTCTTGTTGAGGCCGTGGCGGACATTGTCGCCGTCCAGCAGATAGGTGTGGCGGCCCAGGGCGTGCAGCCGCTTCTCGACCAGGTTGGCGATCGTCGACTTGCCGGCGCCCGACAGGCCGGTGAGCCAGACGACCCGGCCGCGCTGGCCCTTCAGGGAGGCCCGCGAGGCCTTGCTGACGTCGGTGTGCTGCCAGTGAATATTGTCGGCCCGGCGCAGAGCGAAGTTCAGCAGGCCCGCGCCAACGGTCCGATTGCTGATCCGGTCGATCAGGATGAAGCCGCCCAGGTCGCGATTGACGCTATAGGGCTCGAACGGGATCTCCTGGTCGAGCGACAGGTTCACGAGGCCGATCTCGTTCAGCTCCAGCTTCTTGGCGGCCAGGTGCTCCAGCGTGTTGACGTTCACCCGATGCTTGATCTCGGTGACGCTGGCCCCGACCATCCGCGTGCCGATCTTCAGCAGGTACGAACGGCCCGGGGGCAGGGGCTCGTCGTCCATCCAGACGACGGTGGCCTCGAACTGGCCGGCCACGGCGACGGGGTCGTCCGCGGCCACCAGGATGTCGCCACGGCTGACGTCGATCTCGTCGGCCAGGGTGATCGTCACCGACTGGCCGGCGAAGGCCTGGGGCAGGTCGTCGGGCAGGGTGACGATGCGGGCGACGGTGCTCTCGCGGCCCGAGGGCAGCGACTTGACCTTGTCGCCCGGCTTGACCGTGCCGGCGGCGATCTGGCCGGAGAAGCCCCGGAAGTCGAGGTTGGGGCGGTTGACCCACTGCACCGGCATGCGGAACGCCTGGCTTCGCAGATCGTCCTCGACCTCCACGCCCTCCAGCCAGTCCATCAAGATCGGCCCGTCGAACCACGGCGACTCCTCGCCCCGGCCGGCCATGTTGGCGCCGGTCAGGCCCGAGATTGGGATCGGGGTGAAGACCTGCAGGCCGATCTGGTCGGCGAAGGCCCGGTAGTCGGCGACGATCTCGTCGAACCGCGCCTGGTCCCATCCGACCAGGTCCATCTTGTTCACAGCCAGCACCACGTGGCGGATGCCCAGCAGCTGGACGAGATAGGAGTGACGGCGGGTCTGGGTCAGCACCCCCTTGCGGGCGTCGATCAGGACCACGGCCGCATCGGCGGTCGAGGCGCCGGTGACCATGTTGCGGGTATATTGCTCGTGACCGGGGGTGTCGGCGACGATGAACTTGCGCTTGTCGGTGGAGAAGAACCGGTAGGCGACGTCGATGGTGATGCCCTGCTCGCGCTCGGCGGCCAGACCATCGACCAGCAGAGCGAAATCGATCGCTCCACCCTGGGTCCCGACCCGCTTGGAGTCAGCCTCGAGGGCGGCCATCTGATCCTCGAAGATCATCTTGCTGTCGTACAGCAGGCGGCCGATCAGCGTCGACTTGCCGTCATCCACGCTGCCGCAGGTAATGAAGCGCAGCAGCGACTTGTGCTGGTGGGCCAGCAGATAGGCGTCGATGTCCTCGGCGATCAGGTCGGAGGGCTTGTAGACCGTGTTCACGGAAGCGGGGGCCATCTAGAAATACCCTTCCTGCTTCTTCTTTTCCATCGAGGCCGACTGGTCGTGGTCGATGGCCCGGCCTTGGCGCTCGCTGGTTGTGGTCAGCAGCATTTCCTGGATCACCTCGGGCAGGGTCGAGGCCGTGCTCTCGACGGCCCCGGTCAGCGGATAGCAGCCCAGGGTACGGAACCGCACGCTCTTCATCCGGGGGACTTCGCCCGGACGCAGCCGGAAGCGATCGTCATCGATCATGATCAGGCTTCCGTCGCGTTCGACCACTGGCCGCTCGGCCGCGAAGTAGAGCGGGACGATCGGGATGTTCTCCAGGTGGATGTATTGCCAGACATCCAACTCGGTCCAGTTGGAAATCGGGAAGACTCGCAAGCTTTCTCCGGGGTGCTTGCGGGTATTGTAGAGCTTCCACAGTTCGGGCCGCTGGTCCTTGGGGTCCCAGCGCTGATCAGAGGTGCGGAAGCTAAAGACGCGTTCCTTGGCGCGGCTCTTCTCCTCGTCGCGGCGGGCGCCGCCGAAGGCCGCGTCGAAGCCATGCTTGGCCAGCGCCTGCTTGAGGCCCTCGGTCTTCCAGAGGTCGGTGTGGAGGGCGCTGCCGTGGTCGAACGGATTGATGCCGCGCGCCTCGGCCTCGGGATTCTTGTGCACCAGGAGTTCAAAGCCCAACTGGTTGGCGATGGTGTCGCGAAGGTCGTACATCGCCCGGAACTTCCAGGTTGTGTCGACGTGAAGCAGCGGGAAGGGCGGCTTGGACGGATAGAAGGCCTTGGCGGCCAAGTGCAGCATGACGGCGCTGTCCTTGCCGACCGAATAGAGCATCACAGGCCGTTCGCACTCTGCGGCGACCTCGCGCAGGATGTGGATGCTCTCGGCCTCCAGCCGCTGAAGATGCGTCAGGCGCTCGGGACTCACGCGAGCCGAAGTCAGCGCACTCATGGACGTGTCCGCAAAGGCGTCGTGCGACAAGGAGGCGACTGGGCTAGGGGGCAAAACGCATGTCCGCAAATGGTAAAGCGCCGCCGCCATGCCATGGGCGCGGCGCCGACCGGTGATCCTGGGACTGCACCTAGGTGCGGCGGAACAGCGGGGCAAGGCGGAGAAAACTGCAGACGCTGTGAGCTTCGATGGGAGGCGCGACCACGGTCGCTGCCTTTCATGACCAAAAGTTCATTCGAGCTTGGGCGCAAACTGTCGCATAACGCCGGTATCGGATTGTGGGCTCACCGATGTCATCCCTGGCTGAATTCATCACTGCGATCATGCTCTGGCTATCGGCCATGGCCCTGTGCCAGTTCGGCGTGGTCGTTGAGCATCAGGTCAAGGCCCCGTCCAAGGCCGAGCGCACCGTTGCGCGGTCGCCGCGCCAGCAGGCCGTGCAAAGCACCATGAGTTGCGCTCATCGCCAGCTTGCCGCGGTTCGCGCCTAGGCCTTTCACGAGCAGGCTTCGCGGCAAGTTCACCTCTGACGGGAAAACCGCCGGAACCCGCTATGCGCGCGGGCTTTTCGCCGTTAGGTTTGAGCGTTGCGCGAGGGTGGGGCGCCCGCGCGGCGGTGTTCATCCGGCCCTACGCCGTTCGCTCTGGGACCATGGCTGCGTATGAAGCCTAAGAAGCGCCAACCGCTTGATTTCTCCGGCATCGCGATGGAACCGCCGGTCGAGGACGTCGGCCGTCAAGTCGAGCCCCAGGCCGATGCGCCGGTCAGCGAACCCGACCTGGATCTGGACATCGCCGCTGTGCCAGAAGCCTCGCCGCCGCCGACGCTTGATCGTGGCCCGCTGAACCCCGAACCCACGCCGATCGTGGAGACGCCAAGGACCGCCGCCCGTCGGGGTTTCTTTGCATCGACGCCAAAGGAGCGTCCAGCCGAGGCCGCGTCCAAGGCCGAAGTCGAAAGGCCATTGCCCGTAGCGCCCCACTCGACCGATCCTGGGGCCGATGATCCGATTCCCGCCTTTGCGGCCTATACGCCACCGCGCCCCAAGCGGAACGCCCAGGTCGAGGCCGAGCCGTTCGCGCCGCTGCCCTCCTTCCTGACCGCCTCGGCTGTCCAGTCGCCGGCCCCGGTCGTGGAGCCGGAGGCGCCGGCGAAACGGTCGGAAGCCGCCGTCGCGAAGCCGCGCCAAACCCCGCCAACGCCGCGGACCGCGCCCACCATCACACCCTTGTCCGCCACCTACGATGACAAGAAGCCGATGCCGGCCCCGCTCTATTGGAGCCTCGCCGCCGCCGCCGCTGCACTGTGGGCGCTGGCGCCGATCGCCTTTGCCCTGGGCTATGGCGCTGGTGTGCCCGCGCTGAAGGTCGATCAGTTCGCCTTGGCGGTGTTCGCCGCCCTGGCGATCGGTCCCGCTCTCCTGACCCTGCTGGGCGCCTACATGCTACGCCAGGCCTTGGCCGTCTCGGCGGAGCTGAAGCGCAATCGCGTGATGACCGACCGCCTGGTGACCCCTGCGGCCCTGGCCTCGGCCGGCGTGACCAGCGCCGTCGAAGGCATTCGCGCCGAGATCGACGCCGCCGCAGCCGCCGCCGAGGACGCGCGCGCGCGCGTCCAGGCCCTGCGTGAGGCCTTGGCCGAAGAGACCCTCGCCTTGGCCCAGACCACCAGCGAGTCGGCGCGGATGGTCAAGCAGCTGTCCGACGGACTGGGGCACGAACGCCAGGCCATGCACGCCCTATCGACGACGCTGGACGCCCAGTCCACCGCCGTGGTCGACGCCATCGGCAGCCAGGCGCGGATGGTCGCCGAGGCTTCCGACCTGGCCGAGACCCAGCTTCGCGAAGCCGAAGCCGCGCTCGCCGCCCGAGCCGCCGACCTTGCCGCCGCCGCCTCCGAGGCGTCCGACGCCGCGCGGGTTGGGGCAGAGGACCTCTCGCGGCAAATCGCTCGGCTGGAGACCGCCGGTCAGGGCGTGGGCGACCAGATGGCCGCTGTTGAGCGCAACCTGGCCCAGCAGCGCGCCGTGCTGGTCGCGGCCAGTCAGTCGTTGCGCGCCGACCAGGAAGACTTCGCCGGCGAGGCCGAGACCCGAACCGCCCAGCTCACCGAATTCATCGGCCACACCCGCGCCGGCGCCACCGAGATGGGCGACATGGCGGCCATGGGGGCCGAGGTGCTGCGCGGCCTGATCGGCGCGGCGGCCGACCAATTGCGCGAAGTGGCCGAGACCGCCCGCGCCGAGCGTGAGGCCCTGGCCGCCGAAACCTCCAGCGCGATCACCGCCCTGGCTAGCGCGGCCGGCGGGCAGCGCAGCGATTTAGAGAGCGCGCTCAACCACGCGCTGGACGCCATGGCCGCCGCCGCCCGCAAGGCCAGCGAAGGCGTGGAACAACGGGTCGAGACAGCGCGGGGTCGTGTCGACCAGCTCAATGAGATCGCGTTCGCTGCGGGCCAGAAGGCCGACACGGTGTTTGAGTCGCGCATGGACGAGGCCCGCGATCTGATCGAGCAATCGGCCCAGGTGGTCGAGCAGGCTGGCGCCCGTACGGCCCTGAAATTGGCCGAGAGTGTCGAGACGGCCCGGGCCACCATCGCCGAGATGGAGTCGATGCTGGAGGACGTCGGTCGTCGCACCGCCGACCTGCCGGCCGAAGCCCTGGCCCGCGCCAACGAGGTCCGCGCCCAGATCAACCACGGCATCGAGTCCTTGCGTCTGGCCGCTCGCCAGACCGCCGAGGAGACCGCCGCGATCGACCAGGCGTTCCAGGAGCGGGTTCGTCGCAACTACGACATGCTCAGCGAAGCGGTCAGCCGGATGGGCGTGGCGGGCGCGCCTCAGCCGCCGCCCGCATCGCGGGGAGCCGCGGGGCTAGTGCGTCCGCCTCAAGCCGCCGCCCCGCTGGCGCCGCCCGTGGTCCAGCCGGTCAATGAGCCGAGCGCCGACGAGATCGGCCTGCGCCCCCGCCTTCGCCTGACCCCGACCGCCTCCGATGACGAGTTCCGCTCGATCTTCGACGCCGCCGGTGGCCGCAACGCCGCGCCGCCGCCCGCCCAGCCCACCGAGCAGGCCGAACCACCGGGCGGCTGGTCGTGGCGCAATATGCTGTCGGGCCTGGAAAGCGCCGCGCCGGGCGACGCCGCCCTGGGCGAGAAGATGGCCGCCGAGATCCTGGCCATGGGCATAGACCCGACGGCCCTGCTACCGCGCGGTCGCATCGACGAGATCGCCGCCACCATCCAGACCCACGACAGTGAGGGTGCCCGTGAGGTGGTCAAGAAACTGGCTCCAGCCGCCATTCGCCGCCTGGTGCGCCGCCTGTTCTCCGACGCGGCATTGCGCGCCGACGCCGACCGCTTCCTGCGCCGCTATTCAGGCATGATGGACGAGGCGGCTGATCAGGACCGCGAAGGCTTCCTGGTGGCCGCCCTCTTGTCCTCCGACGCTGGACGCGCCTACCTGCTGCTGGACGCGGCTTCCGGCGATCTGGCCTAGGCCGTGAAGCGTCTGTTCGACGTGGCGGCCTCCGGCGGGGCGCTGCTGGTGCTGGCTGTCCCGCTTCTGGTGCTGGCGGGGGTGGTGCGCCTGACCTCGAAGGGGCCGGCGCTCTATTGGTCGCAACGAGTAGGGCGCGGTAACGCGCTGTTCGCGATGCCCAAGTTCCGCACAATGCGGATCGACACGCCGGAGGTCGCCACCCATCTGCTGGAAGGCCCCGATCGCTGGCTCACCCCCTTGGGCGGCCTCCTGCGCAAGACAAGCCTCGACGAATTGCCGCAGCTATGGAGCGTGCTGGTCGGCGAAATGAGCCTGGTCGGGCCCCGGCCGGCGCTGTTCAATCAGGATGACCTCGTGGCGCTGCGGACGGCCGCCGGCGTCGAGACGCTGCGGCCCGGCGTAACCGGATGGGCCCAGATCAACGGCCGCGACGAGATCGCCACACCGGCGAAGGTGGCTTTGGACGCCGAATATTTGCGGCGCCAGGGGTTCTGGTTCGACCTGCGAATTTTGCTCGCCACCGTGCTGCCCGTCATGACGGGCATGGGTGTAACGCGATAGGGATGCAGTCCTCCCCCCGTGGGGGAGGTGGTCGCGCAGCGACCGGTGGGGGGAGATTTACGACGCTCGATCTTGTCCGTGACTACCTGCCGATCACTCCCCACTCCGTCGGCTTCGCCGACACCTCCCCCACGGCGGGAGGACTTGTCAGGATAGCGCTGCGTAGGCCTTCTCCAACGCCGCCACGAACGCCGCGTTGCTCGCCAACTCCCGGCTGAACACCGGCTCCAACTTCAGGAACGACGCCACATCGGTCGAAGCATCGCCGGTGCAGGCGGCCGCCGTCTCGACCAAACGCTCAGCCAAGGGATCGACGATCTTCACGCCCTCGGCGGTGCGGCGGCGGATGACGTGCATCCAGGCGGCCAAGGGCAGGGCCAGGCGGTCGACCGAGCGGCCGGCCTCCAGCGCATCGACCACCGTGCCCAGGATACGGAACGGCAGTTTTTGAGAGCCGTCCCAGGCGATCTGGCTCAGCAGGTGGCGGATTTCGGGATTGCGGAACCGGGCCAGGATGGCCTGGGCGTAGGCGGCCAGGTCCAGGCCGCGCGGGGCGGTCAAGGTGGGGATGATGTCCTGGACCATCAGGTCCTCGGCGATCTGGGCCAGATCCGGATCGCTGATGGCCTCGAACACCGTTTCATGACCTTTCAGCAGGCCGGCATAGGCGATGGTCGAGTGCACGCCGTTCAGCAGCCGCAGCTTGGCGCGTTCGAAGCCGCGAACGTCGTCGGTCAGGGTGACGCCGACCGACGCCAGGTCGGGCGCGTCGTCTCCGAGCACGTCCTCGACAACCCACTGGGTAAATGCTTCGCGTTGGATCGGCCAGGCGTCGGACAGGCCGGTGGCCTTCTCGACCCGCTCGCGCAGAGCGTCGTCGGTGGCCGGGGTAATGCTGTCGACCATGGTGCGCGGGAAGCGGCCCTCGGTCTCGATCCAGGCGGCGAGTTCCGGATCAATCGCCTCTGCGAAGGCGACGGTCGCCGCCTTCAGCCGCCAGCCGTTGTCTCCGAGGTTGTCGCAGGCCACCACGGCATAGGGCGGCAGCCCGGCCAGATGGCGACGGCGCAGGCCCTCGACGAGATAACCCACGGCGCTGACCGGCTCGCGCGGATGGGCCAGGTCATGGACAATGTCGGGATGGGCGGTGTCCAGCTTGCCGTCGCCGGTTAGGCAATAGCCCTTTTCGGTCACCGTCAGCGTGACCATCCGGGTCATCGACGCGGCCAGGCGGGCGAAGACGGCGGGCGGATCCTCGGGCGCGACCAGCACTTCCAGGATCGAGCCTACGATGCGGAAGGTGGTTTTGGCGTCCAACTGGGCCAAGGTGTAGAGACCGTCTTGCGGCTCCAACGCGTCGCGGACGCCCGGGCTCTTCAGCGAGACGGCGCAGATCCCCCAGCGCGGGTCGCTGTTCAGAAGCTGGTCGAAATAGCAGGCCTGGTGGGCTCGGTGAAACGCGCCTGGCCCGAAGTGCACGACGCCGACGGTCACCTTGTCGCGATCATAGGCCGGCTGCGCGACGCTCGGAATGGTGGCGGGATAGCTGACGGCGTTGAGGCGCAGCGGGCGAGAGACGGTGTCGGTCAAAGGGTCACGCCTTGTTTCCAGATGGCGATTTCGCGCTCGCCGTTGAGTTCAGCCTTGGTCTGCTGGCCCGAGGCCGTGGCCACCACCAGGTCCATCAGGGAGTCGGCCGCCGCGTCCATGGTCACGCCCGCCAGCACGACCCCAGCGTCGAAGTCGATCCAGCCCGGCTTTCGCGCGGCCAGAGCGCTGTTGGACGCGATCTTCAGGGTCGGGGCGGGAAAGCCGAGTGGCGTGCCGCGACCGGTGGTGAACAGGATCACCGTCGCACCCGCCGCGGTCAGGGCGGTGGACGACACGGCGTCATTGCCGGGCGCCTCTAGCAGGGTCAGGCCGTGCGGCCCGACCTGATCGCCATAGCGCAGCACCTCGACCAGCGATGAGCGGCCGCCCTTCTGCACCGCGCCGAGGGACTTCTCCTCAAGGGTGGTGATGCCGCCGGCGATGTTGCCGGGCGAGGGGTTCTCGTAGATTGGCTGGTGGTTATCGATGAAGTAGCGCTTGAAGTCGTCGATCACCCGCACCGCGCCGTCAAACACGGCCCGGCTGGCCGAGCGCGACAGCAGCACCTGCTCGGCGCCGAATACCTCTGGAATTTCGGTCAAGACCGGCGTGCCGCCAGCGTCGGAGACCTTGTCTGCGATGCGGCCGACCAGCGGATTGGCGGTGACGCCGGAAAAGCCATCAGAACCGCCGCACTTGAGGCCGACAACCAGGTCCGCCAGCGGCGCGGGTTCGCGGTGGTCGCGCTCGGCGATCTCGATCAGGGCCTCGATGGCGGCCAGGCCGTCTTCCTGTTCGTCATCGACCATCTGGGTGGTGAACGAGCGCAGGCGTTCGGGATCCAGGCCCGGCGCGGACTCCAGCAGCGCCTTCAGCTGATTGTTTTCGCAGCCCAGACCCAGGATCAGCACGCCGCCGGCGTTTGGATGGGCCGCCAAACCGGCGATCAGCTTGCGGGTGTGGATCAGATCGTCTCCCAACTGCGAGCAGCCGAACGGGTGAGGGAAGGCAAAGACCCCATCCACCCGGCCGGCAAAGCGCTCATTGGCCTTCTCGGCGATCCGCCGGGCGGTGTTGGCCACGCAGCCAACCGTGCATAGCACCCAGATCTCGTTGCGGGTCCCGACCCGACCATTCTTGCGGCGATAGCCCAGGAAGCTTCCTGGCGGCGAAGCGAGGTGGTCATCCGGTGTCGCAACGGCGTAGGTGAAGTCCTCGACGCCCGACAGCCGGGTTTCGACATTATGGACATGGACGTGATCGCCGACGGCGATCTCCACCGTGGCCCGGCCAATCGGCCAACCGTATTTCAAGACGTCCTCGCCTTTGGCCGCGGCTCGCTGAGCGATCTTGTGGCCCTTGGGAATGTCGGCGCGAGCGATGATCGACTGACCATGCAGGTCGAGCGTCTCGCCCGCCACGAGGTCGCGAAGCGCCGTGGCGACGTGGTCGCGTGGATCGACGCCGTGGATCGATTCGGTGGCGGCGGAGGGCGGGTCACTCATCAAACTGTTGGTCATTGGGACATTTCGTGTTGCCATCCCCGTCAACGAGGTGGGGAAACCGGTGTCAGCATAGGCCAATTACGCCTGTCCGCGCATCTGTAGCGACGCCTTCTTGCGTAGAGTATGACAAAACAAACCAACGATCGCTGCATGGAAACGCTTTGACCTCGTCCAACACCCCCCTGACGGACAACGATGGCCCGGAACCCGAGTCTGGCCTCGAAGGTGGTCGCAAGCGCGCCACCATCAACGACATCGCCCGCCTGGCGGGGGTGTCGAAGAAGACCGTCTCGCGCGTCATCAACCAGTCGCCCTTCGTGCGCGACGAGACCCGCGAGCGTATCGAGGCGGTGATCGCCGAGTGGGGCTACGCGCCCGATCCCCAGGCGCGGGGCCTGGCGTTCCGCCGCTCGTTCCTGATCGGCATGATCTACGACAATCCTAACCCGCAATATGTCGTCAACATGCAACTGGGCTTGCTGGATGGTATCCGGGGCTCTGGGTTTGAGCTGGTGGTGCATCCTTGCGATCGTTCCAGCCCGACCTTCCTGCAGGATGTACGCACCTTCGTCGAGCGCCAGAAGCTGTTTGGAGTGGTGCTGCCGCCGTCGGTCTCGGAAGACGAACGGGTGGCCAAGCTACTACGCGAGATCGGCTGCGAATATATCCGCATCGCCTCGGTCGAGCTGGACAAGCCCGAGCATATGATCGTCGGTCACGACCGATTGGGCGGCGAGGCCATGGGCGCCCACCTGGTCGAATTGGGCCATCGGCGGATCGGCTTCATCAGCGGCTTGCCAAGCTTCCGTTCGTCGCACGAGCGGCGAGGGGGTTTGGAGGACGCCCTGAACAAGGCCGGCCTGAAGCTCGAAGACGACTACGTGGTCCAAGGCGCCTACACCTTCGAGTCGGGCCTGGCCTGCGGCGAGACCCTGCTGGCGATGGACCCGCGTCCAACGGCGATTTTCGCCGGTAACGATGAGATGGCCGCGGGCGTTCTGCAGGCGGCGCGACGGGCGGGCCTGCAGGTTCCCGCCGACCTGACGGTGGTCGGGTTCGACGACTTCCAGATCGCCCAGGCCGTCTGGCCGCCCTTGACGACGATCCATATTCCGACCCGCGAAGTGGGACGGATCGCCGCCGAGAAACTGATTAACGCCGCAGTTCGTGAGAAGCGTGATCCGAACAGCCCGATCCCCTATCTGGTCGTTCGGGAGTCGTCGGCCCCACCATCCTCGGTGTAGGGTCGGCCGCGCCGCCGTGGCTTGCATAGCTTCATGACACCGGTTACCAAGCGCGTCGAAGCGGCCAGTCAACGCCGTCGGCGGATTAAGGAGTAGGAGACGCCAATGGCTCGGCCTCTGATATTTCACGATGACCGCCTGTTCCCGGCAGACGAGCGCACGCGGGGCATCGCCCGTACGCTGTATGGCCAGGTCAAGGATCTGCCGATCATCAGCCCGCATGGTCACACCGACCCGTCCTGGTTCGCGACCAATGCCCCTTTCGAGGACGCCACCGACCTGCTGCTGGCGCCCGACCACTACCTGTTCCGCATGCTCTACAGCCAAGGGATCAGCCTCGACTCGCTGAAGGTCCGCTCCAAGGCCGGCGTGCCGGCGACCGACCCGCGCGCCGCCTGGCGGCTGCTAGCCGAGAACTTCCACCTGTTCCGCGGCACGCCGTCCTGGATCTGGCTGAACCACGTGTTCAGCAAGGTGTTTGGGTTCGAGGTCTTCCTGGGCGCCGACACCGCCGATCTCTATTTCGACCGGATCAACGAAGCGCTGGCCACGGAGGCCTTCCGACCCCGCGCCCTGTTCGACCGCTTCAACATCGAGACCCTCGCCACCACCGAGGGTCCTCACGATAGTCTCAAGCATCACCACGCCATCCGTGAGAGCGGTTGGGGCGGCCATGTGATCACGGCCTACCGTCCCGACGCCGTCATCGATTTCGAGGACGAGCGTTTCGGCTGGTCGTTCGACCGCTTCGCTGAAGTGTCAGGCCAGGACGTCACCAGTTGGCGCGGTTATCTCGAAGGCCACCGCATCCGCCGCGCCGCCTTCATCGACGCAGGCGCCACCTCCAGCGATCACGGCCATCCGACCGCGGCCACCGCCGACCTCAGCGACGTCGAGGCCGAGGCCCTGTTCCAGAGCCTGCTACAGGGCGAGGTGACGCCCGCCAAGGCCGAGCTGTTCCGCGCCCAGATGCTGACCGAGATGGCCAAGATGAGCCTGGACGACGGGCTGGTCATGCAGATCCACCCCGGCTCGCACCGCAACCACAACACCGGCCTGCTGGACAGCCACGGTCGCGACAAGGGCGCCGACATCCCGATGCAGACTGAATATGTCAGCGCCCTCAAGCCGTTGCTCAGCAAGTTCGGCAATGACCCGCGCCTGTCGATCATCCTCTTCACGCTGGACGAGACGGTCTACAGCCGCGAATTGGCCCCTCTGGCCGGCCATTATCCGGTGCTGAAGCTGGGTCCGTCCTGGTGGTTCCACGACAGCCCAGAGGGTATGATGCGGTTCCGCGAGCAGGTCACCGAGACGGCGGGATTCTACAATACCGTCGGCTTCAACGACGACACCCGCGCCTTCCTGTCGATCCCGGCCCGCCACGACGTGGCCCGCCGCGTGGACAGCAGCTTCCTGGCCCGCATGGTCGCCGAGCACCGCATGGACGAGGTCGAGGCCGCCGAGCTGATCGTCGACCTGACGTACAAACTCCCTAAGAAGGCCTACAAACTCGACCAACCGCGGACCGTCCAACCGACGCCCGCCACACAATACGCCGCCGAATAGATTTCCCGGAGCTCCAAGATGTTCGCCAAGACCTACCACGCCACCCACCCCGACATGATGTACGCGGTCAGCAATGACGACCTGCGCGATCGTTACCTGATGCAGGGTCTGTTCGCGGCCGACGAAATTGTGCTGCAGTACAATCACGCCGAACGCTTCGTGATCGGTGGTGCGGCCCCGGTCTCGACCGCCGTCAAGCTGCCCGACCAGACCGAGCCGGCCTCGGCCGCCGGTCATCCGTTCCTGGAACGCCGCGAGCTGGGCGCCATCAATGTCGGCGGTGGCGTCGGCAAGGTGACCGTGGACGGCCTCGCCTACGACATCGAGCCGCGCGACGGCATCTATGTGACCATGGGCTCCAAGGACGTGACGTTCGAGAGCGCCGACGCCGCCAACCCCGCCCGCTTTTACATCACCAGCCTGCCGGCTCACACCGCCTTCGAGACCAAGAAGCTCGAGTTCGCCAACGCCGTCCCGCTGGAGCGCGGCGCGCTGGAGACCTCCAACGAACGCACCATCTACCAGTACATCGTGCCGACCACCTGCAAGTCGGCCCAACTGCTGCTGGGCATGACCGTGCTGAAGCCGGGCAGCGTCTGGAACACCATGCCGCCTCACCTGCACGACCGCCGTTCGGAAGCCTATTTCTACTTCGGCCTGGGCGACAACGACCGGGTCTTCCACTACATGGGCGAGCCGGACGAGATGCGTCACATCGTGATCGCCAACCAGGAAGCCGTGATGAGCCCGCCGTGGTCGATCCACATGGGTTCGGGCACCTCGAACTACACCTTCATCTGGGCGATGGGCGGCGAGAACCTCGACTATACCGACATGAACGTGCTGGACATCTGCCAGCTGAAGTAGGGGCGGGGACCGCTGCACTTCCCTGCGGCTGTCATCCCGGCCGCAGCCAAGCGAAAACCCGGGACCGCCGCAAGCGCCTGCGTTTGTGGCGGTCCCGGATCGGCCCTTCAGGCCGTCTGGGATGACAAGATTTAGATCAGGAAGACAGCATGATGGCCCATCCGTTCAGCCTCGAAGGTAAGGTCGCCCTCGTCACCGGCGCCAACACCGGTCTCGGCCAGGCGGTGGCCGTGGCCATGGCGCAAGCCGGCGCGGACGTCGCCGTCGCCGGCCGCAGCACCCCGACCGAGACGCAAGCCCTGGTGGAAGCCACGGGCCGCAAGTTCCTGTCGATTCAGGCCGATTTCGGCTCGATCGAGCCCGTGCAGCGCGTGATCGACGAGACCGTCAGCGCCTTCGGCAAGGTCGATATCCTGGTCAACAACGCCGGCATCATCCGTCGCGCCGACAGCATCGACTTCTCCGAAGCCGACTGGGACGCGGTGATGGACACCAATCTGAAGGTCGTCTTCTTCCTGACCCAGGCCTTCGCCAAGCAGGTTCTGAAGCAGGGCGGAGAAGGCTCGATCGGCAAGATCATCAACATCGCCAGCCTGCTGTCGTTCCAGGGCGGCATCCGCGTCCCATCCTACACCGCCAGCAAGAGCGGCCTGGCGGGCTTGACCAAGATCCTGGCCAACGAATGGGCGGCCAAGGGCATCAATGTCAACGCCATCGCGCCAGGCTATTTCGACACCAACAATACCGAGGCCCTGCGCAACGACGCCGACCGCAACGCCTCGATCCTGGCTCGCATTCCGGCCGGCCGTTGGGGTCAACCAGGCGACTTGGGCGGGGCGGCGGTGTTCCTCGCCTCCTCGGCCTCGGACTATGTTCAGGGGATTACCTTGCCCGTGGATGGCGGTTGGTTGGCGCGCTAGAGGCTGATTTCTGCGCAAGCCTGCGATTGGTACCGTAACCATTGCGCTTGCCGCCTTTTCCCGGTGATCAAAGCGCGGTAAGGGCGCCGTTACGTCAGACTGGGCCCGGCGTCCGGCTGTCGTCTCGTTCATTTCTACCCTGATGAGCCGTCGCCGTTTCGCGGCGGCCTCGGAGCTCCGCGCATGCGCAATCCCCTGTCGGTCTTCTTGTCGTCCGAGGGGGATCGCCCCACCAGCCGCAACGTCCGGCAGAACGCCCACCTGCTGAGCGACCTGCTGAACGAGGCCATCGCCTATCTCGATGGCGACGAGGCCGCCAAGCTGGTGGCCACCGCCCGCAAGGCCGCCTCGCAGGATAGGCCGGACGGCGAGGCCGCGCGGCTGGACCATCTGTTCGCCGACCTGTCCAGCGACCAGGCGATCTTCCTGGCCCGCGCCCTGGCCAGCCACTCGATGCTAGCCAATATCGGCGAGGACGTCGCCGGTCGCCGTCGCCACGCCGAGGCCGACGCCCAGCCGGGCGATGATCGCCCCCGCACCCTGGTCGACGCCGTCAAGGCGCTGGTCGCCCAGGGCAAGACCCCAGCCGAGCTGACCAAGGTGCTGGCCGCAATGAATGTGGTGCCGGTGCTGACCGCCCACCCCACCGAGGTGCGCCGCCGCAGCATGGTCGACCGCGAGACCGAGATCTCGCGCTTGATGGCTCTGCGCCGCCACCACCTGCCGGCCGATCTCGAGGCCGACATCCGCGAGCGCCTTTTCCGCGAGATCGCCCTGATGTGGCGCACCCGGCTTTATCGTCCCGAACGGATCACCGTGAAGGACGAGATCCGCAACGCCCTGTCGATCGTCCGCACCTCAATCCTGCCGGCGATCGTCGACCTCTATGGCGACTGGTCGGCCCAGATCGGCGAGCATGGCCAGATGGCCCCGCTGCTGAAGATGGGCTCGTGGCTGGGCGGCGACCGCGACGGTCACCCCGGCGTCAATGGCGACACGCTCAAGCTGGCCCTGGCCTCCCAGGCTCGGGTCATCCTCGACTGGTACGCCGCCGAGGTGCGCAAGCTGTGGTCCAACCTGGCGGTCTCCACCGCCTATGCGCCGGTCTCGGACGAGGTGAGGACCTTGGCGGCCCAGACGCAGGACCCGTCCGTTCATCGCATGGACGAGCCCTATCGCCTGGCCCTGGAGCTGATCTTCGATCGTCTCTCGGCGGTGTCGCAGAAGCTGACCAACCAGTGGGTGGCCTTCGCCAACGGTCGCACGGAGGTCGAGCCCTATGCTCATCCCGAGGCCTTCGTGGCAGACCTGAAGATCATCATCGACAGCCTCGAACGCAACGGCGGCGAGCGCTTGGTCGGCACAGCCCTGCGGACCCTGGTCGAGGTGGCCCAGGCCTGCGGCTTTCACCTGATGAGCCTGGATCTACGCCAGAACGCCGACGTCCACGAGCGCACCCTGCACGAACTGTTCCAGCGGGCCGGCACCGGCGTGAGGTACCTGGACCTCGACGAGGAAGCCCGCTCCAAGCTGCTGATCAACGAGTTGTCGCATCAGCGGCCGCTGGTCTCGCCGTTCACCGCCTATGGCGAGGAAACGACCAAGGAACTGGCGACCATGGAGGCGGCCGCCCAGATGGTGCGCGACTACGGCCACGGCTGCCTCGGCGCCTATGTGATCTCCAAGTCGGCGACCCTGTCGGACATCCTCGAGCCACTGGTTCTGCTCAAGCAGGTCGGCCTGGTCTGGGGCGGGGCGGCGCCGCGCGCCTCTGTGAAGATCAGCCCGCTGTTCGAGACCATCGAGGATCTGGAGAACGGTCCCCGCGTGCTGCGCCAATGGCTGGAACTGCCGCTTAGCCGCACCATCCTGGGCGACCGGCCGGTGCAGGAAATCATGCTCGGCTATTCGGACAGCAACAAGGACGGCGGCTATGTGGCCTCGCGGCGCGGCGTGGCGCGCGGCGCTTCCGCCCTGGCCTTCGAGGCCGAGCGCATGGGCGTTGGGCTGCAGCTGTTCCATGGCCGCGGCGGCTCGGTCGGGCGGGGCGGGGGACCGGCCGCCGAAGCGGTGATGGCCCAGCCGGCAGGCACCGTCCAAGGCCGAATCCGCATGACCGAGCAGGGCGAGATGATCGCCCGACGGTTCGGCGACCAGCCCACCGCCCGCCGCAACCTCGACGGACTTGCCGCTGCGGCCCTGATGGCCAGCGAGCGCCCGGTTCAACGCCCCGACCCCAAGGTCGACGCGGCGATGACCGCTCTGGCCGAGGCCTCCTTCCATGGCTTCCGGGCCCTGGTGTACGACGACCCGGCCTTCGAAGACTTCTTCTGGTCCGCCACGCCGATCGGCGAGATCGTCGGCCTCAACATTGGCAGCCGGCCCGCCTCGCGTACCGCCAGCCGCAAGATCGAAGACCTTCGGGCCATCCCCTGGGTGTTTTCCTGGTCGCAGGCCCGTTTCATGCTGCCCGGCTGGTACGGCTTCGCCGCTGGTGTCGAACGGGCTGGGCTCTCTACGGGGCAACTGCAGGACCTGGCCGGCGGCTTCGACTTCTTCGGGGCCTTGCTCTCCAACATGGAGCTGGCCCTGGCCCAGAGCCACATGGGCATCGCCGCGCGATACATGGCCCTGTCGCCCGACACGACCGACGCTCAGCGGATTTTTGACACCATCCAGGCCGAGCACGACAGCGCCTCGAAGATCGCCCTGGCGATCCGGGGCGGAAGCGCCCTGCTCGACAACCAGCCGGAGCTGGCCGAGTCTGTCGCCCTGGCCGGCCTGTCGGTCGATCCGCTGAACCACCTGCAGCTTGAGCTGCTGACCCGGCGCCGGGCCGGCGATCAGGACGAGAACGTGCGTCTGGCCATCCAGCTGACCGTGGCCGGCATCGCGGCGGGCCTGCGCAACACGGGATGAGGGCAGTGGTGCTGACGGGGACGTGCCCTTGGGCGTGTCCCCAGACAGGGCAGGGCTTCATTGGGGACACGCCTAAGGGCATTTACCCGACCCTACTGCTGCTGATTTTCATCCCTTCCGTCAAAACATAAAACACCGTTTTCAACGGGCTTGCACAAGGCGGCGCTTCGGGGTAAATTCCCAATTGACACCGGTGGCAAAGTGGCCTGTCCACTTCCGCTTCTGGTATCATGACGTTTTGGATTGGTCTGCCCAATTCCAGACGTTCGCGGCTCTTTCTGAGTTCGCTCCTGCGCAAACTCGGGCGTCGAGCTTCGGCCTGACGCCCTTTATTTACGACACGCCCTGCGCCGCGATCCGAGGCAATCGGGGCGGCGGCGGGGCAGGGTGGAAACAAAGGACGATCGACCAGAGCCATGGAATTGACGTTGCGGGAGCCTCCGATGTGGCGTCCGGCCGCGACCCGGTCTAAACGGTCGCCCAGCGCCGAACGCGGCGAAATCTTCCACGCCAAGGCCACACAGCTGGGCCGGACGCAAGATCGATCCTTTTAGGAGCATTACTGATGGTGAAAGACCGCATGGCCGTACTGACGGCGCTGATGGGCCAGGGCGTGATCCCGGTGTTCTATCACCCCGATGTCGAGGTCTGTAAGAAGGTGATCCAGGCCTGCGCCGATGGCGGCGCACCTTGCATCGAGTTCACCAACCGCGGTGACTTCGCCAGCCACGTCTTCTACGAAGTGACCCGTTACTTCGCCTCGGCCGATCCCAGCGTCATCATGGGCGTCGGCTCGATCGTCGATGCGCCGACCGCCGGCATCTACATCGCCAACGGCGCCAAGTTCGTGGTCGGCCCGATCCTCAACGCCGATGTCGCCAAGGTCTGCAACCGCCGCAAGATCCCCTATTCGCCCGGCTGCGGTTCGGCCTCGGAAATCTCCTACGCCGAGGAACTGGGTTGCGAGATCGTCAAGGTGTTCCCCGGCTCGTCGGTCGGCGGCCCGGACTTCATCAAGGCGGTGTTGGGCCCGATGCCCTGGACCCGCATCATGCCGACTGGCGGCGTCGATCCTGACGAGGCCTCGGTGACCAAGTGGTTCGGCGCGGGCATCGTCGCCGCCGGCATGGGCTCCAAGCTGATCACCCAAGAGTTGCTCGATGCGGGCGATTACGCCGGTATCACCAAGAAGGTCCGCGACACGGTGGACCTTATCAAAAAGGTTCGTGGGAAGGCCTAAATGACCGACAATATCCTCGATATCCGCCCCGCCTCTGAAACCAAGTGGGACTGCGCCAGCTTCGGCGAGGTGATGCTGCGCTTCGATCCCGGTTTCGGCCGGGTTCGCAACGCCCGTCAGTTCAACGTCTGGGAAGGCGGCGGCGAATATAACGTCGCCCGTGCTTTCAAGAAGTGCTGGGGCAAGCGCTCGACGGCCGTTACCGCCTTGCCGGTGAACGACCTGGGGTGGCTGGTCGAGGACCTGATGATGCAGGGCGGGGTCGACACCTCCCACATCATCTGGCGCGACTTCGACGGTCTGGGCCGCAACACCCGCGTGGGCCTGAACTTCACCGAAAAGGGCTTCGGCGTTCGGCCGGCCCTGGGCTGCAGCGACCGCGGCCACACCGCCGCCTCGCAGATCCGTCCCGGCGAAGTGAACTGGGAAAAGCTGTTCGGCGAAGAGGGCGTTCGGTGGTTCCACACCGGCGGCATCTTCGCGGCCCTGGCCAGCAACACCGCCGAAGCCGTGATCGAAGCGGTCGAAGTGGCCCGCAAGTATGGCACCGTCATCTCCTATGACCTGAACTACCGCGCCTCGTTGTGGAAGTCGCAGGGCGGCAAGGAGGGGGCCCAGAAGGTCAACCGCCACATCGCCCAATATGTGGACGTGATGATCGGCAACGAAGAAGACTTCACCGCCTGCCTGGGCTTTGAGGTCGAAGGCCTGGACGAGCACATCTCGTCGATCGACCCGGCCAACTTCAAGAAGATGATCGAGACCGCCGTCAAGCAGTTCCCCAACTTCAAGGTCGCCGCCACCACCCTGCGCAACGCCAAGACCGCCTCGGTCAACGACTGGTCGGCGATCCTCTATGCCGGCGGCGAGTTCTATGCGTCGATGATGCGCGAGAACCTCGAGATCTATGACCGCGTTGGCGGCGGCGACGGCTTCGCCTCGGGTCTCGCGTTCGGCTTCATGGAAGGCAAGGGCCCCCAGGCCGCCGTCGAGTACGGTGCGGCTCACGGCGCCCTGGCCATGACCACGCCTGGCGACACCTCGATGGTGCGCCAAGCGGAGGTCGAGGCCGTGATGAAGGGCAAGGGCGCGCGGGTTATCCGCTAGAGCATTTCCCGACCTGACTGCGTCAGACCGTGAGCTCTAATCTTTTGTTTTGACGCATTGTTCTTCACGCGAACCGGAACAACTTCGCTCGAAAAATGCTCTAGTCTTCGTCCACCGCATTTTAGCAGAGCCCCCGGCTGCGAGGCCGGGGGCCTTTTGCTGTGTGTCGCGTCGCGGCGCCAGGGCGCTTATTCTTCGCAACCCCCGCGACCGCAATGGATCAATCAGTCTACGTCGGTTGTCATCCAACGCGTTAGGGTGTGGAGAAACTTGGCCGCACTGTTTGAACCGGATGTCGGAGGTTCAAAGGCTTGGCATTCTCCTCTGTGGTGGTGTTTGCCACGGGCGATTTCGCTAGTGTCAACTTGGGATTCGCGGCGCGGAAACAGTCGAAAAATGACGCAGAACAACAGCCCTAAAGTCGTGATCCTGGCTGGCGGTAAGGGCACGCGGATCGCCGAGGAAACTCAGGTGCGCCCCAAGCCCATGGTCGAAATCGGCGGTCGCCCGATCATCTGGCACATCATGAAATCCTACAGCGCCCATGGCCTGAACAATTTCATCATTTGCTGCGGTTACCTCGGCGACAAGGTCCGAGAGTATTTCCTGAACTACGCCTATCAGAACGCCGACCTGACGATTCTGCCGAGCGGCCAGGTCGAGGTCCACCAGAGTCATTCCGAGCCCTGGACCATCACCCTGGTCGATACAGGCGACGACACCATGACCGGCGGCCGGATCAAGCGGGTGGGGCGCTATATCCAAAATGATCCGTATTTCTGTCTGACCTACGGCGACGGCCTGTCAGACGTTGACATTGGCGCGCTGGTTCGCTTCCACGAAGCCCACGGCGCCCAGGCGACCATCACCGCGGTGACCCCCCTCGCGCGCTTCGGCGCCTTGAAGATCAAGGGCGACACCGTCGAGCGGTTCATCGAGAAACCCTCGTCCGAAAGCGGACGGATCAACGGCGGTTTCTTCGTGTTGTCACCAAAGGTGCTGGACCTGATCGACGGCGACAACACGGTGCTTGAACAAGCGCCGCTGGAGCGTTTGGCCAAGGCCGGCGAGCTGCGGGCATACCGGCACGACGGCTTCTGGCAGCCGATGGATACGCTGCGCGAGAAACTGTATCTCGAAGACCTGTGGGCGAAGGGCGCGCCTTGGAAGAACTGGTAGGCGTACGGCCTAGGTGGCGCCGCCCGGCCAGTAGCGCAGCTTCTCGGCGACCGAAGCCTCGCCGGGTGTGATCCGCTTCTCGCCATCGCCCAGCCATTCGCGCAAATCGCGCAGGCGCGAAACCAGGACCTTCAATTCGCCCGGCTCCAGCGAGGCGGACTGGTCCGAGCCGTACATCGCGCGGTCCAGGGTGATGTGGCGCTCGATGGCCACGGCTCCCAGCATGGCGGCCACCAGGCTGGGCTCCACCAAGCTTTCATGCCCGCTGTAGCCGACTGGTGCGCCGTAGCGGCGACGCAGGGTGTCGATGGTCATTAGGTTGAGGTCCGCCGGCGGAGTCGGATAGGTCGACACCGTGTGCATCAGCACGAACGGACAGGCGGCCGCGCGCAGGATCTCTACCGCCGTGTCGATCTGCTCGAAAGTACACATGCCGGTGGAGGCGAAGACCAGCTTGCCCTCGGCGGCCACGGCCTCGACCAGGGGCCGATGCGTGAGCATCGCCGAGGCGATTTTGTTGTAAGGTAGGTCGTACTTGGCCAGGAAGGTCTGGCTGGGTACGTCCCAGGCCGAGGCGAACCACGCCAAGCCCAACTCGCGGCAGTAGGCGTCAATGGCGTCGTACTCGGCCTCGCCGAACTCGAGGCCTTCCTTCTGGGCGCGCTGGGTCTCGCCCCAGGGGCTCTGCCGCGCCTGAGCCAGCACTTCGGCCGTGTAGACGATGTCAATCGTCCGCTTCTGGAACTTCACCGCGTCGCAGCCGGCCTCGCTGGCGGCGCGGATCAGTTGCCTGGAGATATCGAGGTCGCCATTGTGATTGATGCCGATCTCAGCGATCACGAACGGTCTGTCAGCTAGCGGCCAAGGGATAGCGGCCAGGCGTTCGGTGGCCATGTTTTCCACGGAAAGAGCCTTGGTGGTCAGCGCGTCGAGGGTCTGCATGGTCGGGGTCCTGTTGCGCGGCCGCCGCGCGGGCGCTTGGCTACGGCGCGGGCTAGTATATCTAGGCGCGGTCAATTGAGTTCGCGCCGCGACGTGCGTAGCCCCTGTCTAGAATGGAGTCGGCGGCAATGCCTAGGTGCAAGTTCGCCGCATGGTTAGCGCACTCCAATCGTCGCGTTGCGGTGGTGGGCGCATCCGGATGGGTTGGGATGGCGCTTGTGGACCAAATCCTGGCCACCGACAGCGATATCGCTCCCAACCGCCTGCGACTATTCGGCTCACGCCCCCGCGTCCTGAATCTGCGCGGTCGCGACCTGACGACCGAGTCTCTGGCGGGGGCGCGCCTTGGCGAAGGTGACTGGCTGGTGCTGCATGCGGGCATCGTCGGCGCCGACCGCCTGGCCGGTGACGGTCCGGCGCCCCTGCTGCGCGCCAACGACATCTTGCTGGGCCAAGTGCTGGCCCTGGCGGAGACCGGCGCGACGCGACGGCTGGTCGCCTTCTCGTCCGGTGCGGCGCACCGCCCAGGCGAAGGCTCGCCGGCCCGCGCGGCGTACGCGACAATGAAGCGCGATCAAGAAACGACCGTCGCCGAGTGGGGACAGAAAACCGGCACGGCAGTACTGCTTCCGCGGGTGTTCAACCTCGGTGGCCCCTTCATCAACCACGCCGAAGCCTATGCCTTGGGCGACTTCGTTCTTGGCTTGTCGCGGCGGGGCCGGGTCACGATCGCCGCCGCCGACGCGGTGTTCAGGAGCTTCGTCCACGTCTCGGAAATGGCGCGCGTCGTCCTCGACATGGCAGTGGACGAGACGCAGTCGGCGCAGCCCTTCGATGTCGGCGGCGCGGAGGTCGTCGAACTCGGAGCGCTGGCCCTGGCGGTGGGCGAGGCTCTGGGTCTAACCGATCCGGTGATCGACCGCCCAGAGCCGAGGGGTTTGGTCGGCGATTGGTATATCGGCGACGGACGCCGCTATCAAAGCGCTCTGTTCCAACGCGGTGAGCACCCAATACCGCTGGCCAAGATTGTCGCCGACACCATCGCTTATCTCGATGCGATTGAACCATTGGCCGACGCGCCGGACGACGCATAGCGATCGATCTGTTCTAGGGTTGTGGCGCGCAGATCGCGCCCGGCCAGGGCGTCGCGCCACCAGAGCGTCGTCAGCGAAATGGCCTGTTCCACGTCAAGGCGCGGGCTCCAGCCCAACTCAACTTTCGCCAAGTCCGAGTTCAGGGTGAGCAGGCCCGCCTCGTGCGGCGCGTTCGGATCGACACGTTCAACGATGCACGCGCTGTCGTCCCAGGCTTCCGCCGCTAGCCGGGCGACCGCCCTGACCGACCGCGCGCCGTCGGGGTCGGGGCCGAAGTTCCAGGCGCGCAGATCTCGGCCCGGCGATCTGGCCAGAGCCTCGACCGCCAGCAGGTAACCGTGCAGCGGTTCCAGCACGTGTTGCCAGGGACGTACGGCGCTTGGATTGCGCAGGATCGCGGGTTCGCCGCGTGCGAAGGCCGACAGGATGTCCGGTAGCAGCCGATCGCGCGACCAGTCGCCGCCGCCGATCACGTTGCCGGCCCGGGCAACGCCGACCGCCATGCCAACTGGCCCCATATAGGCGGCGAAATAGGCCCTGACCGCCAACTCGGCGCAGGCCTTGCTGGCGCTATAGGGGTCGCGCCCGCCCAGACGGTCGCCTTCGCGGCAGGGTTGGCCGTCTTCGAGGTTCTCGTAGACCTTGTCGGTCGTCACGATCAGCGTCGTCACCGGCCGGGGGAGGCGGCGGACGACGTCGAGCAGGTTGACCGTGCCCATCAGATTGGTGGCGAAGGTCTCGCGTGGCTCGGCGTAGGCGCGGCGAACCAGAGGTTGGGCGGCCATGTGGATCACCACCGATGGTGTGAAGTCGAGCACGGCCGCGTCGAGGCCGTCCGGGTCGCGCACGTCCGTGATCACGCTGTCCAGGCCTTCGCCGACCCGCGCCGCGTCAAACAGATTCGGCTCGGTGTCGGGCGGTAACGCCACGCCGCGCACGGTCGCGCCCAGCCGCTCCAGCCACAGGGCCATCCAGCCTCCCTTGAAGCCCGTATGGCCGGTCAGCAGCACTCGCCGACCCCGCCAGAAATTCTCGTCGATGCCGATTGTCATGGCGCGCCCAATACTGACCGAAATGCTTGGCCACTCTAGCGCGGCAGTTTGGCGCGCCGACGACACGCCGAATCGGAGATAATCATGGTCTCCGCCTAGGCGGAGCAACAAGGTTGTCTATGGCCGCACCGGGAGCGCGTCATCTCGTTTCAAGAACCCTCGCAGGAGACCGCGGCGCTCCGTGGCAAGATTCTCGCCTTGGTCGAGGAATACCACGCGCTGGCTCACGCGCCGAAAGCCTTCGAGCCGGGCGCGTCGCCCGTGCCCGTTTCGGGCCGCGTCTACGCCGCCGCCGACATGCGAAGCCTGGTGGACTCGGCGCTTGATTTCTGGCTGACCACCGGCCGGTTCAACGACGCCTTCGAGGTCCGCCTGGCGCAGCGGCTCGGCGTAGAGTTCGCCATGACCGTCAATTCCGGTTCGTCGGCCAACCTCGTGGCGCTGTCGGCTCTGACGTCTCCCAAGCTGAAAGCTCGCCAGCTCAAGCCGGGCGACGAAGTGATCACCGCCGCGACGGGTTTTCCGACCACGGTCAATCCGCTGCTGGGCGCGGGCCTGGTCCCGGTGTTCGTCGATATGTTGCCAACCACCTATAACTTCGATCCGGACAAGGTGGCCGCCGCCATCGGGCGAAAGACCAAGGCCATCATGGCCGCGCACACCTTGGGTAACCCCTTCGATCTGGCGGCGATCCGGAAGCTCTGTGACGACCACGGCCTGTGGCTGATCGAGGACTGCTGCGACGCTCTGGGCTCGACATATGACGGCCGGCAGGTGGGCACGTTCGGGGACATCGCCACCCTCAGCTTCTATCCCGCCCATCACATCACGACAGGCGAGGGCGGCGCGGTGTTCACCAATGACGCCTTCCTGCGGCGGCTGGCCGAGTCGTTCCGTGACTGGGGGCGTGACTGCTTCTGCGCCCCTGGCATGGACAACACCTGCGGCAAGCGGTTCGGCTGGAAGATGGGCGACCTGCCGCGCGGCTACGATCACAAATACATCTACGGTCACCTGGGATATAATCTCAAGATGACCGACATGCAGGCCTCGGTGGGCCTGGCGCAGATGGATCACCTGGATGGCTTCATCGCGGCACGCAAACGCAACTTCGCGGCTCTGAAGGCTGGCCTGACCGACCTGCAGACCTATTTGGTTCTGCCCGAGGCGACCCCAGGAAGCGACCCCGCCTGGTTCGGCTTCCCGATCACCGTCAAGCCGGACGCCCCCTTCACACGCAACGAACTGACCCGACATCTGGAAGACGCCCGGATCGGCACCCGCCTGCTGTTCGGGGGCAATCTGGTGCGCCAGCCCTACATGGCCGGCCGAGACTTCCGGGTTATTGGCGAACTGATCCACGCCGATGCGATCATGGAGCGCACCTTCTGGATCGGAGTCTATCCCGGCCTTGGAGCCGACCACATCGACTACATGCTGGACAATATCCACAGCTTCTGCCGTGAGCGCGCCGCCGCTCGCTCTCCAACCACGCGAGCCTAAGCGGGACAGCCCATGTCAAAACTCGAATGCGCCCTCGCCGACAGCGTTATCAGACCGTTTGCGCAGGAGCCGGTGCTCAGCATCGTTATTCCGACCTATGAGCGCCCGGCTGAGCTGCAGCTTACGGTGCAGAGCATCGCTGACCAACTGAAGGAGGGACTTGAGGAAAAGGTCGAAATCCTGATCAGCGACAACGCTTCGGGTCCCGACACCAACGGCATGATCCAGGCTCTGGCCGACCGCTATCCGCGCCTGAGCTACATGGTCAACGCCCGTGACGAAGGCGGCTTCTTCAACCTGTTCGCTGCCCCCTGGCGGGCGCGCGGGCGCTACACCTGGACCTTCGGCTCGGACGACGTCCTGTTGGAGGGCGGCGTGGCCAGCGTGGTCTCGATCCTCGAACGCGAGGCGCCCAGCTTCCTGACGCTAAACAAACGCGCGGCCAACGCCGACCTGACCGAGGTGCTTTATCCGTTGTTGAACACCGTGCCGGACAAGCGCTTCGATAGCTTCATCGACCTGTTCTGCGCTTTCGGGCTAAACCAGTTGGCCTTCATCAGCGCCCAGATCGAGAGCACGCAGGCCGCTCGGGCGCTGGATCCCGAGCCCTATCTGCGCTCGGACACCCGCCACCCGCACGTGGCCGCCTTCTTGGAAAAGCACGCCCACGCCCCGGCTTATTACAGCAGGGCCAACCACTTGGTGCACCGGGTCGGCAACTCCCAGACCATCGACTACAACGGCGGAAACTTCTTCGACTACGCTGGCGATCTGCCGCGCCTGCTGGCGGACGTCGCCGCCAAGGTCGGCGCTCCGTTCGACCTGTTCGAGCGGTCGAATGGTCACCGGCAGGTGCAGTCCTACGGCCCGCCGGAAGTCACCCTAGTCGACACGATCTTCGAGAATCTGCTGCGGGCTCTCTATTCGGGCTACCACCTGACAATGGGCCACCGTCGCAGCCTGGAAGCCACCTTGGCTCATTGCCGTCCGGACCGCCTTCAACAGTTCGCCGAGCTTTGCACCTACAGCAACACGCTCGCGCAACTGGCCAATCGCAAGACCGAGGCGACCCAAGCCCTGGCTGAGGCCCGTCAAAAGGCCCTGAGCGCCTCGGAAATGTTCTCGCGCTCGACAAAGCCCTGAACCGATGGTCCTGACCCCGACCTGTCCGATCTGCGGTCTCAAGGCCAGTGCGCCCATCGCCCAGATGCGCTTTGGCGAGAAGCCGCACTTGCCCAGCGAGGTCGCTTTGCACGGCTGCGCCGACTGCGATTTCGCCTTTACCTGGCCACGGGATCCGCCCGGCTACCGCGACTACTACGCGGCGGTCGCCAACGACGCTGCCCAGAGGCATGGCCAGTACCGCAATCTTCCCCAGGCCGAGATCCTCGCGGATCTGATCGGCTCGCGGCAGGTTCAATCTGTACTGGACTTCGGCTGCGGCGGCGGCGGCCTGCTCCACGTCCTGGCCGGGCGCTTCCCGCAGGTCGATTTCCTGGGCTTCGACGTCAACGCCAACTTCCCCTCGGATCTGCCAAACCTGC
This sequence comes from Caulobacter sp. DWR3-1-2, assembly GCF_049896225.1. Lineage (NCBI taxonomy): Bacteria > Pseudomonadati > Pseudomonadota > Alphaproteobacteria > Caulobacterales > Caulobacteraceae > Caulobacter > Caulobacter sp. DWR3-1-2. The sequence continues at coordinate 231,380 of NZ_JAFCTW010000003.1, read as the reverse complement.
GGTTCAGCGACCAATTTCCGCCAGGTGACCACGACTTGCTGATCCTGAGCCACGTCGTCGAGCACATGGCCGATATCGGCCAGATCCAGGGACTGTTCGGCCTCGTGGGTGAAGGGGGCCTCGTGCACATCGAGACGCCCGATCCGAAGCTTTATGCGACCTTCCCGCAACCGCATTTCGGCTATTACGTCGATCGGCTGCACATCAATCACTTCTCGCAGCGCGCAATCCTGAGGATCGCGCCGCAAGGCTTTGACGTCGTGGCCGGCGGGACCTACGCCATGCCCTACGCGCTGGGAGCGTTCTATCCGGCGCAATATGTCGTCCTGCGAAACCGCCAGGGCGAGCGGGCTGTGCCTGCCGCGATCGAGGGCTACCTACGGGACGAAGCGCCGCGTTGGACGGCGGTTCAGGCCGAGTTGCGCGATCGGAAATTCTTCGTCTACGGCTTTGGCGACAACTTCCATCGCAGCCTGACGCCGGGCGGTCCGCTACACTGCCTGAAAGACAATATCATCGCGGTCATCGACCGTAACGCCGCCGTTTTGGCGACCGACGGTCTGGCCCGCTTCGCCTTCGTGGAACCCACCGAGGTCATGCGGATCGACGGCGCGTTAATCGTCTGCACGGTGTCGCAGTTCTCGAAGCTGGACACCTTTTTCCGCGAGGCCTATCCGCGCAGTGAGATTCGTTACATTTAGGCTTTTCGGCAAATTACGCAGAATAGCTGCCCGGTTCGACCGTATATTTCGGTCTCAAGAATCTCGAAATGAACGATCACAAGTCCTTGGCGGTTGGTCAGGATCCGTATCGACATCTCGGTGAAGAAGTTGATATGCTCGTGCCAATACTTCTTGCCAACAGCCAGGTTCTCGACGCCGTCGTTCTGGATCATGTAGGATTCGCGCGGTACTTCCAGGTAGAGCAGCGTTTCGGACGACATCACCGCGACAATGTCGTCCAGCAAAATGGCCGGCGCCGGGACGTGCTCCAACACGTTGCTGCAAACCACCAAGTCGTAACGCGCCTCGGCCATGCCCTTGCGGTCGACCGCGGCGACCCCGTCGGCGAGGGTCAGGCCAGAGATGTCGTGCACGGATAGGCTGGCGGCGTTGTCGCGGAAGGGAGTGTTGAGGCCTTTGTCGCCGCCCCAGTCCAGCACATGCGGCGGCCCCCCCAGATGAAGGCCAATCATCGCCTCGATCTGGGGCAAGTAAGTCGCGCGCTCGGCAAGAGCGTCATTGAAGGTCGTATAGCCCGGCTCGAAGCGTTCGCGCAGGGCCGTGTAGTCAGCGTCGCGATAACCGCTGTAGAGCCGCGCCATCTCTGCGTCGCTGAATCGGATGTCCAGGAACAGCGCCCCGCACGCGCGGCACTGCAGCGAGTTGCATAGCGAATAGGCCATCCCCAGGCGCAGGGTCTTCATGCCCCAGGCCTCGGTGATCTCCACCGGTTCCCAATCGAACACTCGCTTGGCGACGAAGGGCATCAGGATCGCGGGTGACTTGCGAAGCTGGTCGCCGTTACAGCAGATGCAGCGGCTGGCGATGCGCTCGCTTAAAGGGAGCGCGCCTACCACTGGATCTCCGACAGCGGGGTAGACGACAGCTTGCCATCCGGCGTGATCATCGTCTTGACCGCCGGACCGCGCGACTCCGTGGCGTCGATCATCAGATCGACGAACACCGGCGGGGCGTTCGCGTCCAGGGTCGGCAGCAAGGCGTCCAGGTCGGCCAGGCTGTCGATGCGCAGATAACGCAGGCCGAAGGCGGGCGCGACCTGGCCGTAGTCCGGAATGAATACGCCGGAGGCCTTGCTCGCCCCGCCCTCGGCGCCAAAATGGCGCACCTGAGAAGCTTGGATCGAGCCGTAGCCGTCGTTGTTGAGCACCAGCAACACGAAGCCCTTGGGGGCATAGTGGGCCAGGGTCGCAAGCTCTTGTAGGTTCAGCATCAAGCCGCCGTCGGCCTCGACGCAGATCACCTGCTTGTCAGAGCCGAAGCTGGCCCCAATGGCCTGGGGCAGGCCCAGACCCATGGCGCCCAGCGAGGCTCCGAAGAAGATGCGGCTCCCCTGGCGCGGCGCGAAAAAGCGGAAGAAGGCCTCGATCGCCCAGCCTGAACTGGTAGGGGCGAACACCTTGCCCGATGACCAAGCCGACAAACGTTGGGCGATACCGTAGATGTTCAGGCTGTCGACCGTCAGGCGGCGGCGCTCGTCGGCCTGATATTCCGTCCGGCGCGTTTGGCACCAGGTCAGCCAGCCCGCCGCCATGGCCTTGGGCTGATCCCGCGTCGCCGCGACGGCGGCGGGCAGGGCGGTCAGGTCGGCGCGCACGGCGCGCGTATTGGGCATGCCATCGAACTTGGCCAGTTCGCTGGGGTCGATGTCGATCATGATTCGCTCGGCCTGGGCCCCGAAGTCATGCCGTTGAAAGGCCGTGGTGCCCAGGTCCAGCCTCGCGCCCAGGAATAGCACTCGGTCAGCTTGGTAGAGGATTTGGTTGGCCGACAGCGGCGCCAGCCCCCCTGGCGCGCCGAAGTTCAGCGGATGCTCAGCCGGCAGTTGGTCGATCGACACCCAGGACAGCACCGCCGGCAGACCGTGCGTCTCGATGAAACCGCGCGCCGCGGCCTCCACCTGGGCCAGCCGGCAGCCATTACCGATATAGACAAGCGGACGCTCGCCACCGAGCAACCAGCCCAGGGCCTGCGTCAGGGATGAGACGTCCGCGGGCCCGACCCCCGACGCTGATCGGGCCCGGATTGCGTGCGTAGCCGCCTCGATGTCCTCCGGTGCGTAGTCGACCGCCACGTTCTGGACGTCCAGCGGGATTTCCACAAACACGGGCCCCGGGCGGCCGGCGAAGGCCTCGGAGAAGGTCTCGCTCAGTTCCTCGCGAAAACCCGCCGCTGTGAGCCGGGTGAAGCGTTTGACGCAGGGGGTAATCAACGCGCGCGACCGCACCTCCTGGTTGCCGTGGGTGCGTGTGCCGAAGGCGTCGATGTCGGCGGTCTTGACCTGTCCCGCCAGAACGATGACCGGCGCGCTGTCGCCATAGGCCGAGCACAGGCTCGTGATCGTGTTGGTGACCCCTGGCCCGGCCGTGACCACCGCCAGACCCGCACTGCGGTAATTCGTGGCCTTGGCGTAGCCTTCAGCGGCGGCGACACAGGCCTGTTCGTGCTGATTGTAGACCGCCGTCACGCCTGGATGGGTCGAGACGGCCCGGTTGAGGTACATCGCCATGCCGCCCGTCAGGGTGAACGCCGCGCGCCCGCCGAGCGCAGCAGCCAGGTCCACCGCATAGGAGGCTATATTGCGCTCTGCCTCTGGGCGGATCGGGGGACGAGAAGGACTCATGATGAACCAAGCCGAAAACGCATGCATAGGCGGTGGACCTTGGCGCGATCAAGGTCGATCATTCAACCCTTCGTCCGGCAAACTATCGCGTGTGCGGAGTTCCAAAGACCTCGAGAGCGGCGGCTGGCTCGAGGGCCACGCCGGAGCGACTGAACTCCCTTAGGAAAATATTTTCAGCCAACCCGCCGCGCCCATTGACGAGCCACGGCGCAGGTCCACTCTGCGGAGAAATCAACTCCAACACGCGGCCCTCCTCACACCATGATTTCCCTGGCCGCCGCGCGGATCGCGCGCTGTCGAGCGACGCCGCTTGAACCCTCCCGGACGCCTCGGCCCGAGGCGCTTTCGTGAGCGAACCGACGATCTTCTTCTCCGAGGTCAACGAACGGCAGGGCGTGTTTCATCGGCGCGCCTTCCTGATGGCCGGCCTGGCCGGCGGCGGGTTGCTGGCCCTGGGCGGACGTCTGGCCCAGCTGCAGCTGGTGGAGGCCCGGCGCTACCAGAAGCTGTCGGCCGGCAACCAGTTCAACTACCGACTGGTGTCGCCGCCGCGCGGCACGATCCACGACCGCAACGGCATTTCGCTGGCCTCCAACCGGCCCAATTTCCGACTGCTGGTCACCAAGGACACCGGCTTCGACGCCGAAACCGCCCTGGACGAGCTGGCCCTGCTGGTCCCCATCGACGCGGACCGCCGGGCTCGCATCCTCAAGGACCTTGAGCGATCGCCCAAGAAGACGCCGGTGGCGGTGATGGAAGACATGACCTGGGAGGAGTTCTCCCGGGTCAACATCCGCGCGCCCGAGCTGCCCGGCGTGACCGCCGACATGGGGGAGGTGCGAGTCTATCCGTTCGGCGGCGCCTTCGCCCATGTGATCGGCTATGTGGCCAAGGTCTCGGACCGAGACCTCGACAAGGCCAAGACCGATACGAGCCAGGACCAGGAGCTGCTGCACCATCCCGGCTTCCGGATCGGCAAGCTGGGGGTGGAGAAGGCTTTTGACACCGCTCTGCGCGGCCATGCCGGGGCCACCAAGGCCGAGGTCGACGCCCAAGGCCGCACCGTGCGCCTCGATCCCGAGGGCGACATCGCACCGGGGGCCGGCGCCGATATCCGCCTGACCCTGGACGCCGACATCCAGAACCGGGCGCTTGAGGTGATGGGCGAGGAGAGCGGCGCCATCGTGCTGATGGACTGCCAGAGCGGCGACCTGCTGGCCATGGTCTCGACCCCCAGCTTCGACGCCAACCGCTTCGTGAAGGGGCTGTCGGGGCCGGAGTACCGGGCGCTGGCCGAGTATGAGCGCAAACCCCTGCTCGACAAGGTGATGACCGGCACCTATCCGCCTGGCTCGACGTTCAAGCCCACTGTGGCCATGGCGGCCCTGACGGCGGGTGTGGATCCGTCCGAGCGGGTGACTTGCACCGGCGGTTGGTCGTTCGGCGGCCGGGTCTGGCACTGCCACAAGAAGGGCGGTCACGGCTCGCAGAACATGCACGACGCCATCAAGAACAGCTGCGACGTTTATTTCTACCAGATGGCCCTGCGCATTGGGCCGGAACCGATCAGCGCGACGGCCAAGGCCTTCGGCTACGGCAGTACCTTCGACATCGGCATCCCCGGCCAGCGCAAGGGACTGGTGGGGACGCGCGAGTGGAAGAGGAAGACCTTCAAGCTCGACCCGACCTGGCATCCCGGCGACAGCGTGCCTTACGGGATTGGCCAAGGCTATATCAACGTCAACGCCCTGCAGTTGGCGGTGATGACGGCGCGGCTGGCCAACGGGAAAAAGGCGTTGAACCCGCGCCTGGTGAAGTCGGTGGGCGGGGTTGAGCAGCCGCACGGCGACGCGGTGGCCGACCTGCCGTTCAGCCAGGAACACCTCGACATCGTGCGCGCGGGCATGGCTGCGGTGGCCAATGACCCAACCGGCGGGGCCTTCAAGCAGAGTCAGCTCGGTTTGGGTGACGTCAAGATGGCCGGCAAGACCGGCACCGCCCAGGTGCGCCAATATGCGGCGGGGGCCTCGCGCAGCAACCAAGGCGTCGCCTGGAAGCTCAAGGACCACAATCTATTCATCGCCTTCGCGCCGTATGACAATCCCCGCTACGCCATGTCGGTGATCATCGAGCACGGCGGTCAGTTCGGATCGAGCGCCGCCGCGCCGCGGGCTCGGGAGGTAATGCGCGTGGCGCTGCTGAAGGACCCGGAGATCCGAGCGCGGATCGAACGCCCGATGCCGCTGCCCGACGCGCCGACGACCGACGAGGGGGAAGGGGACGCGGGGCCGGCGGTGGTGGTGACGGAGGAGGGCTAAATCCAACCTTTCAACCGCTCATCCCGGCATTTGCCGGGATGAGCGGTATTTTTATAGACCTAGATGTCTTTCCAGCCCCTCGACCACCAGCCCGTGATCCTCGACCTGCGGCAGACCCGAGATGGTGATCGCGCCGATGCAGCCCAGGCCCGCCAGGAGCAGCGGAAACCCGCCGCCGTGGGCGGCGTGGTCTCGGAGCGGCAAGCCGTATCGGCTCTCCAGCGTCTCGCCGGAGGCCTTCAGCTTCAGGCCGACGGCCAGGGTGCTGGTCCCCAGGGTCAGGACGGTATTGCGTTTGCGGCGGATCCAGTCGGCGTTGTCGGGACCCGCGCTCAGCAGGGCGGCGTGGAACAGCGGGCGGTCGCGCAGACTGATGTCGATGGCCACCGGGGCGGACCGGGCCAGGGCGAGGTCGCGCAGGGCGGTTCCCAGCGTCCAGGCGGTCTCAAGGGTGAAGCGCTCGAACACCAGAGTCTTTTCCTGGGCGGCGACGGCGGCCAGCAGATCGGTGTCGGTCACAGCGACAGTTCCCGGCCCTCGGCCGCGCTGCGCTGGGCCAGGTCGATCAGTTCCATGACCGCTAAACCCTCCTCAGGCGGCGCGGGGTTGGGTCCCACGCCTAGCAGGGCGTCGCGGATCGCGGTGTAATACGCCGGATAGTTCCCCGGTTCGCCCGAAACGGAGCGGCTGACCGTCCTCTCGCCATCGGGAACAACCAGGGTCCCGGGACGCGGATCGGCGCCCCAGCCTGCGGAGCCCGGGGCGACCCCAGCCTTCAAGGCGTCTTCCTGCGCGTCCAGGCCCTGCTTGATGAAGCTGCCTTTCGTGCCATGCACGGCCATTCGCAGGTCCGAGGCGATGGTCATCTGGCTGGCGTGCAGCAGAACCCGCAGGCGCGGGTAGCGTAGTAGCAGGTGGAAATAATCGCCGGCTTGGCCGCCGTCCTTCTGCGCGGCGATGTCGGCGAACACCGCCCGGGGCGAGCCGAACAGCTGCAGGGCCTGGTCAATCAGATGCGGGCCGAGGTCGAGCAGCACGCCAGCGCCGGGCGCCTCGCGCCAGCGGTCACGGACGATCGGACGGAAACGGTCGAAATGGCTCTCGTATTGGACGACTTCGCCGAGTGACCCGTCGGCGATCAGGGCCTTCAACGTGAGGAAGTCGCTGTCCCAGCGGCGGTTGTGGAAGATGCTCAACAGCTTGCCGGCGCGACGGGCGTGGTCGGCGACGGCGCGGGCGTCCTCAAGCGTCACGGCGAACGGCTTGTCGATGATCACGGCCTTGCCGGCGTCCAGCGCCGCATGGGCCTGCCGGGCGTGCAGCGGGTCGGGGGTGGCGATCACCACCAGGTCGATGGTGGGGTCGCGCAAGGCGGCGTCCAGGTCGGGCGCGACCTTCACGGCCGGATGGTCGGCCAAGACCTTGACCGGGTCGCTGGAAACCACGGTGTGCAGGGCAAGGCCCGGCGTGACGGTGATCAGTGGCGCGTGGAAGGTCTTGCCGACGAAGCCGTAGCCGACCAGGGCGACCTTGAAGGGGAGGCGTGAGGACATGGCGTCTTATACCCAATCCTCTGCGGGATAGGGCGCAAGAAAAAGCCCCCGACCTTACGGTCAGGGGCTCGTTCTTCGGATGCTGATGAAGGCCTAGACCTTCACCGGCTCCATCTTCGGGGTCAGCAGATGGATGACCAGCAGGGCCACCAGATAGGCGCTGCCGGCGACGATGAAGATTGGGGTGTAGGTGCCGATCTGGTCCAGTACGCGGCCGATGTACTTGGAGAACACCATGCCCCCCACCGCGCCCAGCATACCGCCGATGCCGACGACCGAGCCCACGGCGCCGCGCGGAAAGACGTCCGACGGCAGGGTGTAGAGATTGGCCGAGAAGCCCTGGTGAGCAGCGGTGGCGACACCGATGATCAGCACGGCGACCCAAAGACTGTCCACATTGGCGGCGAAAACCACGGGCGTGGCCAGCAGGGCGCAGACCAGCATGGTCGTCTTGCGCGCCTTGTTGATACTCCATCCGGCTTTCATTAGGCGGGACGAAAGCCAGCCGCCGCCGACGCTGCCAACGTCGCTGAGCAGATAGATGGCGATCAGCGGTGGGCCGAAGGTCTTGAGATCCAGGCCGTAGCGCTTGCCCAAAAAGTCGGGCAGCCAGAACAGAAACATCCACCAGATCGGGTCGATCAGGAACTTGCCCAGGGCGAAGGCCCAGGTTTCGCGCTTGGTGAGCAGCTTGGCCCAGCCGATCTTCTCGACGGGGTCGGCTGGGTCCTGCTCGATGTGGGCCAGTTCGGCGGCCGACAGGCGCTTCTGCTCACGCGGCCGGCGATAGACGATCAGCCACAGCGGCAGCCAGACCAGGCCGGCGATCCCGGTGACGATGAAAGCCATCTGCCAGCCAAAGGCCAGAACGATGCCCGGCACCACCAGCGGGGTGACGATGGCGCCGATATTGGTGCCGGCGTTGAAGATGCCGGTGGCCAGGGCGCGCTCGTTCTTGGGGAACCACTCGGCCACGGCCTTGATGCCGCCGGGAAAGCCGCCGGCCTCACCTATGCCCAGGCCCATGCGGGCAATAGCGAAGCCCCCGAACCCACGCGCCAGGGCGTGGCCGATATGGGCGACCTGCCAGATGAAGAACGCAATACCGAAGCCCCAGCGCGCCCCGATCCTGTCCATGATCTTGCCCCAGGCCAGGTAGGCCACAGCATAGGCAAGTTGGAAGTAGAAGACGAGGTCAGCGTAGTGGGTCTCGTCCCAACCAAATTCCTTGCTCAGGTCAGCCTTTAGCAAGCCAATGGTTTGGCGATCGACATAGTTGATCACCATCGCCAGGAATAGCAGGCCGACAATCACCCATCTGTACCGCCCGATCCTCGCGGATGGAGCGGGCATCGTTGGAGCGTCCATGGACTTCCTTACCCTTGGTCTTGTTGTTTTTCCGACGCCCCCGTCGGTTTTTTAGGCCGGGATGGCGACGCAGGCGACAGTCCCGAATGGAACGAAGTCTACGCGCGCCTGGTCGCCTGCCGCAACGTCATGAATGCCGGTGCTGGCGCCTGTGGTCACCAGCATGCCCTTCTTGAGGGGTCTGCCGCGCGAGGCGACGTGTCCCAGCAGGAAGGCCAGAGCGGCTAGCGGCGAGCCGGGGATCGAGAACGCGCCGCCCTTGCCGACCGACACGCCATTGATGAAGGTCTCGGACGGCATGTCTTCCCAGGCGATCTCGCGCCAGTTTTCTATGACCGTGCTGAGGATCTGGCCGTCATTATTGCCGAAATCCGAGGCGACGATGGGCGGGCCGAGTTGATTGATGGTAGCCAGCGGGCTGCCGGCGATCTCGACGCCGACCAGCAGGTCACCGACGTATTCCGCGGCTTCATCGGCGGTCCACTCGGTCTTGTCGACTGGGGCGTCCTTGCCTAGCCGGACGATGAATTCGGCCTCTACGGCGGTGAAGCCACCGGCGATAGCGCGGAACGGGGTGGGAGCCGACGTGGCGTCCCAGACGTTCTTCTTGAAGATGCAGCCGGCCAGGCGTTCGGCGCCCAGGCGTTCGCGGTGCTGCGGCGGCACCAGGCCTACCTTCCAGCCGACTAGTTCATCGGGCCAGGAATCGATCGCGATGTCCTGCACGGCATAGCCGTCGGCCATGGTCCGGGGAAGCACGCCGCCCGGATAGCCGGGGACCGACACGCCCTTCAGGCGCGCCTCCACGAATTGTTGAGCGATGGACGCCGGCGCGAACACTTCGCTCTCGGCCTCGGAAACGGTCACGCCGCGAATCCTCCCTCGCACTACTCTACTGTCCCGTTTAACAGGCTTAGAAACTGCATAATGGAAACCGGTGTCATTGACAATCGGGCAAGCGACACCGGTGGCAGTGGATTGTCAGGCTCCTTTTGCCGGGGTTGCCTGCCTCCATGGTTGATCTCGTCACCCTCCGCCGCCTGGCGCTCGCGCTGCCCGAAGTCGTGGCGAGCCGCGAGCGCCAGCGCCGGGCGTTCGAGGTCCACGGCAAGGGCATCGCTTGGTCCTATTTCGCTCGCGCCGCTCCCAAGGCCCGGCGCGAGCTGGTCGTCGGCGTGATCGCGGTGCGCTGTCCGCTCCCCGAGAAGGAGATGCTGATCGAGGTCGCGCCCGAACGGTTCTTCGACGATGACCACTATCGCGGCTTTCCCGCCGTGCTGGTGCAGCTCGACAGGGTGGACGAGGATGAATTGGCGGATTTGCTGGCCCGCGCCTGGCGCATTCAGGCGCCCAAGGCGCTAGTCAAGCGGATCGACGCCGCGCGCTCCGGAACCGGCGGACCGGGCGGCGATTTCTCCTCGCAGACAAGGAGCGTCGCCATGGCCGAGGGCCAACTCGCAGAGTATCGCCGCAAACGTGACTTCCAGAAGACTGCCGAGCCCAGCGGCGAGCAGGCGGTGGCCGCCGCGCCCCATGCCCGGTTCGTGATCCAGAAGCACGAGGCCACGCGTCTACACTATGATTTCCGGCTGGAGATCGACGGGGTGCTGAAATCCTGGGCCGTGACTCGTGGCCCGTCTCTGGACCCCGCCGACAGGCGGCTGGCGGTCGAGGTTGAGGACCATCCGCTCGGCTATGGGGACTTCGAAGGCACCATTCCGCAGGGCCAGTATGGCGGAGGAACGGTGCAGCTGTGGGACCGAGGCTACTGGACGCCCGAGGCGGGTTTCGAAGACATCGGCAAGGCGCTGAAGAAGGGCGAACTGAAGTTCGTGCTCGAGGGCGAGCGGCTGCACGGCTCCTGGGTGCTCGTGCGGATGAACCGGGACCGCAACGCCAAGGACGGCAAGAGCAAGCGGCCCAACTGGCTGCTGATCAAGCATAAGGACGACGCCGCCCAGCCGGGGAAGGGCGGGGCCCTACTGGAGGACGACGCCTCGATCGCCTCGGGCCGGACCATGGCCGACATCGCCGCCGGTAAGGGCAAGGGGCCCAAGCCGTTCATCCTGAAGTCCAAGGGCACGAAGGACGCGGTGTGGACCTCGCGGACCAAGGCCGGGCGGGAGACCCTGCAGGCCGATGCGGAAGAGACGCCGACGTTCGCCAAACCCGTTGAACCCAAATCCGAGCCCAAGGCCAAATCCAAGGTCAGCAAACCAAAGGCCAAGCTCCAGATCCTGCCCGACTTCATCGAGCCGCAGCTCTGCAAGGCCCTGGACCGCCCGCCGGCCGGCCCCGGCTGGGCGCATGAGATCAAGTTCGACGGCTACCGCGTCCAACTGCGCGTCGAGGGCGGCCGGGCCACCCTGCGCACGCGCAAGGGCCTGGACTGGACCGCCAAGTTTACCTCCATCGCCAAGGCCGCCGCGGATCTGCCCGATAGCATCCTCGATGGCGAGGTGGTGGCCTTGGACGCCGCTGGCCAGCCTGACTTCGCTGGCCTGCAGGCGGCGCTGTCGGACGGGAATACCATTGACCTGATCTTCTTCGCCTTCGACCTGCTGACCGACAAAGGCGGGGACCTTCGCGACCTGCCGCTACGCGAGCGCAAGGCGCGACTGAAAGCGATGATGGAGCCGGACGAGCCACGCCTGCGCTTCGTCGATCACTTTGAGACGGCCGGCGACGCGGTGCTGCTGTCGGCCTGCAAGCTCGACTTGGAGGGCATCATTTCCAAGCGGCTGGACGCACCCTATCGCTCCGGCCGCAGCGACAGCTGGATGAAGGCCAAGTGCCGCGCGGGCCATGAGGTGGTGATCGGCGGCTACACCACCACCGGCAGCGCCTTCCGGTCGCTGATCGCCGGCGTCTATCGCGAGGGCAAGCTGGCCCATGTGGGCCGGATCGGCACTGGCTTTCGCCGCGACAAGGTCGGCAAGCTGCTGCCGCGCCTGAAGGCGCTGGAGACTGACAAGTCGCCGTTCGAAGGCAAGGGCGCGCCGCGCAAGGCCGACAACGTCCATTGGGTGAAGCCCGAACTGGTGGCCGAGATCGAATATGCCGGCTTCACTGGCGATGGTTCGATCCGCCAGGCCTCGTTCAAGGGTCTGCGCGAGGACAAGCCGGCCGCCGAAGTCGAGGCCGAGGTCCCGGCCTCCGCCGAGACCGCCGAGCTGGCGACGCCGGTCCCCAAGGCCGTGCCCCAGGCCACAAGCAAGACCGCTCCGACCACGATCTCGACCGCCAAGACCGACAGCATCGTGATGGGCGTGACCATCTCCAAGCCCGACAAGGCCCTCTGGCCCGATGTCGATGGAACGCCGGGGACCAAGATCGACCTTGCCCGCTATATGGAAGCGGTCGGGCCCTGGATGTTGCCGCACCTCAAGGGCCGGCCGGCCTCGATCATCCGCGTGCCCGACGGCATCGGCGGCGAGGCCTTCTTCCAGCGCCATGCCATGCGCGGGATGTCCTCGCTGATCGAGCTGACCACCGTGAAGGGCGACAAGCAGCCCTACATCCAGTTCGACCGGCTCGAGGCCCTGATCGCCGCCGCCCAGATCGCCGCCGTCGAGATCCATCCCTGGAATTGCCAGCCGGGCGACCCCGAAGTGGCCGGCCGGCTGGTCTTCGACCTCGACCCCGCGCCGGGCGTCACCTTCCAGGATGTCATCGACGGAGCCCGCGAGGTCCGCGACCGGCTGGAGGAGGTGGGGCTGGTCAGCTTCTGCAAGACCACCGGCGGCAAGGGCCTGCATATCGTCACGCCCCTATCCGACAAGGTGCCGTGGGACTTGGCCAAGACTTTCGCCCGCGAGGTCTGCGCTCGCATGGCCGCCGATGCGCCGGACAAGTACCTGATCACCATGAGCAAGAAGGCGCGGGAGGGGCGGATCTTCCTCGACTACCTGCGTAACGACCGCACCAGCACCGCCGTCGCACCGCTTTCGGCGAGAGCCAGGCCGGGCGGGACAGTGTCGATGCCTCTCAACTGGACTCAGGTGAAGGCGGGCCTCGATCCCACGAAGTACACGATCCGCAGCGTTCCCGGCTTGCTCGCCAAGAGCACGGCTTGGGAGGACTATTTTGACGCCGCCAAACCGCTGAAGGCGGCGATCAAGCGGCTGGAGTAGGGGGTGGGGCGCGGGCGCTCTGGGTCATGGAAGTGACAGCTGCGCAAAACGGCGGCGATGACGACCATGAGGCCGTAGTCTTTGCGATTTCGAGAGCTGTCGCACCTTCGGTCTCGCACAGCGACGTGAGCGCATCGTGACCGAGCTTCGCCGCAGCGCAACGGATCGAAACGGCTGTCCAGTGCGTTTCTCAAGCCTGTAGTCTTCGGAGAGGGCCTTATCGCCATGACCGCGTTTGGGTCAGCCGTTCGGCATGCGTCGGATGATTTGCCACCACCCCCTGTCGCCTTGCCGCCCCACGCGGCCCTTTTTCTCGACCTTGATGGCACGCTAGCCCCGATCATGCCCCGGCCTGAACAGGTTGGCCCTGACGCGCGCCGCGCGGCGCTGCTCGACGACCTGACCCGCGCCTTGGACGGCCGCGTGGCGGTGGTCAGCGGCCGCGCGCTGAAGGACCTTGATCGCATTCTGGAAGGCCGCGTTCCGGCCATCGCCGCCGTCCACGGCCTTGTCCGCCGGGGCGCCCACGGCGTGGAGTGCGCTAAACCGCACGCCCACCTCGACTATGCGCGCGGCGTGCTGCGCGATCTGGCCCGCAGCGACAAGGGCCTGTTGTTCGAAGACAAGGGTCTCAGCGTAGGCCTGCACTATCGCAATGCGCCCTCCGCCGCCGAGGCCGTGATCGAGGCCGCCGAACGCTTGGCCCAGTCCTCCGAACTGGTCCTGCAACTGGGTGACATGGTCGCCGAGCTGCGAACCCCCGGCCAGGACAAGGGCAAGTCGGTGTCGGCTTTCCTGCGCGAGGCGCCGTTCGACGGGGCCTGCCCGGTCTTCGTGGGCGACGATCTGACCGACGAGGACGGCTTCGCCGCCGCCGCCCGCCTAGGCGGCTATGGCGTGCTAGTCGGGCCGGAGCGTCCGACCCAGGCAGTCTATCGTCTGGAAGACTGCGGAGCCGTGCTCGACTGGCTGAGCGTCGCCCTTGGAGCCGGGGGCGCCGGGGGCGGGAGGAGCGTCGCATGAGCCGCCTGATCGTCGTCTCCAACCGCGTCAATCCGCCCACCGGCAAGGGCGACGAAAGCGTCGGCGGCCTAGCCATGGCCCTAGGCGCGGCCTTGCGCGAATATTCCGGCATCTGGTTTGGCTGGAGCGGCAAGACCACCGAGACGTTCACCGGCCAGCTGAACATGCAGAAGGCTGACGGGGTGACGGTGGCCACCGTGGATCTCGAGGAGAACGACTACCAGGAATATTACAACGGCTATGCCAACAAGACCCTGTGGCCGCTGTTCCACTATCGCGTCGATCTGACCGCTTATGACCGCTCGTTCGGCGAGGGCTATGACCGGGTCAACAAGCGCTTCGCCGAGACCTTGCTGCCGCTGATCGAGCCCGACGACATCATCTGGGTGCACGACTACCACCTGATCCCGATGGCGCGGGAGCTGCGCCGGCTTGGCGTGACCAACCGGATCGGCTTTTTCCTGCACATCCCGTGGCCCGCTCACCAGCTGGTGGTGACCCTTCCGCGCCATAGGCCGCTGGTCGAGGCGATGTTCCATTACGACCTGATCGGCTTCCAGACCGAGGAGAGCGTCCAGGCCTTCGAGGGCTATGTGTTCAACGAGGTGGGCGGCGAGCGCACCGATGATGGGCGGCTGACGGCCTTCGGCCAGACCACCCAGGCTGGCGCCTTCCCGATTGGCATCGACGCGGCCGACTTCGACCGCATCAAGGACAGCTTCCGCGCCAACCGGGTCTATGACCGGCTCATGGCCCACAGCGTGTTTCGCAAGATGATCGTTGGCGTTGATCGCCTAGATTATTCCAAGGGACTGGAAGAACGGTTGATCGGCTTCGAGCGGTTCCTGCACGACAATGACGAGGCCCGTCGCGAGGTCATGCTGCTGCAGATCGCCCCGATCTCGCGCGACGAGGTCGGGGCCTACCAGGACCTGCGCGGGCGGCTAGACGGGCTGATCGGGCGGATCAACGGCGCCTATGCCGACATGGACTTCAATCCGATCCGCTACCTCAATCGCAGCTATCGCCGCGACGAGCTGGCCGGGGTCTATCGCGCTGCCAAGGCTGCCCTGGTTACCCCCCTGCGTGACGGCATGAATCTGGTGGCCAAGGAATATGTCGCCTCGCAAAACGCTGACGATCCGGGCGTGCTGATCCTCTCGCGCTTCGCCGGCGCGGCACGGCAGCTGAAGGAGGCGTTGATCATAAACCCCAACAGCCCCGAAGAGATATCCGACGCCTTGAGCCGAGCTCTGAGCATGGATCTGGCCGATCGCAAGCGCCGCTGGGAAGCATTGATCGACAATGTCACCCGCCACGACGTCACCGCCTGGCGAGACGACTTCGTCTCGGCGCTGCGCGAGCCGCCCCACATGACGACAAGGGAGGCCGCCTTGCCCAAGGCCGCCAACGAAACACCAGCCCTGGCTGTCCGGGCCGGAGGGAGAGCATGACATGGCCGCGAGACCCACTTGGCAAGGCCATCTGCGCCTCTCATTGGTCACCTGCCCGGTAGCGATGTACACGGCGACCAGCCCCGGCGGCGAGGTGCGCTTCAATCTGCTGCATCCCAAGACCCACAACCGGATCAAGATGATCGCCACCGACCCCGAGTTGGGCCCGGTTGATCGCGCCGACCTTGTCAAGGGCTACGAATACGAGAAGGACCACTATGTGATCCTGACGCCCGAGGAGATCGAGAGCGTCCGCCTGGAAAGCACGCGCGTCATCGACATCGAGCGCTTCGTCGACGCCGGCGACATCGACCGGCTCTATTGGGACAATCCCTATTTCCTGGTGCCAGACGGCAAGCTGGCGCTGGACGCCTACACGGTGATCCGTGACGCCATGGCCGGCGCGGGCAAGATCGCCCTGGGCCGGGTGGTGATGCACACTCGCGAGCGCCTGATGGCCATCGAGCCGCGCGATAACGGTCTCATCGCCTACACCCTGCGCAGCCATGACGAGGTGCGCGACTCCCGCGAACTGTTCGACGACATCCCTGACCGCAAGGCCGATCCCCAGATGGTGGCCATCGCCGAGAAGATCATCGAACAGCAGGAAGGTCCCTTCGACCCCAGCCAATTCAAGGACCGCTACGAGGACGCCCTGCGCGCCCTGATCGCGCAGAAGGAAAAGGGCGGCAAGTCCAAGGTCACGGTCGAGGAGCCAGACAACACCAATGTCGTCGATCTGATGGAGGCCCTGCGCAAGAGCCTGGGCCAGAAGCCCGGCATGGCGGCGGTCAAGCTGGCGGCCAAGAAGGAGCCCGCCGCCAAGGCGCCCACCAAAAAGGCTCCGGCGCGCAAGAACGCCTCTTGAGGCGCGCGGCATTTGCCCTGCATCGCGATGGGGCGTTTGATCCTCGTCCGGGAGGACGTGTGATTCACAGGCTTCGCATTTTTCTGCCCGTGGCATTGGCCGTGGCGCTTTCCGGGTGCGCCACGGCGGCCCGACAGGAGCTGGCGCGTGAGAGGGCCGCCGTGCTGGAGTGCCAAGGCCAGCGCACCGCGCGGCCGACGGTGATCCTTGAAGCCGGAGCGTTCGGCGGCGTGGCCGACTGGACCTTGGTCGAGCGCGACCTCGCAAAGCGCGGCCGGGTTTGCGCCTATGACCGCGTTGGCCTTGGCCTCGCGCCGCTGGAGGTCGAAGCCATCGACCGCTCGCCGGTGGCGATCGCCCGGCGTCTGGAGGCCTTGGTCTCCCAGGAGGAAGGCGACAGGCCGGTAATCCTGGCGGGCCACTCCAACGGCGGACTCTATGTCGAGGCCTTCGCCCGGCTGTGGCCCCAACGAACGGCTGGCCTGCTGCTGGTCGATGCGGTCGGAACCGACGTACAGAACCATCCACTGGCCTTGGCTGACCTTGAAAAGGAGCGACAGCTCACCGGCCTGGCGCCGTTCGCCCGCGCGACGGGCCTGTCGCGCCTGGGCCCTTGGCTGAGCGAGATCCATCCGCCGGCCGAGGCCGCAGCGCGCCGTGAGCTGACCTGGACCCGCCGCTCCAGCACTCACGCGGCTTCCGAAGAGGTGCAGGCTATCGTCGCGGGTCTCAAGGCAGTGGACATCTTGCCGCCGCTGCGTCTGACCATCCCGGTGGCGGTGATCGTCGCGAGCCGTCGTCCGACCGCGCCGCTGGATCGCGACTGGAGAGCCGCCCAGGTGGCGATCGCCGATCGCGCCTGCCGTTCGGTGGTGGTCGACGCTTGGTCGAGCCATACCTCGATCCTCGACGCTCAGCGCGATTATGTCGTTGCCCTGGTCGATTGGCTTAACGGCGGCCAACCCCGGGCGGGCAAGCACGGCTGCGGCTAGAGAATTTTTCGAGCGAAGTGGTTCCGGTTCGCGTGAAGAAAAATGCGTCAAAACAAAAGATTAGAGCTCACGGCCTGGCGCAGTCAGGTCGGGAAATGCTCTAGCGCCCCAATCCGCTCAGCCACCTCCGCAGGGGCGCGTCGTAGAACTGCGAGGCGATCCAGGCGATCAGCGGGGTGAAGACCAGCGCCGCGCCGCAGAACCACAGGGGGAACCACGCCGGTTCGCCTTGCGCATAGATCCGCATCATCATCGCCCAAGCCGCCCAGTGCAGGGCGTAGAGCGGATAGGAGAGATCACCCGCGCCACGACACAAAGCGCCGAGCCGGCCGTTAGGGTCGTGGGCGCCCATGCACACCAGCACCGGGAACAGCAGCGCCACGCAGGCTAGGTCGTAGAACTCGTTGCGCGGCGTGAGCGGCGCGAACAGGGCGGCGGCGAGCAGAACCACCGGGATCACAAGACCCGACCCTGGGGCCCTATGGCGATAGCGCCAGGCCAGCCAGCCCAGGGTGAAGCTGAAGGTCGACCGCGCCAGTCCGATCCAGAAGGTCGCGCGATCCCAGCCGGTCTCGATCCCATGCATGCCCAGGGCGCCCCACAGCATGACCGCGAAACAGACGATCAGGATGGTCGCCAGCCCGGCGCTCGGCATGCGCCGGACCGGGAACCACAGGGCGCTGATCAGCACCTCGAAAAATAGCGACCAGGCCGGCGGATTGAACGGGAACAGGCTGGGAAAGGTCCCGTAGGGCGTGGGGTCCAGCCGCGGGATCAGCAACAGGCCGCGTGTCAGGTTCAGCCAGACCGGCGGGCTGTGCCGGGCAGTAAGGATCGCGCCCATGAAGGTCGCCAGCACCAGCATTGGCCAGATCCGCACGACGCGGATCCAGAGATAAGAAAGCCAGCCGATGTCGCGCCGTTGGAACGCGTGGGCCAGCACGAAGCCGCTGAGGCAGAAGAAAAAATCCACCGCCAGATAGCCGTGGGCCACCACGCCCTTGCGTCCCGACCAGTCGGTGACGTGGTAGAGGAGCACCCCCGCCGCCGCCACGGCGCGCAGGCCGTCAAGGGCGGCGAATCTCTGCGTCTTTTGCTCAATCACCCGCTGCGTCCATAGCATGGAGGTTTGAGTGATGAGCGGGCCTAGAGCAAGCCGCGACCGTCCGCTCCTGCGGCTTGCCCTAATCGAGAAGCTGGACCCGAACGCCCAATTCCGCCGCCGCCAGCGCCAGGCGATTGTCCAGGGTTACGCAAAAAGTCTTCCCGGCGGCACGTGGCGGCGTGAAGCGCGCTGCTGACCTCTTCGATCGTGGGTGGGTACGATGACGCCGGCGTCCAAATAGACGCTCAAGCCTCGGGGTTCTCGTAAAGCTCGTTGAGCAGATCAGCGGAGCTGATCCCGGCTGGCTTTCGCGCCTGACGGCGGGCACGCAGCCAGGCATAGGTCGCCTGCGGGGTCCCAGGAGCACGCGCCGCGATCGCCCGCAGCACGGCGACAGGCTTACCGCGCCGTGGGATGATGACCTCTTCGCCTTCAGCGCGCGGTCGATCAGTCGAGGCAGGCAGTATCGACGCCCATTGCGAACGGGCGCGGGCTGCGGGGGCCGAGATCCTGATGGAGCCGGCCGATCAGTTCTATGGCGACCGCACCTATCGTTGCCCCGACCCGGAGGCCCATTATCTGGGCCGTGGGCGCGCCGGTCAGGACCGTCACCCAGCAGGAGGCCGAGGCGGACTCGGGACTGAAAGTCATCCAAGGCTGGGTGTGACCGCGACCATGACGCCCGGCGATTTCCGCCGTTTGGCCCTCACCTTACCCGGGGCGATCGAGAGCGCGCACATCCAGGGCCCGCGTCGAGCAGGCGAACTGGCCCAGGCCACCAGCCTGACCGCGCCGGCCATCAGCCGCCATCTGCGCGCCCTTCGCCAGGCGGGGCTGGTGGAGTAAACCCGCGTGACCGTCGAGCATCGCGGCTGGGACACTGTGCCGATCGAGCACGTGGCGCGCGCCGCTTCCCCGACGGCGTGTTCCTGCGCCGGCACGGCGAGTGGTGGCAGGCGCTGCTGACAGGTCTGGCCATTCGCGCTGCTATGGGTTCAAAGGAAGACGCCGGGGGAGGGCGACGCATGACCAAGACCATCAGCAAGACCCACCGTCAGGCGGCGCTGGGCTTCATTTTCGTCACCGCCAGCCTCGACGTGCTGTCGCTGGGGGTGATGATCCCGGTGCTGCCCGAGCTGATGAAGCGCTTCAACGGCGGCGACACCGCCTCGACCGCGCTATGGATCGTGCTGTTCGCCACGACCTGGGGCGTGATGCAGTTCTTCTGCGCGCCGATCCTGGGCTTGATGTCCGACCGTTTCGGCCGCCGGCCGGTGATCCTGACCTCGATCTTCGGCCTGGGGATCGACTTCCTGTTCATGGCCTTTGCCCCGACCATCTGGTGGCTGTTCGTCGGCCGGGTGTTCAACGGCATGACCGCCGCCAGCTTCTCGACCGCGGGCGCCTATGTCGCCGACGTCACCAAGCCCGAGGATCGGGCCAAGGGCTTTGGCCTGATGGGGGCGGCGTTCGGGGTGGGCTTCACCTTCGGCCCGGCCCTGGGCGGCTGGCTATGGCATTTCGACCATCGCCTTCCGTTCCTGGTCTGCGCGGCCCTGGCCCTGTGCAACTGGCTGTACGGCTTCTTCGTGCTGCCCGAATCCCTGCCGGTAGAGAAGCGGGTCAAGCGCTTCGACTGGAAGAAGGCCAACCCAATCGGCTCGCTGAACCTCTTGAGGAGCAAGCCCAACCTGCTGGGCCTGGCCGGTGTCGGCTTCCTGTTCCAGCTGTCGCACAACGTGCTGCCCAGCGTCTTTGTGCTCTATATGGGCTATCGCTATCATTGGCCGGTCAATGTCATCGGCCTGACCCTGATGGGCAGCGGCATCGCCGGCATCTTGATGCAGACCGTCGTGGTTGGCCCCGTCGTCAAGGCGGTCGGAGAGCGCGGGGCGCTGCTGATGGGCCTGTTCTTGGGCGCGGTGGGCTTCATGATCTACGGCCTGGCGCCGACGGGTTGGCTCTATCTCTGCGGCCTGCCGATCTTCGCCTTCAGCGGCTTGATCCAACCGGGGCTTCAGGGCCTGATGACCCGCCGTGTCGAGCCGTGGGAGCAGGGCCAACTGCAGGGGGCGAACTCCGCCATGATGGGCATCACGGCCATCGTCGGGCCGTCGCTCTATCTGTTCCCCTTCGCCTGGGCGGTTCGCCATGACGCCACCTTGCACATGCCCGGCCTGCCGGTGCTGATCGCCGCGACCCTGATGCTGGGGGCGGTTGTTCTGGCCTATCGCTATGCGCGACCGTTGGCGGCCATCAATGCGCCCGAAAGCTCAGCTGATTTGGCAGGCTGAGTTTCACGGAGTCGCCAAACCCCCATGCGATCCTATCGCGTCCTGCTTCCCGCCCTGGCCGTGCTGGCCGCCTGCTCGCCGCAGGGGGCGTCGAAGGCCCAGTCGATCCCCGACTTGGCCCAGCCCACCCGTCGGGTTCCCACCGACCCGATGTCGATGAAGGCTTCGTTCTCGCCTGTGGTGAAGAAGACCGCCCCGGCCATCGTCAATGTCGCCAGCCGGCGCGTCGTGCGTCAACAGGCCGATCCGTTCTGGGACTTCTTCATGGGCGGCGGCGGCGGTGCGCCGCGCGAACAGGTGCAGGGCTCGCTCGGCTCGGGCGCCATCGTCCGCGCCGACGGGGTGATCATCACCAATCACCACAATATCGAGGGTATGAGCGACGTCACCGTCCAACTCGCCGACCGCCGAGAGTTTTCAGCCACGGTGCTGCTGGACGACCCGCGCGCCGACCTCGCCGTTCTGAAGATCGACACCAAGGGCGAGCGCCTGCCGGTGATCGCTATCGACGACCAGGAACAGCTGGAGGTCGGCGACCTGGTCCTGGCCCTGGGCAATCCGTTCGGCGTCGGCCAGACCGTGACCAACGGCATCGTCTCGGCCCTGGCTCGCACCGATGTGGGCGCGGCCGAGTTCGGGAGCTACATCCAGACCGACGCCGCGATCAATCCCGGCAATTCCGGGGGGCCGTTGGTCGATATGGACGGCGACCTGATCGGCGTGAACACCTTCATCATCTCGCGCTCGGGCTCGTCCAGCGGCGTCGGCTTCGCCATTCCGGCCGCCGTGGTGCGCCAGGTGGTGAGCACAGCCCTGGGCGGCGGCCACAGCGTGGTCCGGCCCTGGCTAGGCGTGAAGGGCCAGCCCGTGACCGGCGAGATCGCCAAGAGCCTGGGCCTGGCCACGCCGCGCGGCGTTGTGCTGTCCGACGTCTATCCCGGCGGCTCGGCCCAGCGGGCGGGTCTGCGCGAGGGTGACGTGATCCTCTCCATCGACGGCCAAGCCGTGAACGACGAGGGCGGCGGCGCCTTCGCCATCGGCACCCACAAGGTCGGCGACCGGGTCTCGGTGATAATCAACCGCGGCGGCAAGGAACAGACCCTGACCCTTCGCGCCGAGGCCGCGCCGGAAACTCCGGCCCGCGACGAGCGCGTGCTGAAGGGCCGCAGCCCGTTCGACGGCGCCACCGTCGTCAACCTGTCGCCCGCCGTGGCCCAGGAACTGAGCGTCGATCCCTTCGCTGGACGCGGGGTTCTGGTCACCAAGATCGGCCAGGGCTTTGCCCTGAACGCCGGCCTGCGTCCCGGCGACTTCATCCGTGAGGTCAACGGCAAGGCCATCAACACCACCGCCGAGCTTGACGCCGTCAACAAGGCAGGGGCCTCGGTGTGGGCGGTGACGATCGAACGCGGTGGCCAGCGGATCACGGCGCGGCTGAGGGCGTAGAGCGCGATCTGGGGACACCCACTTAGGGCAAGATCTTTCGCCAAGATCGTACAGGCCGTGTTGTGAGTGTGTGTCCCCGTTCCGTTCACCCTGCTAGAAGAGAGAATGTCCGATCTTTTCCAAGCCGCCGGCCTGACGCCTCACGCGCCTAGCCCGCTGGCAGACCGCTTGCGTCCCCAGACTCTCGACGAGGTGGTGGGGCAGGAACACCTGCTGGGTCCCGATGGCCCGATCGGCCGGATGGCCGCGGCCCACCGCCTGGCCTCGATGATCCTGTGGGGCCCGCCCGGCACGGGCAAGACCACAATCGCCCGCCTGCTGGCCAAGGCTGGCGGCTACGAGTTCCAGCAGATCTCGGCGGTATTTTCCGGCGTCGCCGACCTGAAGAAGGCTTTCGAGCAGGCTCGCGTGCGTCGCCATGCCGGCCAGAGCACCCTGCTGTTCGTCGATGAAATCCACCGCTTCAACCGCGCCCAGCAGGACGGTTTCCTGCCGTTCGTGGAAGAAGGGATCGTTACCTTGGTGGGCGCCACCACCGAGAACCCGTCGTTCGAGCTGAACGGCGCTCTGCTGTCGCGCTGCCAGGTCTTTGTGCTCAAGCGGCTGGACGAGGAGGCGCTGGAGGCGCTGCTGGTCAAAGCCGAGCATGCTGAGGGCCGCAAGCTGCCCCTGAACGACGACGCCCGCGCCACGCTTGTGGCCATGGCCGACGGCGACGGGCGTTACCTGCTGACCCTGACCGAGACCCTGCTAGCGGTCGGCGCGGACACGCCGCTGAACCCCACTCAACTGGGCCAGTTCCTGCAGAAGCGCCGGCCGGCCTATGACAAGAACCGCGAGGACCACTACAATCTGGTCTCCGCGCTCCATAAGTCGGTGCGCGGCAGCGATCCGGACGCGGCGCTCTACTGGCTGGCGCGGATGCTGGAGGGCGGCGAGGACCCGCTGTTCATCGCCCGCCGCCTGGTGCGCATGGCGTCGGAGGACATCGGCGCGGCCGATCCTCTGAGCCTGCTGCTGACCACGGCGGCCAAGGACGCCTATGACTTCCTCGGCAGTCCCGAGGGCGAATTGGCCCTGGCCCAGGCCGTGGTCCACATGGCCAGCGCGCCCAAGTCCAACGCCGTCTACATGGCCTACAAGGCCGCCCGCCGCGCGGCCAAGGAGACCGGCAGCCTGCCGCCGCCCGCCCACATCCTCAACGCCCCGACCAAGCTGATGAAGACCCTGGGCTATGGCGACGGCTACGCCTATGACCACGACGTCGAGGGCGGGGTGTCGGGTCAGAACTACTTTCCGGACGGCATGGCGCGGCCGACCCTCTACGAGCCCAAGCCTGTCGGCGCCGAGGCCAAGGTCAAGGAGCGGCTGGACGCCTGGAACCGCCTGCGGAGAGACGGCAAGTGAAGCTCACGCCTGCGGTCCAGGTGATCGCTCTGCTGTCTGTGGTTCTGCTGCTGGCGGGCGGCGTCTTGCTGTGGCTGGCGCTCGTCACGCCGTGGCACAGCAATTCCAACGCCTATTTCGCCGAGCTTCAAGCCCTGCGCGGCACGTTCTATTTCGGCGACCCCGCGCCCGAGGCCTTCAAGCGGGCGACGATCCAGTTCGACAGGCTGCAGGCCAAGTACGCGACGCACAAATGGCTCTATGCCGACTTGGCCTATGCCTGCGTCACGGTCGGGGCCTTGACCGCCATCGTCGCGGCCCTGGCGGCGCGGTTCGGCGGCCGGCTGCTAGTCACCCAGCGCAACGTCTTCATCGTCATCGGCGTGACCTTGCTGGCCCTGGTCGCGACCCTGGCGGGCCTGGCGGCCGATCCGCTGCACCGGATGTATCGCGAGCAACTGCCGGAATGGTCCGACGCCATCGCCATTCCGCTGGCGGGCGCGGTGGTGGCGATGATCCCGATCGCCTTGATGACGCTGGTCCTGATCATGACGCCGATTTTCGTGCGGCGCAGGGCACGGGGGCCCTTGCTGGTGCTCAGCCGGCCGCCGCACTGGCAGGCCACGGTGGCTAACCTCGTCTACGCCCTGCCGCTCGCCTTCGCGATATTCCTGTTGAGCAGCTTCGGCTCGCGCGGCGGCTGGGCGCTGGTCCCGGCGGGTCTGATACTGCTGTGGCTGTTCCTGAACGCGCGCGCGCTGTGGATCGCCCCGAAGGAGGAGGCGGCATGAACCGTCCGTCGCGTCGCCCGCCCTTGGCCCCCAAGCCCAAGGCCTCCGACACCCCCGTCGTTCTGACGCCCGCCGAGATCGAGTACACAAAGTCCTTGGTCATCCACGAGGACGACAGCGTCTTCGTGCTCAACAAGCCGGCCGGTCTCTCCAGCCAAGGCGGACGCATCCAGGCCCATACGCTGGACGACCTGCTGTGGGCCCTGGCGCGGCGCGACCGGGCTCGGCCTCGGCTGGTCCACCGGCTGGACCGCGACACCTCGGGCGTGATCCTCACCGCCCGCACCAAGCCGGCCGCGAGCTTTCTGGGCAAGGCCCTGATGGGTAAGCGGTTCCGCAAGACCTACCTGGCCATCGTCACGCCCGCCGCGCCCGAGCCGCGCGGCGGGCAGATCGACGCGCCCCTGCGCCGCGAGTCGATCGGTCGCGAGGCCTATATGCGCGTCTGCGATGAAGGCCATCCCGACGCCGAGACCGCCCGCAGTCGCTACAAGACCCTGGCGGCCACAACAGGCGCGGCCTTGGTCGAGCTGTCTCCCGACACCGGCCGAATGCACCAACTGCGGGTCCATATGGCCTCGATCGGTCGGCCGATCGCGGGCGACAGCCGCTATGGCGGGGCGCTGATGCTGGGCGGTGCGCCCGTGCCGCGGCTGATGCTGCACGCGGTCAGCCTGGTCTTCCCACATCCCGAGGGGGGTGAGCGGCGGATTTCAGCGCCGATCCCTGACGACATGCGCGCGGTTCTGGATAGGCTGGGCCTCGCGGTTCCGGAACGCGCCGGCCTGGAACAGGGACGGCCGGACGCTCGTTAAGCCTGCCAGGAGACATTCGCCATGAAACGCCTGATCGCGCTCGCCTTTTCCGCCGCAGTCCTTACAGGGTGCGCCTCGTCGCCCACGCTGTACGGGCCGCAGACCGCGCCGCAGGCGGCGGGCTATTCCGAATACCGGCTCGAGGCCGGCCGCTACCGCGTTACCTTCAAGGGCAATCCCGGCGCGCCGGTCAACCAGGTCTCGGATTACGCCCTGCTGCGCGCTGCCGAACTGGCCCTGCGCGACGGCTATGACTGGTTCCGGGTCGCCGACCGCATGACGCAGCAAACCGGCTCGGGCGGCAATTCGGCGATCTCGATCGGCGGCGGCTCGGGTAGCTACGGGCGCAGGAGCGGCGTTGGCGTCGGCCTGGGTACGAGCTTCAACCTCGGCCCTGGGCCGGCGGTCAGCAGCTCGATGGAAGTGGTGTTTGGCAAGGGCCAGCGCCCGCGCGACGCCGACACCTATGACGCCCGCGACATCGTGCGGACCGTCGGGCAGGGGCGGGCGGCTGCTTAACGCCTATCCCGTGATCTTCCTGGCGGCGCTGCTCGCGGAAATCGGATGGGAAGCCCGCAGCGAGGCGTGGGTCAGGCCAGCCGTCTCGGCGGCGGCGAAATAGCCCTCGGCCGGTAGGCCCTGCAGGGCGAGCATCGGCGCCAGGCCCTTGGCGTCGCGACCGAAGGCCATGATCTCGGCGGCGATCTTTTCGGCGGGGCCGACCAGGTCGCTGGCGTCCAAGGTTAAGCCATACAGGCGCGCGTCACGCAGCGACCTCAGCGCTTCCTTCTCGGGCGGCACACGAGCGACGACGCCGCGCGTCAGGGCCTTGAGCAGGCCCACAACCTCCAGCAGACGCCCGGCGGGCGTGCCGCGGGTGACGTCCACCAACTCCATCATCACGCCGCCACGCAGCAGGGCGAGCGAGAGCCCACTGGTGCCGGTCAGCATGTCGCGGCCGCGCTGGGTTCCCAGGGTGCGGAACGAGGCCGGTATGATCAGGTCGGGACGGTCATGACCCTGGGTGGCGCGGGCGAAGACGGCGGCGTATTTCAGGGCCGCCTCGTCGATGAAGGCGGCGTCGCGGTCGGGCAGGCGCGAGACTGCGCGAGCGCTGATCTGCTTGCCCGAGCCCAGGTGCGTGACCACCGGCTCTATGCGAACGGCGGTCGCCACGTTGCGGCGCACGCTGATCATGTGCTCGAGGGTGAAATCGACACGCAAGGCCGCTCCGCTGCCGGTGGTGAAGGCCACCGGCGTGCGACGGGTCTCCTCCAGCGGGTCGACTTCGAAACGCACCGGAGAGAGGGCGCTGTCACGACGGGCCCGTGCGGCCAGCACGACGGCCGCGTCGACTGGACGGCAAACAACGCCACCGGCTTCTACCCCGATCACCGCGCGCACGCCCAGGTCCGACACCTCGGCCGCGCCCAGCAGGTGGGTCAACACGTCCTCAAGGATTCGCACGCTGGTTGCCTGAGCGGCCAAGCCTTGGTCGTTCTGCATGGCGATCAGGAAATCGTCCTCGCCGATCCGCGCGCGCAGGTCGGCGCGGTCAAGATGTTCGGCCAGCTTGCGCTCGACATAGGTCCAGACGTCGACGCGCTTCTTGTCCCACCAGTCGCCGGCCCAGCGGCGGATCGCCTTGACGCTGATGATGTTGACCGAACCGCGTGCGATCAGGTCCGAACCCGCCAGTCTTTGGAGCACGGGGGCGCTTAGCGCGAGATGCTCGTTTCGGTCGTCCATTGGGCTCGAATCGAAGGGCATGTTCGCCTTGGGGCGGGAGGAGCCCCCAAGATACCTTCCACACGCTTAACGGGCAGTGCAAGAACACAGTTTCCAAAACAGCTTAACGGCGGACGGCGGGGGATGAAAGGACGTTGGCCGATCACCTGTGCGGCGTACTCGCGCAGAGCGGGGCGCCACCCGACTTGGCGTTCGGGCGCGCTCGGCGCATAAGGAGCCCGATGACCAAACTTTTCCTCGTAGCCGTCGGAGGCGCCTTGGGCTCCGTCGCCCGCTATCTGGTCGGTGTTCAGGCCCTGCGCCTGTTCGGGTCGAACTGGCCCTACGGCACCTTCATCGTCAATCTGACGGGCGGACTGCTGATGGGCCTTCTGGCCGCCTTTCTCGCCCTTCGGGGCGGCGCGCAACAAGAACACTGGCGAGTCTTGCTCGGTGTCGGGGTGATGGGCGGCTTCACCACCTTTTCGGCCTTTTCGCTGGAGACCGCGCTGATGATCGAGAAGCGCGCCTACGCCCAGGCCTTTACCTATACGACCGCCAGCGTGCTTCTGTCCGTGGCGGCCATTTTCGCGGGGCTCTTGATCTCCCGCAGGATCTTTTCGGTATGAAAGAAGTTCGCACGCTTTATGTGGACGCTGGCGAAGACGGCGTCCGCGTGGACCGCTGGTTCAAGCGCCGCTGGCCGCACCTGAACCACATCGCGCTCAACAAGCTGTTCCGCTCGGGCCAGGTTCGGGTCGATGGCTCGCGGGTCAAGGGCGACACCAAGCTGACGGCCGGCGCTCAGGTGCGCGTGCCGCCACTGCCCGACGCGCCCGATCCGGACGAGAAGCAGGCCCTGTCCAAGCGCGACATCGCCTTTGCCAAGTCGCTGGTGCTGTATGAGGACGAGGAAGTCCTGGCGCTGAACAAGCCCGCCGGCTTGGCCGTGCAGGGCGGGACCAAGACCACCCACCACATCGACAAGCTGCTCAGCGCCTGGGGCGAGGGCGTCAACCGTCCGCGCCTGGTGCACCGACTGGACCGTGACACCTCCGGCGTGCTGCTGCTGGGCAAGACCCCGGCCGCCGCCGCCAAGCTGTCGGGATCGTTCGCGCGCCGCCGCGCCCAGAAGACCTATTGGGCCATCGTCGCCGGCAATCCGCACCCGGTCGAGGGCGTCATCGAGCTGCATCTGGCCAAGCGTGGGGTTGGCGACCGCGAACTGGTGGTGCCCGCCGAGCCGAAGGATCCAGACGCCCAGCCGGCCGAGACTGAATTCGTCTCGATCAGCCGCGCCGGTCCGCGCGTCACGTGGATGGCCCTGCGCCCGCACACCGGCCGAACGCACCAACTGCGCGCCCACATGAAGGCCATCGGCCACCCCATCCTGGGCGACCCCAAGTACAGCGACGACAAGGCCCTGCAGCTTTCGGAAGGCCTGAAGCTGCAACTTCACGCGCGTTCGATCCTGCTGCCGCACCCCACGGTCGGCACCCTGGCCATCCAGGCGCCGCTGAGTCCCGAGATGAAGGCCGGGTTCGCCAAGTTCGGGTTCTCGGAGGACGAGGCCGAATACGACCCGTTCGCGCGGCGTCAGGTAAAGCGGCGGTAACTCAGACCAGCCCCGTCACCATCTTCGCTGTGGCGCTGTCGGGAAACACCGTCGTCTCCAGCGCCCCCCGATCGACGCCCATGTGTTCGCCCAGCACGCCCTTGAACAGGCCGCGCAGGTCGAGGCTGGGCGCCACGTCGCGGTTTTCGAACAGCGCCGTCTGTTTCAAGGTGGGCCAGTTGCCGATGATGCCGCCGGGCTTCAGCCCGCCGCCCAGCACCAGGGCGGTGGAGCCGGTGCCGTGGTCGGTGCCGCCGGTGCCGTTGATCCGAGCGGTGCGGCCAAACTCGGTGGCCACGACGACAACGGTGTTGCTCCATTCCGCGCCGAGGCCAATGTTCAGGCCATCCAGTAGAGTTGTCCGATCTGGCCGGCGTGGGTGTCCCAGCCGTCCGGCGAGAGAGCGGCGATGCGCGGCCCCCCTCCTGCTTCATGGAGCCGGCCAAGGTGGAGCCGAGCTTGCGGGCGGCGTCGCGGCCCTGCTGCTGGTTGGCAATGGCCGGCGGTGGCGGGGTCATGACGGCCGGCGACATCATGTTCGGGGCGCGGGCGTCGGTCGAGATCGGGGTCGGCGCGGGATTGAGCCGGGTCCGCCGCCTGGGCCATGGCCTCGGTCTCCAGGCCACGCGCGAAGGATGGCCCCACCAAGGGGTCGGCCTTGTACAGGTCCTGCAGCAAGCTCGGCAGGCGGGCGGTCTCATCGACGCCCGCGCCCGGCGACCAGCTGGCGGCCTGGACCTTTCCGTGCAGGATAGCGGGGCGGTGGCGCCAACAAGAGCGCAGCCCGGCTGCCAGGACCCATCGACTGGGCCTGATCCAGATAGAGCAGCATGGCTGGATGGGTGGAGGAGGCCACCAGCACGTCCTCGAAACGCCCAAACACGTGCGGGCGGATGGCCTCCTGCTCGAACGGCCCTACCACGGCGGCGGTGATCTGCTTGGTGGCCGAGACCGTGAAGTGGTTGGCCCAGAACAGCGTCCAGCGCTCGCGGAACGCCGCGTCGGTGGCCGCGCCCAGTTGGGCGCGGGCGAGGAAGTCGCCCTCGGTCTGGTCGCGCAGCATTTTTCGGGCGTCCTTGACCGGATCGGACTTGGGTTCACCGTCCGCCTTGGCCTCGCGCTTGTTCATCTGGTAGTCGCGATACTCATCCAGGCGCTGGGCGGAGCTTTCGGGATTGGCCTGCGGCTGGTGCGCGCCCTCCGCGCGGATCTGGTCGATCAGGAAACCGCGCGGGTCCGATTGCGCCGCCGCGATCTCGCCGGGGCGAGCGCCCAGGCCAAAGCGGGTGGCGGCGATCGCGGCCATCATCTCTTTTGGGGCAGGCTCAAGCCGTGTCTCTCCCTCGCGTCGCCCGCTCTTGCCTTGGGCGCGTTGTTTGCCCATTCAACGCGCTGGACCCGACGTTTTGATGTCCGAACTGAAAAGAAGACCGCCTTGGCCGACAAGCCCGACCTGCTGCAACGCCCCCGCCGGTTCTACAAGGCGGCGACCGCCGCGCCGCACGAAGGCGGATATGCCGTGCTGCTGGATGGTCGCACGCCCAAGTCGCCGGCCAAGTCGCCCCTAGTCTTGCCGACCCTGGCCCTGGCGCAGTTGGTGGCCGACGAGTGGGAAGCCCAGGTCGAGATCATCGACACCACCGTCATGCCCGCCACCCGCCTGGCCTTTACCGCCATCGACCGCATCCGCGAGACCCGCGCCGAGGTGGCCGCCGAGGTGGCGGCCTATGCCGGCTCGGACCTGCTCTGCTATTGGGCGGAGCACCCCACGCCGCTGGTCGAGCGTCAGAAGCGCGACTGGGGCGGCATGCTGGACTGGGCGCGGGCCGAGCTGGGCTTGAACCTGCAGCCCGTCAGCGGCGTCATCCATACCGCGCAATCCCCGGCTGCCTTGGCTTCGGTGGAAGCGCTGGCCCTGACCATGGACGACTTCACCCTGGCTGGCGTCGCCTATGGCGCTGGCCTGCTGGGTTCGACCGTGCTGTCCCTGGCGCTGCGCGCCGGGGCGGTGACCGGCCAGCGGGCGCTGGACCTGTCGCACCTGGAAGAGGCCTTCCAGGCCGAGATTTGGGGCCGCGACGCCGAGGCCATCGCGCGCGCCCAAGCCCTTGCGGTCGAGGCCAAGGTTCTGGAGCGCTGGTTCGCCGCGCTGCGTCGGTGAGAACCATCCTGCTTTACGGCCTGGCGGCCGTTTGCGAGATCGGCGGCTGCTATGCCTTTTGGCGGTGGCTGAAGCAGGGTCAGTCGATGCTGTGGGCGGTGCTGGGAGTCGTGGCCCTAGTCGTGTTCGCCGGGCTGCTGACCCGGGTGGACGCCTGGCGGCGGGGCGTACCTTCGCGGCCTATGGGGGGCTCTACATCGCCGCGTCACTGATCTGGATGCGGGTGGTCGAAGGTCTGCGGCCGGATCGTTGGGACCTGACGGGAGCCACGGTCTGCCTGGTCGGCGCCGGGATCATTCTGTGGGCGCCGCGCGCCGCCTAGACCGGCGGCCGCCTTTGCTGCACTGCCGCAACGGATGCCTTGCCACGGAAGGCTCGCGCCATTAGGCGTCGGTCCATAAGGTGGGAAATCTACCAGTCTGAAGAGCAGGGGAGCGTGCGCGTGCAGTCCATTCTCGAGGAACTCGATCGTCGTCGCGACCAGGCCCGGGCCGGCGGCGGCGAGAAGCGCGTTGCGGCCCAGCACGCCAAGGGCAAGCTGACCGCGCGCGAGCGGATCGACCTGCTGCTGGACGAAGGCTCCTTCGAGGAGTTCGACATGTTCGTCGAGCACCGCGGCACCGAGTTCGGCATGGCGGACCAGAAGGTGCCCGGCGATGGGGTGGTCACCGGCTGGGGCACGATCAACGGCAAGGTCGTCTACGTTTTTTCCAAGGATTTCACGGTGTTCGGCGGCTCGCTGTCGGGCGCCCACGCGGCCAAGATCGTCAAGGTCCAGCGCCAGGCCATGAAGGTCGGCGCGCCGATCATCGGCCTGTTCGACGCCGGCGGGGCCCGCATTCAGGAAGGCGTCGACAGCCTGGCCGGCTATGCCGACATCTTCCTCGAGAACGTCATGGCCAGCGGTGTCATCCCGCAGATCAGCGTGATCATGGGCCCCTGCGCCGGCGGCGACGTCTATTCGCCGGCCATGACCGACTTCATCTTCATGGTGAAGGATACCAGCTACATGTTCGTCACCGGCCCCGATGTGGTCAAGACCGTCACCAACGAGATTGTCACAGCCGAGGAGCTGGGGGGAGCTCGCGTGCACGCCTCCAAGTCGGGCGTGGCCGAGGGGGCGTTCGAGAACGACCTGGAAGCCCTGACCCAGGTGCGCCGCCTGATCGACTTCCTGCCCTCGTCCAACCGCGAAGCCGCGCCGGAGCGCGACAGCTTCGACGAGGCCTATCGCGAGGAGGCCAGTCTCGACAGCCTGATCCCAAGCGACGCGGGCAAGCCCTACGACATGAAGGAGTTGATCCTGAAGATCGTCGATGAGGCCGACTTCTTCGAGATCAGCTCCGAATGGGCCAAGAACATCGTCTGCGGCTTTGCTCGCATGGACGGGACCAGCGTCGGCATCGTCGCCAACCAACCCCAGGTTCTGGCCGGGGTGCTAGACATCGACAGCAGCCGCAAGGCCGCCCGCTTCGTGCGCTTCTGCGACGCCTTCAACATCCCGATCATCACCCTGGTCGACGTGCCGGGCTTCATGCCGGGCACCAAGCAGGAGTACGGCGGCCTGATTAAGCACGGCGCCAAGCTGCTGTTCGCCTATGCCGAGGCGACGGTTCCCAAGATCACCCTGATTACCCGCAAGGCCTATGGCGGGGCCTATGACGTCATGAGCTCCAAGCACCTGCGCGGCGACTTCAACTATGCCTGGCCCACCGCCGAGATCGCGGTGATGGGCGCCAAGGGGGCCGTAGAGATCATCTTCCGCGCCGAGGCGGGCGACCCGGTCGCGCTGGCAGCCCGCGAGGCCGAATACAAGGCCGCCTTCGCCAACCCGTTCGTCGCCGCCAGCCGCGGCTATATCGACGACGTGATCATGCCGCACGGCACCCGCAAGCGCATCGTTCGGGCGCTCAAGAGCCTTAAGGGGAAACAACTCACCAACCCCTGGAAGAAGCACGACAACATCCCGCTATGACCTTTCAAACGCCGCTTCCGCATCCATGGTCGCCGCGCTGCTGCTGAGCGCCTGCGCTGGCAGGCCGGAAGGTCGCGGCAGGATGGTCCGGTCGCCACAGGAACGAAGGCCTGCTTGCCGAGCCGGGCTGGGAGTTGGGGCGTGACCTCGTCCGGGGGAGAGCTTCTTTGAGTTGACGCCCGCCGAGGGCGCCGTCAAATGAACGGGCCCGCGTCGGGGCAGGTCAATACGGTCGCGACTCGCGAGATGGACGACCAAGCCGCCTTCTTGCAAAGATTCGAGGCCCTTCGCACTGGGGTCGATCGACGCTTGGCCGAACTGGCGCCGGCCGTGGGCGTCGCGCCCAACCGGCTGGTCGAGGCCGTGCGCTATGCCCTGCTGGCGCCCGGCAAGCGCTTTCGCCCCATGGTGACCCTGCTCGCCGCAGCCGAATTCGGGGCGCCTGACGGCGCGGCCCTGGACGCGGCCTGCGCCTTCGAGATGATCCATACGGCGTCCCTGATCCTCGACGACCTGCCGGCCATGGACGACGCTGGCCTGCGGCGCGGCCTGCCGACCATCCATCGCACCTATGACGAGGCCACGGCGATCCTGGCGGGTGTGGGTCTGCTGAATCAGGCCTATGCCGTGATCGCCGCCGACCACGCCTTGCCCGGCCCGCTCCGCGCCGACCTGACGGCGCGCGCCGCCGAGGCCGTCGGTTTTTCGGGCCTGATCGCCGGCCAGGCCCGCGACCTCTTCGATCGTGAGAAGCTACGCGATCCGGCGGTTCTGGAGCGGCTCAATCACGAGAAGACCGGCGTGCTGATCATCGCTGCGGCCCAGGGGGGGGCGGCCATCGCTGGCGCCTCGTCGGCGGCGGTCGAGGGAGTGGGCCAGTGGGCGCGCCATGTCGGTCTGGCCTTCCAGATCCGCGACGACATCATAGACGCCCAGGCGTCCCCCGAGGCGGCCGGCAAGGATGTCGGCAAGGACGCGGCCATGACCACCGTGGTCTCGGCCCTAGGCGTCATTGGCGCGCGACTGGCCATGGAGGACCATCTGGCCAAAGCCTCCGCCGCCCTGGCCTCGGCCGGCTGCGGTCATCTGCTGAACGCCTATGTCGGTGGGCTGTTCGCTGGGCGCAAGGTCGCGGCGTGACCCCCGAGCCTCCTTCTAAGGCGCCGATCCTGACGGTCGGCGCCGCTGTGCACGCCTATGGCGGCAAGCCGGTGCTGCGCGGCGTCGACCTGACGCTGCGTCCGGGCGAGATCTACGCCCTGCTGGGCCCCAATGGTGCGGGCAAGACCACGTTGATCCGCGCCATCTGCGGCCGGATCCGCCCCGACGGTGGCGAGGTGTTGCTGAATGGCCACGATCCGGCGCGGGTCCCCTCAGCGCGCGCGGGCCTGGGACTGGTCCCACAGGAAATCGCCCTCTATCAGAATTTGACGGTGGCCGAGAACATCGAAACCTTCGCTGCCTTGGCCGGTACGCCGCGCGCCGCCATGGCCGCCGCCGTGCGCCGGGCTCTGGAGCTGACCCGCACCGTCGACCGAGCCCATGTGCCGGTCAAGCATCTGTCAGGCGGCTATCAGCGCCGGGCCAACATCGCCGCCGCCATCGTCCATGAGCCGTCCTTGCTGATCCTCGACGAGCCCACGGTGGGGGTGGACATCGACGCCCGAGAGGCCGTGGACGCGGTGATCCGGGGCCTGCGCGACCTGGGTGTGGCGGTCTTGATGACCACCCACGACCTAGACCAGGCCGGAACCCTGGCCGACCGCGTCGGCTTCCTGCGTGAAGGCCAGATGGTGCTCGAGGGCGAGCCCAGGACCCTTGTCGCCCAGGCGTTCGGCAATCAGATGGAGATCATGGTCCACCTGGCCGAGGAGGTCGACACCGCCGGCGAAATCCGCCTGGCCGGCGAGGGGCTGGAGCGCACCCGGCGGGCTCATATCTGGACGCGTCTCGACGCCGACGGCTACGCAGCCGCCGGCCGGCTGGACAAGCGCTTGCGCAAGGTGGGTCTGACGCCCCGCGAGATCCGGGTGCGCGAGCCCTCCTTGGCCAACCTCTTCACCCTGGTGGCTGAGCGGAAGCTGGCGGCGTGATGGCCGGTTCTGGGATCGGGCGCGTCTGGATGATCGCCGCCATGGTGCGGGTGATGGCGTTGGAGCTATGGCGTGATCGCGGCGCTTTGATCATGACCTTCCTGCTGCCGCCGTTGGTGTTCCTGATCTTTTCGTCGGTGTTCGCCGGCACCACGGGCGACAATATCCAGTTGAAGCTGGCGGTAGCCGATCTGGTCAAGACAACAGACTCGACGCGCCTGACGGCGGCGCTGGTCAAGTCGGCTGACATTCGCGCCGAGTTGGTGTCGCCGGCGACCGACAACGAAGTCCGCCGACGGGTCAAATCGGGCCAGGCCGACGCCGGCCTCGTGATACGCGCCGACCCGGCATCCATCGGCAAGCCCTTCGTGATCATCGCCGATCCGAGCCGCGCCGTCGCCGCCCCGCTGACCCAGGCCCGCGTGCAGCAGACCCTGTCCGACGCCCTGCCGGATGTCGCCTTGCGCCGCACCGTGGTGCAGCTGACTCCGGCCCTCGGCGGGCTCAGCGATGATCAGGCCGAGAACGCCGACACCGCCGCGATCCTGCTGCGCGACACGCCCAAGCCCGAAGACGTCGGCTATTTCGACCGCGAGGACGTCAAGGACGTCAAGACCGGCGGCGGGGTGATCGCCTACTACGCCGGGGCGGTGATGATCCTGTTCGCCCTGTTTTCGGCCATGCAGGGCGCGCTGGGCTTGATGGAAGAGCGGCGCACCGGTGTCGCCGACCGGCTGCTGGCCGGGGTGGCGGGCATGGGGCCGGTGGTGACCGGCAAGTTCCTGTTCCTCGTCGCTCAAGGCCTAGTGCAAGCGCTGACGATCTTCGCCACAGCTCAGCTCGTCTATGGCGTGGCGGTGGTCCAGCACGCCATGCTCTGGTTGCCCACGACCCTGGCGGCCTCGGCCTGCGCGGCAGGGGTGGCCCTGGGTCTCGTCTCGCTGTGCCGCACGCGCGACCAGGCGCAGATGCTTTCGACCTTCGTGATACTGGTGCTCGCGGCGATCGGCGGCAGCATGGTGCCACGCTTCCTGATGCCGGCCTGGTTGCAGCAGGTGGGGTGGTTCACGCCGCACGCCTGGGTCATCGAGGCCTATCAGGCCATCCTCTGGCGGGACGCCGGGATCGAGGCGGTGTATAAGGCCTGGGGCGTGCTCGTCGCGGCCGGTTTGGCCGGCCTGGGCCTGTCCCAGGTGATGGCAAGCCGGTTGCGGCGGTAATCTGGACGACGATGGAAATTCTAGGTCTCTATCTGGCGCTTTTCCTTGGCGCGCTGGCTTTCATGGAAGGCTTCGCCTGGGTCACCCATCGCTACGTGATGCACGGCGTCGGCTGGGCCTGGCACAGATCCCACCACGAGCCACGCACCGGCGCCTTCGAGCTCAACGACCTATTCGCGGTGGTCTTCGCGGCCCCGGCCATCGTGGGGATCTATTTCGGCGTGCACGGCGTACCGTGGCTGCTGCCGATCGGCCTGGGGATCACCGCCTATGGGGTGATCTATTTCGTGTTTCACGACGGCATGGTCCACCAGCGGTTCAAGGTGCCGCTCGGCAAGTCGCGATATTGGAAGCAGTTGATCCAGGCGCACCGGATCCACCACGCTGTTCACACCAAGGACGGGGCGGTCTCGTTTGGCTTCCTGCTGGCGCGACCGGTCAGGGAGCTGAAGGCGCGGCTGCGGGATAGGGGTGTAGGGGTTTAAATTCCTCCCCCTTTGGGGGAGGTGTCGGCGAAGCCGACGGAGGGGGGAGTGATTGGGCGTGTCCACAGACCGGACCGGCGACCCTAAAACTCCCCCCACCGATCGCTCCGCGATCGCCTCCCCCACAGGGGAGGACTTTAGATCTTCGACCACATCTCCGGCCGTGCCGGCGCCTTGCCCCAGCGATCCAGCGTCGCCGACCTTAGCGCCATCGCGCCCCCTTCCAGCGCCCGCCAAGCCTTCATCCGCCCACTGACCACCACGCGCTCGTCCCAGGCCTTGTCGCCGGCCTTGACGACGTCCAGCCCGATCTGCCGATAGACCCCGCGCGCTGCGGCGATCGCCCAGGCCGAGCGGACGGGCAGGTCGCGCAGGCCCCAGCGAGCGGAAGCGTAGTAGGGCTCCGCAGCCTCGACCAGGCGTTGCGCCAGCACCGCCACGGCCGCGCGATGAGCCCGGTCGGCGACTGCGGTTTCCGGCACGCCCAGCGCGGCCAGCCAGTCGCCAGGAACATAGACCCGGTCGTTGCGCGCATCCTCGACGATGTCGCGGGCGATGTTGGTCAGCTGAAAACCCAGGCCCAGATCCTGAGCGCGGCGGAGGGTGGGCAGGTCGTCGGGTTTGACGCCCATCACCAGGGCCATCATCGTGCCCACGACGCCGGCCACGCCCCAGCAATAGTCCAGCAGTTCGTCGAGCGTCGCGTAGCGCCGCCCGGCTACGTCCATGGCGAAGCCGTCGACCATGTCCAGGGCGTAGCGCTCGGGGATGCCGCGCCGTAGGGCCACGGTCTGGAAGGCGGCGAACACCGGGTCGGTGGGCGTTTCACCGGCCATGGCCGCGCGAGTCTGGGCGTAGAGGGCTTCCAGCCGCGCCGGGCCGTCGGCCACCGGGCTCATGCCGTGGCCCAGGGTCTGGCCGTCGATCACGTCGTCGCAGTGGCGGCACCAGGCGTAGAGCATCTCGGCGTCGGCCCGGGTTTCCGCATCGAACAGCGCGGCGGCCGCGGCGAAGCTCTTGCTGCCCTTCTGGATCGCCTCGCGGCTCTGGGCTTCCAGTGCGCTCATGCGTCGGCGGTCTCGCCCGCGACGAGGTAGTCGTCGATCATCAGGCCCGCCGTCGCCTTGGCCGAGCCGACCACACCTGGGATGCCCGCGCCTGGATGAGTGCCGGCCCCGACGAAATAGAGGTTGGGGATCACGTCGTCGCGGTTGTGGGTGCGGAAGAAGGCGCTCTGAGTCAGCAGCGGCTCAAGCGAGAAGGCCGCGCCCTTCCAGGCGTTGAGGTCGGTGACGAAGTCGTCAGGGGTGATGAAGCGACAGGTGACCATGTCGGCGGTCAGGCCAGGAATGTAGTGCTTCTCCAGATAGGCCAGGATCTTGTCGCGGTATTTCGGCCCCTCGACCGACCAGTCGATGTTGGCGGTCTTCAGGTTAGGCACCGGCGACAGGGCGTAGAAGCTGGAGCAGCCCTCCGGGGCCATGCCGGGGTCGCTGGCAGTGGGGTGGTGCAGGTACAGCGAGAAGTCGTCGGCCAGGCCGTCCTTGCCGTAGATCTCGCCGATCAGCTCGCGATAGCGATTGCCGAAGCAGATGGTGTGATGACGAATCTCGGGATGTGCGGTCTTCAGCCCGAAATAGACCACGAACAGCGACGGGCTCCAGCGCTTGGCTTCCAGCGCCTTGCCAACTTTCTTGCCGCGCGGATCGTCGGCCAGCAGGTGGCGATAGGTGTGCATGACGTCGGCGTTGGAGGCTACGGTGTCGAAGGCCTCGAACTGGCCATCGGCGCGGATCACGCCGGTGACGCGGCCGGCCTTGGTGGTGATCTTCTGGATCGGCGCGGCTAGGTGAAGCGTGCCGCCTAGGTCCTGCAGCAGCTTGACCAGCGCCCGGATCAGGGCGTGGGTGCCGCCGCGCGGGAACCACACGCCGCCGCGCCGCTCCAGGGCGTGGATCAGGGCATAGATCGACGACGTGGCGAACGGGCTGCCGCCGACCAGAAGGCTGTGGAACGACAGCGCCTGGCGGATGTGCTCGTCCTTCACGAAGGACGCGACCTTGTCATAGACACTGCGCCAGGCTTGCAGCTTCATCAGGGCGGGGGCGTTGGCGATCATGCTGGAGAAGTCGAGGAACGGCACGGCGCCGAGATCAAGATAGCCCTTCTGGTAGAGCGCCTCGGAATAGGCGTGGAACCGGCGGTAGCCCTCGACGTCGGCCGGATTGCGGGCGGCGATCTGAGCGTCGAGTTGCGCCTGGTCGTTGACATAGTCAAAGACGTCGCCGTCCTCCCAGACCAGCCGATAGAACGGATCGACCGGCAGCAGCTCGACATAGTCCTCGATCCGGCGCCCACTGAGTTCGAACAGCGCTTTCAGACAGTCGGGATCGGTGATCACCGTCGGGCCGGCGTCGAAGGTGAAGCCCTCATCGTGCCAGACATAGGCGCGGCCGCCCGGCTTTTCGCGGCCCTCGAAGACGGTGACGTCGAAGCCCGACGACTGCAGGCGGATGGCCAGGGCCAGGCCGCCGAACCCGGCGCCGATCACGGCGGCTTTAGGCTTGCTGGGGGGTCTGGTCACGGTGGTGGTCATGCGTCTTGTCCTCCGAATACGGAATTCTCGCCGATGCACTTAATAGCCGCCGAGATCGGCACGGGCGGCTTGCCGATCAGGATCCGCGCCTTGTCCCAGCGGGTCAGGCGGGCGGCATAGAAGCGTTGGATTAGGCCCGGCGCCAGGCGATAGAACCGCTCCAGCACCTTGTAGCGTTCCTCGGGCGCGCAGGCCCTGAACAACATGCGGTTCAGAAGCCGCAGGAAGCGTCGCCGCCGCCAGGTCGTTTTGGACTGGGTCTCGACGCAATCGCGCACCGTCGCGCTGGTGATGCGCGGCAAGCCGGCGATGGCGTCGGCCATGCGCGCGGCGTCGGGCAGGGAGTAGCCGGTGGTCGGCTGGAAGAGGGCTGCGCGCAGGCCCACCTCCGCCACCTGCGAGCGGGCTTCCTTCCAATAGGCGTCGATATTTCCCCCCAGGGCGATCGGGAGGACGCCGTCCTCCTCGCGCTCGACCTTGGCGATTGTCCAGCCCTGGCTCTTGGCGTAGGTCCCGATGGCGCGGCGCAGGGAGGCGCGATCCAGAGCCGGGCCGTCGCTGTAGCGGGTGTCCTCGATCAGCAGGCGCGTTTCGTCCAGCGGCAGGACATAGACGAAGCGGTAGCCGTCCTCCTGCGAAACGGTGGCGTCCATGATGATGGGCCGGGTCAGTCCGTGGGGCTTGGTGAGCAGCACCCCTTGTCCGACGAACTTCTGGAAGCCCAGGGCTAAACTGCGGCTCTTGCGCGGGCCTCTGCCGTCGATCACCGCAGTGGCGGCGATCCTCCGGCCGTCGGCCAGGGTCACCTGATGGGCGTTGACGTCGGTCACCGTCGCGCCCAGCCAGGCGTCGCCGTCCATCGCGGCGGTGACCACCTTGTGCAGACGCTGCGAGGTGATGGCCAGGTAGGGGGTCGTCAGGTCACGCCGATGGCCAGGAAACCGCACCTCATAGCCCGACCAGCGATGGACGATCAGCGGCCGCAGCCAACCGGCGATCGCGGCGTCGACGTCTGTGGCGAAGTGGCACCAGGTGTGCTCGCCGCCGATCGTCTGGCCTTGCTCCAGCATCACTACGCGTAGCCTGGGCCGCAGGCTTTTCAGCCGCAGGGCGATCAGGCTGTTGGCCAAGCCGCCGCCCACCAGGACGACGTCGGCGCGCTGCGAAGCGGACGCGGACTCCATGGCTGGGCTCTAGCATGATTGGCGGACGGGCAAGCGACTTCCTGCGACGGTTCGCGCATATTGCGCCAGGTCGGACGAGAGGCTAGGGACGGCCAAACGGGAGACAGCGATGTCGC
This sequence comes from Caulobacter sp. DWR3-1-2, assembly GCF_049896225.1. Classification (NCBI taxonomy): domain Bacteria; kingdom Pseudomonadati; phylum Pseudomonadota; class Alphaproteobacteria; order Caulobacterales; family Caulobacteraceae; genus Caulobacter; species Caulobacter sp. DWR3-1-2. The sequence continues at coordinate 191,298 of NZ_JAFCTW010000003.1, read as the reverse complement.
AAGCCAAAATCATCGACGGCAAGGCCTTCGCGGCGAAGCTGCGCGAGACGATCGCGGCCGAGGTCGCCGTGCTGAAGGCCGAGCACGGATTGACCCCTGGCTTGGCCGTGGTGCTGGTCGGCGAGGATCCCGCCAGCCAGGTCTATGTGCGCAGCAAGGGCGAACAGACCCTGGCCGCTGGCATGCATTCCGAAACCCACCGCCTGCCGGCCGACACCAGTCAGAGCGAGCTACTGTCGCTGGTCGAGCGCCTGAATGACGACCCGGCGATCCACGGCGTTCTGGTGCAGTTCCCGGTGCCGGACCATCTGAGCCAGGCCACGATCGTCGCGGCGATCTCTCCCGACAAGGACGTCGACGGCCTAACCGTCACCAATGCTGGGCGCCTGGCGAGTGGCCTGCCAGCCTTGACCTCCTGCACCCCGGCCGGCTGCATGGCGCTGCTCAAGGACGTGCTAGGCGACTTGACTGGCAAGCGGGCGGTGGTGATCGGCCGCTCCAACCTGATGGGCAAGCCGATGGCTCAACTGCTGCTAGCGGCCGACTGCACGGTGACCATCGCCCACTCGCGCTCTCTGGATCTGCCGACCATCTGCCGCGAGGCCGACATTCTGGTCGCAGCCGTGGGCCGGGCCGAGATGGTCCGAGGTGACTGGATCAAGCCCGGGGCCACGGTGATCGATGTCGGGATCAGCCGCTTCCCGTCGCGCGACCCTGTCGCCGCAGCCGCCGGCAAAACCCGGCTGGTGGGCGACGTGGCCTTCGAGGAAGCCAAGGACGTGGCCGGCGCCATCACCCCGGTGCCGGGCGGGGTGGGACCGATGACCATCGCCATGCTGCTGGCCAACACCGTCAGCGCGGCCAAGCGGATCAATGGGATCGCGGAATAGTGCGGCTCGCGGTCGTTCTGGTCCTGGCTGCGAACCTAGCCGCCTGTTCCGGGCCGACCCCGCAAGCGCCCACCGCCGAACAGACGTTACGCCTGAGGCCGACTGATCCGCGCTTGGCGGGTCTCTACGAGCAGTCCTGCAAGACCTGCCACGCCGTGCCGGGTACGGGCGCGCCGCTGGTTCATGATCGCAAGGCCTGGGATCCGCGGTGGAAGCAGGGACAGGCCGTGCTGCTGGATCATGCCGTCCAGGGTTTCCAGGCGATGCCGGCCGGAGGACAATGCGCGGCTTGCAACGCGAATGATTTCAACGCTCTCATACGCTTCATGGCGGGGCGCGAAGACTCCGCGCGCTAGAGCATTTTTTCGAGCGAAGTGGTTCCGCTTCGCGTGAAGAAAAATGCGTCAAAACAGAAGATTAGAGCTCACGGCCTGACGCAGTCAGGTCGGGAAATGCTTTAGGGGGCGGGCGACATGAAGGTATCAAGACGGGGGGCGCTGCTGGCCGGGGGTTTTGGCCTGGGCGCGGCGGTGGTCGGCGGCGGCCACGCGGTCGCCACCCACGAAAAACCTGAGCCGGCCGCTCCGGCCACCACTGACGCCCAAGGCCGCCTGCTCTGGCGCAATTGGTCAGGCGTGCAGCACGCCTATCCGTCGGACCGCGTCGCGCCCCAGAGCGAGGCCGAGGTCGCTGCGGCCCTGAAGACCGCCACGGCGCCAATCCGGCCGGTGGGGGCGGGTCACTCCTTTAGCGCCCTGGCCCCGACGGACGGGACACTGCTGTCGCTGGACGCCCTGTCGGGGATCCTGGCCTGGGAGGGCGACGAGGCGATCGTCGCGGCCGGCACGCGCCTGGGCGCCCTGGGCTCGGCTTTGGCCAAGAACGGTCGGGCGATGGCCAACCTGCCCGACATCAACAAGCAGTCCCTGGCCGGCGCCCTGGCCACCGGCACCCATGGCACGGGGATGCGCCTGAAGGCCCTGCACGGCGACGTCACGGCACTGCGGCTCATCACGCCGAACGGCAAGGTGATCGATTGCGACGCGACCCATCGCCCCGAGGTCTTCCAAGCCGCCAAGGTCTCGCTCGGCTGCCTGGGCGTGATCACCCAGGCGCGCATCCGGACTATCGCCAACCGCCGCATCGAGCGCCATGTCTGGCTGGAGCCGTTGGAGGAGGCCCTGGCCAAGGCCGAGGAACGCTGGGCCACGCACCGCAACTTCGAGTTCTACGCCGTACCCTTCACGGGGTTGGCCGCCAATATCAGCCATGACGAGACGGACAAGCCCGCCCTGGCGCGCGGACCCGACCAGGATACCGCCTTTCTTGACGCCCTGAAGGGCCTGCGTAATCTGCTTGGCTTCTCCACCCCGTTGCGCAAAGCCGCCGCCCGCGCGCTGCTGGCGGGCGTCAAGCCGGAGGCGGCGATCGACGAGGGTTGGAAGCTGCTGTCGACCGATCGCCCCGTGCGCTTCAACGAGATGGAGTTCCACCTGCCGGCCGAGGTTCAACTCAAGGCTCTGGCCGAGGTGGTGGCGACGATCGAGAAACATCGGCCCGACGTCTTCTTCCCGATCGAGGCGCGGCGGATCGCCCCCGATGACGCCTGGCTGTCGCCCTTTCAGGGCGAGGCCCGAGGCTCAATCGCAGTCCACGCCTACTACAAGGACGAATTCGCCTTCCTCTACACCCTGATCGAGCCGATCTTCCGTCGCTACGGTGGACGGCCGCATTGGGGAAAGTTGCACAGCGTGTCGGGCGATCAATTGGCCGGACTGTATCCCCGCTGGAAGGATTTCCTGAAGCTGCGCGCCGCGCTGGACCCCGAGATGCGGATGCTCAATCCGTACCTGAGGGGCCTGTTTGACCTCTAGAGAACCTTGACCATGGCATCGCATTCGAGCCTTTGAAAACTCTTCGCGGCCCTGCGATCACCTTCGACATGACGCCCTTTGGCGCGAGGGCGCGCAGAACATCGAGAGCCGAGCCCGAAAAGAAAAAAGCCCCGGCTATGGGCCGAGGCTTTCAGGTCGTGCGCCTGGATGGCTTTAGATCGCCAGGTATTCGGCCACGCGGCCTTCCAGTTCCGTAGCCAAGACCTTGCCCACCGGGTGGGTGTCGACCTTGATGTCGCCGCGGACGCAGGCCTTGATTGCGTCGATGTGGCCGTCCACCAAAAATAACGGCGCCGTAAGGCGGGTGGCGGGTTCGTCGATCAATTTGCACAGCGAAGCGGCCAATCGCGTGATCAGCGGGAAGTCGTAGGTGGCTCCCAGGCCCTTTAGGTCATGGGCGCGAAGATAGAGGGTCTCGACGGTCTCGGCGGTCAGGCCCTTGGCGCGCACATCCTGGCGCGCGGCCTCCAGCTTGACGATCTCGTCGTTCAGCCATTGGGCAAAGTTGCCTGACAGGCTCTTCAGCGCCGCCTCGGCCTTGGCGATCGCCGCCAGGTCGATACCACCGCGTCCACCCACCTTCAGCTTAAGCATGTTTGGCACTTGAATTACTTCTGCGGCGGGCTTGTTCGTCACGGGCGCCTCCCCAATCGCGTAGATGGCAAAGCTACCATCGCAGGCGTTAACATTAGATGAGACGCCCATTTCGCCCTGGCCAATTCGAGCCAGTCTCGCAAATCGCCCTGACCAACGGTTCTCTCCGGACTAGGCCGAGAACTGCTCCGTCAGGACCCTTTCCTCGAGGCTTCGACCGGCGTCGAAGAGCATGGAAAGGCTGGCGCTGCTGTCCTCGGTGATATGGACCTCGACCACGTCGCGAACCTCAAAATTGTCGGCCACGGCGCTTACCGGCCGCTTATCGCATTCCAGCACTTCGAACGTCACCCGCGCCGTCTGCGGCAAAAGCGCGCCACGCCAGCGGCGGGGGCGGAAGGCGCTGATCGGGGTCAGGGCCAGCACCTGGGCGCCGATCGGGATGATCGGACCGTGGGCGGAAAGGTTGTAGGCCGTCGAGCCCGCGGGTGTGGCCAGCAGCACGCCGTCGCAGACCAACTCGCCCATCCGCACCTTGCCGTCGATGCTGATGCGCAGCTTGGCGGTCTGGCGGGTCTGGCGCAGCAGCGACACCTCGTTGATGGCCAAGGCCCGGTGCTGTTTGCGATTGGAGTCGATGGCGACCATGGCCAGCGGATGGATCACGGCCCGCTCGGCCGCGTTGATCCGTTCCAGCAAGGCGTCCTCGCTGTATTCGTTCATCAGGAAGCCGACCGAGCCGCGGTTCATGCCGTAGATCGGGGTCTGGCCCTTCATGGTGTCGTGCAGGGTCTCCAGCATGAAGCCGTCGCCGCCCAAGGCGACGATCACCTGGGCGCTGTCGTCCCCGACGTCGCCATACCGGGCGCGCAGCCGCTCGATGGCTTCCTGGGCCTCGGGGCGATCACTGCCCTTGAAGGTCAGGCGAGTCACGAAGGGCAGGGGCTGGAACATCGCGCCAAGTGGCTAGATCGCCGAGGCGTTGTCAAACCTGGGTTTGATGCCGAACTCAGGCCGCGCTGACGGCCTGCCGGAACGCCATGGCCGCGATGTCGGGCGCGAAGGGGCCAAAGGCGCCGCTGGCCTTGCGGGCGGCTTCCGCCCCGCCGCCGGGCCGACCGCCATTCAGTTGGCGCACGTGATCGAGGATGGTCGGGAAGACGCTGCGATCGATGCCGACGGCTGAGCAGGCCAGGGCCAGCAGTTCGGGACGGTCGCTGTCAACAGCGCGCCGCACTTGGCGAATGTCGAACTGACCCAGACGAGCCAGGGCGAATAGGAATAGCGGCAGGCGCCGCTCGCGCAGTACCCGCAGCAGATAGCCCGGGCGCAGCTGACCAGCGGCGTCGAGCTTTTCGATGAGGGCGGCCTCCATCGCCTCGCGATCCTCGGCCTGTTCCAGGCTGGGCGCGTCTTCGATCTGGTCCCCGGCGTGGGCGGCGCGCAACGCGGTTTCGACGGCCTGGGCCATCTTGTCGGGATCAAGCTGGAATCGGGTGGTCAAGGCCTCGCGCAGGGCGCGGCCGACCCAAAGATACAACTGTTCGGCCAGATCGCTGGACAGGCCGGGGTGGCGCGCCAGGGGCGAGCGCAGGGCGACAACCTCGCGCGCCCGTTCGACGAGGCGGCGGACGCCGTCGGGCGAGATCTGGGCGTTAGTGTTGTTGGCGAGCGCCGTCAGCACGGCCGATTCGTCGCGGGCCAGGATCGCTTCGACCACGGCGGGCGACAGGGCCGGCCGTCGGGCGATCTCGAGCTGGTGTTCCAGGGTGGCCTGGACCAAAAGGCGGATCAGGTCGCGGTCCTGCAGAATCGGGCTGCGAGCGATGATCGGACGAGCGATCTCGATCTCGTCCAGGGCCAAGATGTTGATCAGGGCGGAGGGCGCCCAGGTGGCGTCTGCCAGGCGTTCGGCCAGGCGCTGGCGGATGTCGCGCTCTGCCTCGACCACCAATGTCATGAAGATGGAGTCAAGCAGGACCTGGACGTCAGGCGCGGCCGGCCTTCCCTGGGCCTGACTGGAGTCGCACAGGTCGATGATGCCGGCGAGCAGGCGTTCGCGATCAGCCGGCTCGCGGCTGCGGGCCAGGGACAGGAGTTGTGCGGTCTGGGCGGACTGGACCAACCAGCATCCTCGATTTCAAAGCTTGACCAAGACGACCTTGGCGGCTGCGAATGAAAACATGCTTAAACAGGCGAAGCCACGGAACGACAAGAATAGCGGCGCGATGCCGCAGGAATGGTAATCCAAGGGAGACCAGTACGCATGGGCCAACCTCTGATCCTCGCGCTCGATCAGGGCACGACCAGCACCCGGGCCATCCTGTTCACCACCGACGGCAAGCCGGTCTGCGACGCCAGCCGGCCGCTGCGGCAGTCCTATCCGCGCGATGGCTGGGTCGAGCACGACGCCGACGAGATCTACGCCGCCTGCGTGGGCGTGCTGCGCGACACCGTCGAAAAATGCGACCGTGACAGCGTCGATATCGCCGCCCTGGGCATCACCAACCAGCGCGAGACGGTGGTGGTCTGGGACAAGGCCACGGGCCGGCCGATCCATCCGGCCATCGTCTGGCAGGACCGGCGTACGTCCGCCGTCTGCGACCGCCTGCTGGAAGCCGGCCACGAACCAGCGGTGACCGCGACAACGGGCCTGCTGCTCGATCCCTATTTCTCGGGAACCAAGATCGCCTGGATCCTCGACAACGTGGCTGGCGCGCGGCGGCGGGCCGAGGCGGGCGAGCTGCTGTGCGGCACGATCGATTGCTGGGTCGTCTGGCGGCTGACGGGCAAGGCGTCCCACGTCACCGACGCCACCAACGCCTCGCGCACCCTGCTGTTCGACATCGAAAAACAGGCGTGGTCGGACGCGATGCTGGCCCTGTTCGAGGTGCCGCGCGCCATGCTGCCGACGGTGCTCGACTGCGCGGCCGACTTTGGCGAAGTAACGCCCGATATCCTGGGCCGAGCCATCCCCATCCGCGGCGTGGCCGGCGACCAGCAGGCGGCGCTGATGGGCCAGGGCTGCATCCGGCCCGGCGAAATGAAGGTCACCTACGGCACTGGCGGCTTCATGCTGGTCAATACGGGCGAGGAGCGCCCGTGCTCCGGCTCGCGTCTGCTGACCACGGTGGCCGCGCGGGTAGGCGGACGCACGACCTACGCCCTGGAGGGCTCGATCTTCGTGGCCGGGGCGGCGATCCAGTGGCTGAACGAAGGGCTAGGGATTCGCAACGGCCCGCGCGGGGCTGAGGCCCTGGCGCGCACCGCCCGTCAGGATCATGCAGTGGTCGTGGTGCCGGCCTTCACGGGCCTGGGCGCGCCCTGGTGGGACGCCGAGGCGCGGGGCGCGATCTTCGGCCTGACCCGCGACGCGGGCCTCGCCGAGATCGCCGCCGCGACCTACGATTCCTGCGTCTTCCAGGGCCGCGACCTGATCGAGGCCATGCGGGCCGACGCCCCCTCGGCCTTCGACGGCGCCGAGCTGCGCATCGACGGCGGCATGGCGCGCAGCGCCTGGTTCAGCCAGCGCCTGGCTGACCTGACCGGCATTCCCGTGCACCGGGCCAATTACCAGGAGACCACGGCTCTGGGCGCGGCTTTGTTCGCCGGGGTCGGCTCGGGGGTCTACAGCTCTGTAGAGGAGGCGGTGAAGGCGCGGCCGGAGGCGGAGCTGCTGCAGCCGGCGCTGAGCGTCAATGCGCGGGAAGAAGCCTATGCGCGGTGGCTTGATGCGCTGCCCAGGGTGCGATCCTAGGCTGTGATTGAGGACAGGCGCATGCGCCTGTCCTCATCCGCTGGCGCGACGCTACGGATTGGCGTCCAGATACGCCTTCACCCGCCTGAACAACTCTTCGAACATCGGCGTCGTCAGCCGCCCGGTGTTCGTGTTCAGCCGCGAGCAGTGGTAGCTGTTGAACACCCGGTAGGGTCCGGCCTGGAACTCCGAGCCGTGGCCCGGGATGCCCGCCGACGCCTTCAGCCCAAGCGCCTTCAGCAGATTGCGCCGCGAGACGTCGCCCAGGGTGACGATGGCCTTCAGTTGGGGAAACTTCTCCAGCCGCGCCGCCAGGAACGGCCGGCAGTTGTTCTCCTCCGACGTCTCGGGCTTGTTGCCCGGCGGGGCGCAGCGGACGGCGTTGGTCACCGCGCTGCCGATCAGCCGCAGCGAGTCGTCAGGCCGCGCCTCGAACTTGCCGGTGGCGAAGCCGTACTTGATCATGGTCTCGTAGAGCAGGGCCCCGGCGAAATCGCCGGTGAACGGGCGACCCGTGCGGTTGGCCCCCTTGCGACCGGGGGCCAGGCCCACGACGAGCAGCTGAGCCTCATGGTCGCCGAACGACGGGGCTGGCCCGTTGAACCAGTCGGGATAGAGCGCCTGGTTCTCGCGGCGATAGGCCACAAGGCGCGGACACAGCGGGCAGTCGCGTGGCGGCTCTGCAGGCGAGGGCACGACCTCGCCGACGATGTTGGAGCGCTGCCCCATTGGCGGGTCAGTCCTCATCGTCGAGGGCTCGGTCGTCTTGGCTTGGGGCCCCGCCGCGAGCCGGCTCTGTGACGAAGCGGGGCAGGGGATTGCCGCGTTGTGGCCGGCCGATGATGTTCCCCAGGTCGGCCAGGTCCACGAAGTTGTCGGCCTGGCGGCGCAGGTCGTCGCTGGTCATCGGCGGCTGGCTCTTCATCGTCGAGACCACGGTGACGCGGCGGCCCCTGCGCTGCACGGCCTCGACCACGGCGCGGAAGTCACCGTCGCCCGAAAACAGCACCAGGTGATCGACCGTGGCGGCCATTTCCAGCATGTCGACGGCGATCTCGACGTCCATGTCGCCGCGCCAGCGCTTGCGGCCCGTACTGTCGGTATATTCGCGGGCCGGCTTGGTCACCAGGGTAAAGCCGTTGTAGTCGAGCCAGTCGACCAACGGCCGGATCGGGGAATATTCCTCGTTCTCGGCGATGGCGGTGTAATAATAGGCCCGCACCAGGATGCCGCGCTTGCGGAACTCGTCCAACAGCTTGCGGTAGTCGATGTCGAGGCTGAGGGCCTTGGCGGCGGAGAAGAAGTTGGCCCCGTCGATGAACAGCGCCAGGCGCTCGGTCGGGTAAAAGGTCACTGAGTCGGAAATCCTTGAAAAATCAGTTTGATCAAAAATGGCTGGATGAGGTGGCGGTGGTGGCGTTGGGCTGCAGCCTGCCCGGTTCCTATCCGAGTCGGGAAGCCTTGCTGGACGCCGCGATAGGGGCCATCGAGGCCGGGGATCTGAAGGTCGTGGGCCGCTCCTCCTGGTGGGCGTCGGCGGCGTGGCCTGACCCTACGGCGCCAGCCTATCGCAACGGCGTCGTCTTGGTCGAGACGCCGCTACCTGCGAGCGAAATCCTGGCGCGGCTACACCGGATCGAGACTCATTTCGGCCGCGTCCGGATAGACGCCAACGCGCCGCGCACCCTGGACCTCGACCTGATCGCCCAGGGTCGAACGGTGACCGAGGTCGGCCTCGTCCTGCCCCATCCGCGCGCCCACGAGCGCCTGTTCGTGATGGGGCCGCTGGCGGAAATCTCGCCGGAGTGGCGTCATCCGGTCAGCGGTCGGACGGCGGCGGACCTGGCGGCGGCGGCGACCGTCGGAAGCGACGCCGCGCCTGACATTGCCAAAACTTAGTTTCCGGCGCGCTGCCGCCGGCTCAAGAGTCCGCCCAACCCGTTTCGCCCGAGCTTCCGCACCCACTCCATGAAGATGGAGCCCGTCGCAAGAAGATCGAAACCTTCATGGCATGCTCAAGCGCGGCGAGACCGTTTATCCGCAGACCAAGTGCTAGAGACCGGTTTCTCGATCGCCGCGCGCTGGACTTCTCCCCGCGAACGCGGCATAAGCGCCCCCTCGCGAAAGCTGGGACTCTACCCAGGCGGCGTTGTACAACGCTGCTGGACACCCTATTTCGTGATCACTACGGCTCTCAGCCCGAGGAATTCATGGCCCGCGTCACCGTCGAAGATTGCGTCGAGAAGGTTCCCAACCGCTTTGCCCTGGTCCTGCTGTCCGCCCATCGGGCGCGCGGCATATCGGCCGGCGCCTCGCTGCTGGTCGAACGCGACAACGACAAGAACCCTGTCGTCGCCCTGCGCGAGATCGCCGATGACGTGGTCGATCACGAAGGCCTCAAAGAACAGCTGATCAGCACACTGCAACGCGTCGATGAGCACACCGAAGCCGAGGAAGAGGCCGAAACCCTCGCCCTCCTGGCTGATCCCACCCACATGCAGATGAGCGAGCTCGAGCTCGTTCGCGCCCTGCAGAGCGACCGCGATGGCGGTCAGGAGGAGCGGTACTGAGCCCCGACGGCGCAGACCCTCTTATCCTCGAAGCGGCGCCCGCCGCCGCTCCTTCCGAACGCGCGCCCGAAGCCGCTCCCTCTCCTGGGACGGAGGCGGGCGCGTCTTCGTTTGTGGACGCCGCCGAGCCCGTCCCGGCGCCGACGCCCGCTCCCAAGCCTCGCCAGAAAATCCTCCGCCAGTATGAACTGATCGAGCGCGTCCACGCCTACGACCCGACCGCCGACGAGGCCTTGCTGAACCGCGCCTATGTCTACGCCATGCGCATGCACGGTTCGCAGACGAGGGCTAGCGGCGACCCCTACTACGCCCACCCGATCGAGGTGGCTGGCATTCTCACTGAATACCGGCTCGATACCGCGACCATCGTCACAGCCCTGCTGCACGACGTGATCGAGGACACCCCGGTCACCAAGGAAGAGATCTCCAGGCTGTTTGGCGAGGAGATCGCCGAGCTGGTCGACGGCGTCACCAAGCTGTCCAAGCTGGAGCTGCAGGCCGAGCATTCGCGCCAGGCCGAGAACCTGCGCAAGTTCATCCTGGCCATCTCCAAGGACGTTCGCGTCCTGCTGGTCAAGCTGGCCGACCGTCTGCACAACATGCGGACGCTGCACTTCATCAAGAATCAGGCCAAGCGCGAGCGCATAGCCCGTGAGACGCGCGATATCTATGCGCCCCTGGCCCGCAACATCGGTTGTCACCGGATCTGCACCGAGCTGGAGGAACTCAGCTTCGAGCACACCAATCCCGTGGCGCGCACGGCGATCATCCGCCGGCTCGATACCCTGCGGGCCCAGCAGGGCGGGGCTGTGGAGCTGGTCAGCCAGGAGATTGCCGCGCGGCTGGACGGCGACGGCATTCCCGCTCGGGTGTTCGGTCGAGAGAAGTCGCCCTATTCGATCTGGCGCAAGCTGCAGCGGAAATCGATCGGCTTCTCGCAGATGTCCGACATCTATGCCTTCCGGGTCATCGTCGACTCCGAGGAAGACTGCTACCGCGCTCTGGGCGTGGTGCACCGCGCCTGGTCCAGCGTGCCTGATCGCTTCAAGGACTTCATCTCGACGCCCAAGCGCAACAACTACCGCTCGCTGCACACCACCGTGGTGGGGCCGCGCGGCATGCGCATCGAGATGCAGATCCGCACCGAGGCCATGGACCGGGTCAACGAAGAGGGCGTGGCGGCCCACTTCCGCTACAAGGACGCGTCCTACGGCCTGGACTTGGAAGGCATGGAGGCAGCCGGTAGCCGCGATCCCCTGGCCAACCTGCGCCAGCTTGTCCAGGTGCTGGAACATGGCGGCGACGCCGAGGAGCTGGTCGAGCACGCCAAGCTGGAGATGTTCCTCGACCAAGTGTTCGTCTTCACGCCCAAGGGCAAGCTGGTCAGCCTGCCCAGGGGCGCCATGCCGCTGGACTTCGCCTATGCCGTCCACACCAGCGTCGGCGACACCTGTATCGGCGTGAAGATCAACGGCGAGCTCAAGCCTCTGCGCACCGGCCTGAACAACGGCGATGTGGTTGAGGTCATTCGCGGCTCTAAGCCCGTGGTCCCGCCGGACTGGCGGTCGCTCACCGTCACCGGCCGCGCGCGCTCGGCTATCCGCCGCCATATCCGCCAAACCGAGAAGGAAGAGTTCTTGCGCCTGGGCCGGGCCTCGGTGGACCAGGTGTTTGAACGGACCGGCAAGAAGCTGAAGGACGTGTCGCTGCGGCCGATCCTCGAGCGTTACGCGCTGGACACCGAGGAGGCCCTGTTCGACGCGGTCGGCCGTGGCCGGGTGTCGCCCAGCCAGGTGCTGGAGACCGCCTTCCCTGGCATGAAAGGCTCCGACGTCGCCGAGGCCACTGCGCGCCGTAAGATCGAGGGTGGCGTGGAAGCCCGACTCTATGTGCGCGGCGGCGGCCTGACGCTGGGCGTCGCGCTGCACTTCGCCCACTGCTGCAGCCCGGTGCCAGGCGACCGCATCGTCGGCATCCTGCGCGAGGACGGGGCGGCGCTCGACGTCCACACCATCGACTGCCCAAAACTGGCCGAGTACGAGGACCGCGAGGATCTCTGGCGCGACCTTAACTGGACCCCCGAGGCCGAGCGCGAGACGGTGTCCCTGACCCGCCTGCACGCCACGATCGGCAACGCTCCAGGTGTGCTGGGCCAGGTCTGCACGATCATTGGCGAGGCGGGCGGCAATATCGTCAACCTGCGCATGCACCACCGGCAAAGCGACTTCTTCGACGTGGATATCGACGTCGAGGTGCGCGACGCCAAGCACCTGACCAACATCTCGGCCGCCTTGCGAACGTGTCCGACGGTGGAGACGGTGGACCGGACGCGGGGGTAGGGGGTGCGGGTAGGCGGTCAGAGCCCCCCAAACTCCACTCATCATGAGTGGAAGCGAGAGGGAGCTCAGCACCCTTTAAACGTCGAAATCCAACCCCATGTCGTTGAACAGCCCGCGTTCCTCGGCCCAGTTTTCCTTGACCTTGACGTGCAGGAACAGGTGGATCTTGCGGTCCAGGATGTCTTCCAGCTCCTCGCGCGAGCTCTTGCCGATCCACTTGATCACCTCGCCGCCCTTGCCCAGCACGATGGCGCGCTGGCCGTCGCGTTCGACGTAGATGGTCTGCTCGATGCGGGCGCTGCCGTCCGGGCGTTCCTCGAAGGCGGTGGTTTCCACCGAGGCGGCGTAGGGCAGCTCCTCGTGAACGCGCAGATAGATCTTCTCGCGGGTGATCTCGGCGGCCAGCAGGCGGGCGGGCAGGTCGGCGGTCTGGTCTTCCGGATACAGCCACGGGCCCTCCGGCATCATCGAGGCCAGCTTGGCCATCAGGTCATCGACGCCCGCGCCCGTGCCGGCGCTGATCATGAAGACCTCGGAATAGACGCCGGTCTCGAACAGATCGTGGGCGACGGCCAGCAGGGTCTCGCGCTTGACGCCGTCGATCTTGTTCAGCGCCAGGATCACCTGGCGGTTGCTGGCCTTCAAGCCCTCGATAATGGTCTGGACGTCCTGCACCGAGCGGTGCTCGCCGGCCGAGGCGCGGCGCTCGCGCGAGGCCAGCTCGGCCTGGACGTCGACCAGGTGGACGACGACTTCGCTGTCCTCGGCGCCGCTCCAGGCGGAACGGACCATGGCGCGGTCCAGCCGGCGGCGCGGGGTGAAGATGCCGGGGGTGTCGACCAGCACGATCTGGGTCTGGCCAGTCATGGCCACGCCGCGCACGGGAAAGCGCGTCGTCTGGACCTTCTGGGTGACGATCGAGACCTTGGCGCCGACCATGCGGTTGACCAGGGTGGACTTGCCGGCGTTCGGGGCGCCGATGATGGCGGCAAAACCGGCGCGGGTGTTTTGGGGGGTGTTTTCAGTCATTGCGGGTGCGTGTAGCACAGCGGAGACCAAAAGCCTCCCCCTGTGGGGGAGGTGTCGACGAAGCCGACGGAGGGGGGAGTGATCGGCAGGTGGTCATGGGCAGGATCGAGCGTCTTAAAACGCCCCCCACCGGTCGCTGCGCGACCATCTCCCCCACAGGGGGAGGACCTAAATCCCCGCGCCCTCGCGCTCCAGCAGCGCCTTGGCCGCAGCCTTCTCGGCCTCCTGCCGCGAGCGTCCCTCGGCCAGCACCGGGTCTAGCCCCACCACCGTCACCGCCACCGTAAACACTGGCGCATGATCAGGCCCCTTGCGGTCCTTGACGGCGTAGGTCGGCAGGGGCTTGCCTTGGGCCTGGGCCCATTCCTGGAGGGCGGTCTTGGGGTCGCGGGGCTTGCCTTGGTTGGCCAAGTCGAACTCGCCGGACCACAGGTCGAGGAACACCCGGCGCGCGAGCTCAAGTCCGCCGTCGCGATAGAGGGCCGCCATCAGCGCTTCGGCGGCGCCGGCCAGGATCGAGTCGGTCTCGCGGCCGCCGATCTTGCTGGACGAGGCCGACAGGCGCAGGGCAGGGCCCATCTCGGCGGCGCGAGCCACCCGCGCGCAGGTCTCGCGACTGACCAGGGCGTTCAGGCGCGGAGCCAATTCGCCCTCTTTGGCCTTGGGGAAGCGCTCGGCCAGGGCCTCGGCGGCGAGCAGGCCCAGCACGCGGTCGCCGATGAACTCCAGCACCTCGTTGTCGCCAACCTTGTCGCCGGCCTTCTTGGCCCCGTCCCCGACGCTGGCGTGGGTCAGGGCCAGTTCCAGCAGCTTGCGATCCTGGAACGTGTGACCGATCCGGCGCTCCAGGTCGCCGACGGCGACGGCGCGCCGATCTGTCATTTGAGGACGCGGAAGAAGCGGCTAGGCCGCGCCTCGGTGAACCAGGTCCAAGGCTTGAACAGATGGGCGTCGGCGTTCCACGACAGCAGAATCAGCTGGGCGCGGCCTTCCAGGTTCTCGGCCGGGACGAAGCCCACACCTTGCTGCAGCCCGATATACTGGTCGTTGGCGTAGTCCCACTTGCAGACGCCAGAGCCGGTCTTGAACGGCGAGATCCCGGGGTTGAAGCGGCTGTCCAGGCTGTTGTCGCGGTTGTCGCCCATGAAGAAGTAGCAGCCTTCCGGTACGATATAGACGCCGGTATTGTCGCTCTCGCCGTCGGGGCCGTAGTCCTGGGTGGTGTATTTGCGGCCCTCGGGATTGGTCTCCTCGAAGCGGCTGGCGCTGATGATGTTGTAGCCCGTATTGACCATGGCCGGCGGCAGCGCCGTGCGCTCCAGGGCCGTGCCGTTGATATAGACCACGCCGCCGCGCACCTGCACCTTGTCGCCAGGCAGGCCGATCAGGCGCTTGATATAGTCCATCTTGATATCGCGCGGCAGTTTGAACACCACGATGTCGCCGCGCCGCGGGGTGTGGCCCAGGATCCGACCGTTGAACAGCGGCGGGCTGAACGGGATCGAGTGCTTAGACCAGCCATAGCTGTACTTCGACACGATAATGTAGTCGCCCTGGTAGAGATTGGGCTCCATCGAGGCCGACGGGATCGTGAACGGCTGGAACAGCAGCACCCGCAGCACCAGGGCGATGCCCAAGGCATAGGCGACCGTCTTGACGATCTCCAGGAACTCCTTGACCGCGCCGTTCGGCTCGTCGGCGGTCGGGGTGTCGGCGGTGTCGGTCATGCGCGAAGGGGCTCTCGACGGAATGGGCCTCGGGCGAACCCGACGCGCCTAGCTAGACGGGCTTTACGACGGGAGCAAGTATGGCGCGCCCGCCCGCCAAGCTTGACCTGAAAAAATGGACTCAAATTGTGGCGAAGATCGCCAGCAGGATCAGGGCGAACGCGCTCCACCCGACCAGCAGCCAGGCGAAAGGCCGCTTTTGCCAGGGCATCAACGGCTTGCGCGCCTGGATCGCGTCACGAGACGCCGCGCGCGGTTTGCGGCGTGTCCTGGTTTCGACATCCACCCAGAAAGTCATGAGCCCCGTCCCACAACGGCGCCGTTCCAGACGCCTTCACGGTCAAGCTGCAAGAGCAGGGCCGAAGTCCTCCCCCCGTGGGGGAGGTGGTCGCACAGCGACCGGTGGGGGGCGTTTTAGGACGCTCGATCTTGTCCGTGACTACCTGCCTCCTCCCGCCGTCGGCTACGCCGACACTTCGCCCACAGGGGGAGGCGTTATCGCCTCGATGATCACGAAGGCCTGGGCGTACGGATGATCGTCGGTCAGGGACAGGTGGACCACGGCGGTCATGCCCGGCGGCGTCAGTTCGGCCAGGCAGTCCGCCGCGCCGCCGGTCAGGGCCAGGGTCGGCTTGCCGGACTGCAGGTTGATCACCCCCATGCCGGCCAAATGTACGCCGCCCTTCAGGCCTGTGCCCAGGGCCTTGGCGCAGGCTTCCTTGGCGGCGAAGCGCTTGGCGTAGCTGCTGGCGCGGTCGGGCTTGCGCTCGGACCGCTTGCGTTCGGTCTCGGTGAAGACCTTGTGGGTAAAGCGGTCGCCGAACCGTTCGAGGGACTTCTCGATCCGCCTGATGTCGCACAGGTCCGAGCCGATGCCGATGATCATGCCGCGGCGTCCAGGCGGGCGGCGTCCATCAGGGTCCGCATGCGCAGGATGGCCTGGGGCAGGCCAACGAAGATCGCCTCGCCAATCAGGAAATGGCCGATGTTGAGTTCGGCGATCTGCGGGATGGCGGCAATCGGTTTGACGGTGGCGTAGTCGATGCCGTGGCCGGCATGGACCTCAAGGCCGAGACTTTGCGCCAGGACCGCGCCGGCCTTCAGACGTTCGAGGATGGCGGCGGCGCGGTCGGCGTGACCATCGCGGGCGGCGTCGCAATAGGCCCCGGTGTGCAGTTCGACCACCTGGGCGCCGACGTCGGCCGAGGCCTGGATCTGGGCGGGATCGGCCTCGATGAACAGTGACACCCGCGCCCCGACAGTGCGCAGGCGGGCGGTCGCGTCGGCGATGCGGTTCTGACCCCGCACCACGTCCAGCCCGCCCTCGGTGGTGACCTCCTCGCGGCGCTCGGGCACCAGGCAGGCGGCGTGGGGGCGAGCGGCCAGGGCGATGCCGACCATCTCGTCAGTGACCGCCATCTCGAAGTTCAGCGGCTTGCCACGCTTGAGGCAGAGGTTGTTGAGCAGGGCGATGTCGGCGTCGCTGATGTGGCGGCGGTCCTCGCGCAGGTGGGCGGTGATGCCGTCGGCGCCGGCCGCCAGGGCCAGTTCGGCAGCCCGCACCGGCTCTGGATAGCTGGACCCGCGCGCGTTGCGGATCGTGGCCACGTGATCGATATTGACGCCGAGTCGCAGCATGGTCGTCAGCCCCTCAGCCGCCGGCTGCCCGGGTCCTCGATCGGGATGGCGGCCAGTTCGGGGGGCAGGGCGTCGGCCGGATAGGCCGGCACCTCCAGGCTGCACAGCGACACCAGGGGCACGCCGACATCGACCTTGCCGCCCGAGCGATCGACGATGCAGGCTGCGGCGATCACGTCGCCCCCGGCGTCCTGGATCGCGGCGATGCATTCGCGCGACGACAGGCCGGTGGTGACGATGTCCTCGACCATCACGACCTTCTGCCCGGGCTCCAGGTGAAAGCCGCGGCGGAACTTGAAGCTGCCGCCCTCGCGCTCGACATAGATCGAGGCGACGTCCAGCCAGCGGGCCGTCTCGTAGCCGGGGATGATCCCGCCCACAGCCGGTGAAACGGCCACGTCGGGCTGGCCCACCGTGGCGATGATCTTCTGCGCCAGCGCCTTGCACAGGCGCTCGCAGCGCTCCGGTCGCATGAACACCAGGTTCTTCTGCAGGAAGACCGGGCTGTGCAGGCCGCTGGACAGCACGAAATGGCCTTCGCGCAGGGCGCCGGCGGCGCGGAATTCGTCGAGGACGTCGTCGTTGGTCATGAGGGCTGGATATAGGCGGATGGGGTCGAGTCTACAAACGCTGTAGAAGGCGCTGATGAGCAGCTCGGAATCACCCGGCGAACCCCTTCGTCCCCGCATAGGCTGCGGCGCGGCTATCCTCGACACCCAAAGCCGCCTCCTGCTCGTCAAGCGCCGCCGTCAGCCGGAAGCCGGCCACTGGGGCCAGCCTGGCGGCAAACTGGACTGGGGCGAAAGCGCGCGGGCCTGCGCCGAGCGGGAGATTCTTGAAGAGCTCGGGATCACCGTCGTCGCCGGTCCAGTGCTGTGCGTCACTGACATGATCGCCGAAGACTCCCACTGGGTTGCGGTGACCTACCGCGCCGACGGCTGCGTGGGCGAGCCGGTGATCCAGGAACCCGCAGCGCTTGAGGCCTGGGGGTGGTTCGCGCTCGACGATCTGCCCAGCCCGTTGACCCTCGCGACCCAGGATGCGGTAAGACAGCTTCTCACCTAACGAGGCGCGCCGGATGGAATGGGAAGACGAGGCCTTTGTGCTGTCGGCGCGCGTGCACGGCGAGACCGGGGCGATCGTCGAGCTTCTGACCCAGGACCGTGGCAAGTTCGCCGCCCATGTGGCCGGCGCGGCCTCGCGGCGGATGAAGCCGTTCCTGCAGGCCGGCGCGCGAGTCATCGCCCGCTATCGCGCCCGGATGTCCGACCAACTGGGGGCCGCGACCCTGGAGCCGATCGGCGAGGGGCCCTCGTCGCTGTTCGACGAACCCCTGGCCTTGGCGGGTCTTTCCGCCGCCGCCTCGGTCGCGGCCGGCGCCTTGCCCGAGCGCGAGCCGCATCCGGGAGCGTTCCACGCGATGGAGGCGATGCTCGCAGCCCTGGCCATCCCCGAGATCTGGCCGGCGGTCTATGTGCGGTTCGAGGCGGGGCTGCTGCAGGACCTGGGCTTTGGCCTGGACCTGTCCAAATGCGCCTCGACGGGGTCGTTGGACGACCTGGTCTATGTCAGCCCGCGCACGGGTCGGGCGGTCAGCCGGGCGGCGGGCGCGCCCTATCACGACAAGCTTCTGCCCCTGCCGCCGTTCATGCTGTCGGCCCAGGGCGGGCTGGCCTCGGGCGACGTCAAGGCGGGGCTCGACATCACCGGCCACTTCCTCGAGCAGTTCGTCTTTCACCCGTTGAACAAACCGCTGCCGCCGGCGAGGGTGTGGCTGCTGGATCGGCTGGGGGAGGCGGGGCGACTTTAGTGGCTCACTCACGTGCCCCCACCTGACCGCTTCGCGGTCTGTCCGCCCCCATAGGGGGCGGAGCTCAAATCGCGCGAACTCCGCCCCCTATGGGAGCGGACAGGCGACGCAGTCGCCAGGTGGGGGCAAGTGAGTGAGCCACCATCGCCAAACTCTCGAAGCCCATCCTACACTTCTGCTACTGTGCCCTTCACGCGTAACGAATCCTCAAGATGAACAAACCAGTCCTTCCCCCTGGCGGTCCCGGCGACGGCGATCGCATTCTCGATGAGCCGCTGACCGAGGCGCTGTCAAAGCGCTACCTGGCCTATGCGCTGTCGACGATCGGCTCGCGGGCCCTGCCCGACGTGCGCGACGGCCTCAAGCCCGTGCACCGCCGCGTGCTGCACGCGATGAACAACATGCGCCTCAACCCCGAGGGCGGCGCGCGCAAGTGCGCTAAGGTGGTCGGCGAGGTGATGGGTAATTTCCACCCGCACGGCGACCAGTCGATCTACGACGCCCTGGTGCGCCTGGCCCAGGACTTTTCCCAGCGGGTGCCGCTGATCGACGGACAGGGCAATTTCGGCAATATCGACGGCGATAACCCCGCCGCCATGCGCTACACCGAGTGTAAGATGACCGCTGCGGCCATGCTGCTGCTGGACGGCATCGACGAGGACGCGGTCGATTTCAAGCCTTCCTATGACGGCCAGGATGAGGAGCCGGTGGTCCTGCCGTCGGGCTTCCCCAACCTGCTGGCCAACGGCTCGTCGGGCATCGCCGTGGGCATGGCCACTTCGATCCCGCCGCACAATCCGGCCGAGTTGATCGACGCCTGCCTGCTGCTGCTCTCCAAGCCCGAGGCGACCACGGCCGAGATCCTGGAACGCGTGCCGGGCCCCGACTTTCCGACCGGCGGCGTCATCGTCGAGTCGGCCGCTTCCTTGCTCGAGACCTACGAGACCGGTCGCGGCGGCGTGCGCACCCGCGCCAAGTGGGAGCGCGAGGAAACCGGTCGCGGGACCTACCAGATCGTCGTCACCGAGATTCCGTATCAGGTCAAGAAGTCCGACCTGGTCGAGCAACTGGCCGACTTGATCGAGAGCAAGAAGGCGGCCCTGCTGGGCGACGTGCGCGACGAGAGCGCCGAGGACATCCGGCTGGTGCTGGAACCGAAGTCCAAGAACGTCGAGCCCGAAGTGCTGATGGAGAGCCTGTTCAAGCTCTCGGCCCTGGAAAACCGCTTCCCGGTCAATATCAATGTGCTGGACGCGCGCGGCACGCCGGGGGTGATGGGCATCAAGTCGTGCCTGATCGCCTTCCTGGCCCACCGCCGCGACGTGCTGACCCGCCGGGCGCGCAACCGGCTGGCCAAGATCGAAGCCCGCCTGCATATCCTGGACGGCCTGCTGATCGCCTACCTCAATCTCGACGAGGTGATTCGTATCGTCCGGTACGAGGACGAACCCAAGCAAAAGCTGATGGCCGCCTTCGCGCTAAGCGACCTCCAGGCCGACGCCATCCTCAACACCCGCCTGCGCCAGCTGGCCAAGCTGGAGGAGATGGAGATCCGCCGCGAGCACGCCCAGCTCGTGGAAGAACGCGACGGCATCCTGGCCATGCTGGCCAGCGACAAACAGCAGTGGACCCTGGTCGGCACGGGCCTGCGCCAGGTGCGCGCCGTGCTTCTGAAGATCAAGCACCCGCTGGACAAGGCGGGCCGTGCGACGGGTGTCATTGGTCGCTCGATCTTCGCCGACGCTCCTGTCGTCGACGCCGAGGCGGCGCTTGAAGCGATGATCGTTCGCGAGCCGATCACCGTCATCCTGTCGGAGCGCGGCTGGATCCGCGCCGCCAAGGGCAAGGTCGAGGACCCGTCGGAGCTTAAGTTCAAGGAGGGCGACAAGCTCGGCTTCCTGGTCCCGGCCGAGACCACCGACAAGCTTTTGCTGTTCACCTCTGACGGCCGGTTCTTCACTCTGGGCTGCGCGGCCCTGCCATCGGCACGGGGCCATGGTGAGCCGGTGCGGATGATGATCGAGCTGGACGACAAGGTGAAGATCATCGACGTCTTCCCGTTCAAGGCCGGGCGCAAGCGCTTCATGGCCTCGAAACAGGGCTACGGCTTCCTGCTGCCGGAAGAAGAGGCCCTAGCCAACCGCAAGGCCGGCAAGCAGGTGCTGACGGTCGACGCCTCCGGCGCGGCCTTCTGCCTGGAAGCCGTGGGCGACCAGATCGCGGTGGTCGGCGACAACGGCAAGATCCTGATCTTCCCGCTTGAAGAGCTGCCGGAAATGCCGCGCGGCAAAGGGGTCAAGCTGCAGGCCTATCGCGAGGGCGGGCTGCGCGACGCCATCTCGTTCAACGCCGAGGCCGGCGCCTTCTGGATCGACACCGCCGGTCGCCGCCGCGACTGGACCGAATGGAAAGAGTGGGTCGGTCGACGGGCGGGCGGGGGCAAGCTGTCACCCAAGGGGTTCCCGACCTCCAAGCGATTTAGGCCGAAATGATGCACCCTCTCATTGTCATCCCGGACAAGCGCGTAGCGCGCAGATTCGGGACCGTGGCCAAAGCGCCGCGCTTCCGGCGGTCCCGGATCTGCGCTTTGCTTGTCCGGGATGACAGGGTTTCATGATGCGGTTTCTGCGCAAGGTCGCCGGCGCGTTCGCCGCGCTGCTGGGCCTGACCGCCGCGACCTCCGGCGTCGCCGCGCCCCTGCCGCACGCCAAGGCCCCCGAGGCGGTGGGCTTTTCCGCCCAGAAGCTCAAGAAGCTGGACGAGACGATGCAAGCCTTGGTTGATCAGGGCCAGATCGCCGGCGGCGTCACCTTGCTGGGCCGCCACGGCCATGTCGTGTCGCTGAAGACCTTCGGCAAGCGCAGCCTGGAGACCGGCGAGGCCATGCCCGCCGACGCGATCTTCCGCATCCGCTCGGAGACCAAGCCGGTCACCGGCGTGGCGATGCTGATCCTATACCAGGAAGGCAAGTGGAAGCTGGACGATCCGGTCAGCCTCCATGTGCCCGAGCTGGCCAATCTGCGCGTCGCCTCTGGCGTCGACGCCGAGGGTCGGCCGATCCTGACCCCCGTCTCGCGCTCGCCGACCATGCGGGAGCTGATGACCCACACGGCGGGCTTCGCCTATGGCATCGCTGATGATCGAGGCAGCGTCGCCGACCAGTCCTATTTCCGAGCCGGGGTGCTGCAGTCCGACAGCTTGCACGCCATGGTCCAGAAGGTGGCCATGCTGCCCATGTACGCCCAGCCGGGCACGGTCTGGCGCTACAGCGTGGCCGCCGACATCCAGGGCTATATCGTCGAGAAGCTGTCGGGCCAGAGCCTGCCGGTCTTCATGGAGGAGCGGATTTTCGCGCCCCTGGGCATGAAGGACACCGCCTTCTGGGCGCCGCCTGAGAAGCTGCCTCGGCTGGCGGCCGTCTACGACGCCGATCCGGCCACCGGCCGCCTGATCCCGGCCAGCGAAGGTCCTTGGCGCGACATTAGCAAGCCCCCAGCCGCGCCGTCGGGCGGAGGCGGGTTGCTGTCCACAGCCGGCGATTTCGCGCGTTTCGCCCAGATGATCCTGAATGGCGGCGACCTGGACGGGGTGCGGATCCTGGAGCCCGAGACCGTGGCCCTGATGCGACTCAACCACCTGCCGGCCAGCTTCCAGATCACCACCAACGGCACCGCCAATGTGCTGCATCCGGGCGCCAAGCCCTTCCCGTTCGGCGCGGGCATGGGTTATGGACTGGACGTAGCGGTGGCGGTTGACCCTGCCGCCTCCGGCGCGCCGGTCGGCCCGGGCACCATCAGCTGGGGCGGCAGCGCCGGCACCTGGTTCTGGATCGATCCGGCCAACGACCTGTTTTTCATCGGCATGATCCAGCGGCTGGGCGGCGTCGGCTCGGGCCTCGACGCCACAACCCGGACGGTCGTCTACCAGGCCCTAGAGCGGCCGCCCGTCAAGGAAGCGCGCCTTAACGCCGCGACACAGTAGAGGACTGCGGCCCCGTCTTCCCGCTGCCCGCCGGCCGCCGCCAGCAACAGAAGAACGCAAAACGCCCCAGGTTGAACCCCAGGGCGTTTCGCCGACCTTCCCTTCGAGCGGGGAAATTTACAACGCCAGAGCATTTTTCGAGCGAAGTGGTTCCGGTTCGCGTGAAGAAAAATGCGTCAAAACAAAAGATTAGAGCTCCCGGCCTGACGCAGTCAGGTCGGGAAATGCTCTAGCGGGCGCCAGCGGTGTCCAGCGAGGCTTGCGAGGTCTTCAGTTGGGCCACGGCGCCGGCGACGGCGTCGCGGTGGCAGGCCGAGGCGGCCACGGCCCGTTTCACTTCAGCGAAGCTGCCGCGCTGAGCGCCGCAGGCTTCGAGGGCGGCGGCGTCGATGCGGTGCATCATCACCTTTTGATCCTGCGGGTTGCTCGGATCGAGCTTGGCGCGAACGGCGATGCTGGTGGTTTCGGCGGCGCTGGCGGCGCTGGCCAGGAGGAGGAGGGCGGCGGTCGAGGCGGCGAGGAGCTTCATGGGTGACTTCCCTGACTGTGGCGACGTCTTGGAGGGCGCCGCTCGGTGTTGTCCGGGGCAAACCACGCGGTTCTGGCCTCGGATTTAATCCACAGGCTCGTCATCTGCTTAAAAATGGTCCGGTAAAAGCAAATTCGGTCGACAAATCGGTCAAAAATCAAGCGAACGTGGAATTCGAGGCTGGGAAAGTCGAATTCATTTGAGGGCTTAGCTCACATGAACGGCGCTAATCTGAAATGTCAGATTTCTTCATAGGTCGTCTCCGCCGTCACCGAAAATGGCAGACAGACCATTCACGCCCGCGTGCGTGAGTCGGCCCGGCCCACGCGTCTAGAGGTCCAGGTCGTCGGCCGCGAACTCGGCGTTTTCCTGGATGAATCGGAAGCGCAGTTCGGGCTTGCGGCCCATCAGGGTCTCGACCAGGGCCTCGACCGCTTCCTCGGAGCGAGGGAGAGTGATCTTGGCCAGCGTGCGCACCGCCGGATCCATGGTGGTCTCCTTGAGCTGGGAGGCCATCATCTCGCCCAGGCCCTTGAAGCGGCCGATCTCGGGCTTCTTGCCCTTGAACATCGTGGCCAGGAGCTCGTCCTTGTGGGCGTCGTCGCGGGCGTAGGCGCTCTTGCCGCCGTGGCTGAGACGATAGAGCGGCGGCAGGGCCAGGAACAGGTGACCCTGGCGGATCAGGTCGGGCATGGTCCGATAGAAGAAGGTGATCAGCAGGCTGGCGATGTGGGCGCCGTCGACGTCGGCGTCGGTCATGATGATGATCCGCTCGTAGCGCAGATCTTCCTCTTTGTAGCGATTGCCGCCTTGGGCGCCGAGCGCCAGCATCAGGTCCGACAGCTCCTTGTTGGCGCTAAACTTCTCGCCCGTGGCCGAGGCGACGTTGAGGATCTTGCCGCGCAGGGGCAGGATCGCCTGGTTCTTGCGGTTGCGGGCCTGCTTGGCCGAGCCGCCGGCGCTGTCGCCCTCAACGATGAACAGTTCGGCGCCATCAACGGCCCCAGCCGCGCAGTCGGCCAGCTTGCCGGGCAAGCGCAGCTTGCGGGTCGCCGAGGCGCGGCTGACTTCCTTGTCCTTGCGGCGCTTGAGGCGCTCCTCGGCACGGTCGATGACGAACTCCAGCAGGGCCTGGGCGGCCTTGGGCGATCCGGTCAGCCAGTGGTCGAACGGATCGCGCAGGGCTGTCTCGACGAAGCGCTGAGCCTCTGACGATGAGAGTTTTTCCTTGGTCTGGCCCTGGAATTCGGGGTTCTTGATGAACACCGAGATCAGGGCCCCGGCCTGGGCTATGACGTCGTCGGCGGTGATGATCGCCGCGCGCTTCTCGTTCTTGAGCTCGGCATAAGCCTTGAGGCCCCGCGTCAGGGCCGCGCGCAGGCCGCTTTCGTGGGTGCCGCCCTCGGGGGTCGGCACGGTGTTGCAGTAGGACTGCATGAAGCCGTCGTGCTCGCCAAAGCCGCGCGGCGTCCAGGCGATCGCCCACTCGACGGCGCCGGCTTCGCCCTGACGCTCGATGCGGCCCGAGAAGCTCTCTGGCGTCACCAGTTCCAGGCCCTTGGTGCGCTCGGCCAGGAAGTCGGCCAGGCCGTTGGGGAAGTGGAAGACAGCCTCGGGCGGCGTCTGGTCCTGGATGCGCTCCGGGGCGCAGGACCATTTGATCTGCACGCCGCGGAACAGGTAGGCCTTGGAGCGGGCCATGCGGTACAGGCGGGCCGGCTTGAAAGCCACGCCCTCGCCGAAGATCTGCTCGTCGGGGATGAAGCGGACCATGGTGCCGCGCTTCTTGCTGGGGCCAATCTTCTCCACCGGACCCAGCGGCTTACCGCGCGAGAACACCTGCAGATGCTCGAACCCGTCGCGCCAGACGGTGACCTCGACCCGCTCGGACAGGGCGTTGACCACCGAAGCGCCGACGCCGTGCAGGCCGCCGGAGGTCTCATAGGCCTTGCCGCTGAACTTTCCGCCCGCGTGCAGGATCGTCATGATCACTTCCAGCGCCGACTTGCCCGGGTGCTTGGGGTGATCATCGACCGGCATGCCGCGGCCGTCGTCCTTGACCGACAGATAGCCGTCGGCGTCGAGCTTGACCTCGATGGTCTTGGCGAAGCCGGCCACGGCCTCGTCCATCGAATTGTCCAGCACCTCGGCGAACAGGTGGTGCAGGGCCCGCTCATCGGTGCCGCCGATATACATGCCGGGCCGCTTGCGCACGGGCTCCAGGCCTTCCAACACCTCGATGTCGCTGGCGGTGTAGCTGCCGGAGGCGGGCGGGGTGCTGGGCGCCGATGCAGCCTTGGTCGCGCTGGGCGGCGGCGGGGCGGCGGGACGCGGCGCGGGCTCGGGATGCGGCTCGCGGGCCGGCACTGGCGAGGCCGGCACGGGAGCCAGGGCGTCGTCGCCAAACAGCGAGAAGGAGGGGTTCGGATCGTCTTTGGAGGACATTACGGGAACATGCGTCGATTCGTCGGGAGCGCTCCGTATGGGCCGCGCTTGGTGGGAAGAAAAGGGGTGGATGGCGCGACCGGCGCGCCATTTGCCGCGGCTTGGCCGGGCGTGCCAGGATGCGCCTTCCCTTTGCCTCGAAACCCGGAGACCGTCGATGACCTGGCGACCCCTGACCATTGTCCTCGCCGCCCTGACCCTGTTGGGCTGCAGCGCCGCTGGACCCACGGGTCCTTCGACCCCGCCGCCCACCTCGCACCGGACGCCGGTCGCCGAAGGCGGGATGTGCGCCGGCTTCGCCGGCTTCCAGTGCGGTGAGGGGCTGAGCTGCCAGATGCCGGCCGGCCAATGCCATGTCGCCGACGGGGCGGGGACCTGCCGCAAGCCGTCCCAGATGTGCACGAAGATCTATGCCCCGGTGTGCGGCTGCGATGGCAAGACCTATTCCAGCGCCTGCACCGCAGCCGCCCAGGGAGCCAACGTCGCGACCGACGGCGCCTGCAAGGCCTAGACAGGCTGATTGCATTCACTGCTGACATCATGCGGCCAGCCTTCGGTGAGGATGGCCGCTGGAGGACTCATGACCTACCCTCATTCCACAGACGGCTTGCCGCGACGCACCGTGTTAGCGGGCGGCGTTGCGCTCGCCGCCACGACGGTCGCCACAACCGCCCACGCCCAGGAAACCAAGAGCATGTACGGACTGATCGGCCAGATGATCGCCGCCCCAGGCAAACGCGACGACGTGATCGCCATCCTGGCGCAGAGCACGGGCGGTATGCCCGGCAATCTCAGCTACATCCTCGCCAAAGACGCCACCAACCACGACGCCCTGTGGATCACCGAGGTGTGGGCCGACAAGGAAAGCCATGCCGCCTCGCTGAAACTGCCGGCTGTCCAGGCCGCCATCGCCAAGGCCCGCCCGATCATCGCGGGGTTTGGTCACCGGTTCGAGACCATGCCGGTAGGCGGCGTGGGGCTGGGCTGAGGGATCGGCTCCTGCCCGATATCCATCTGAGATAGAGACGCCCGCTCACTTCAACGGCAAATGTAGCTCTGCTGCCGTGCCCTGCTCCGGTTCGTCCAGGAAGAAGCGTTGGCAGTAGATGGGAAAGTCGCGCATCTCCTCGCCGCTGGCCGGCAACCAGTCGCGGTACAGGTAAAGGGCGGCGGGCTCCAGATTGTGGGTGTCGCCGGTCACGCGCAGCACGGCGCAGCGTCCGCCGGGGATTTCGCCGGCCTTGACCGTCTCGTCACCGGTGTCGATCGGTTGATCGGCGCCGACGCCGACGCAGAGATCCATGCTGTAGTCGGCGGGATCGGCAGGGCGCCGCTCGGAGCGCCAGATGTTGAAGGTCGGATGGGTCTTGGGCGACATACCGGCGGCTTTGCGCCAGGCGATGAAGCGCTGGATGGTGATGTCGAGGGTCTCGGGATCGCCCCGATGCTCGAACATGGCCACGCGGGTCGGCGCGACGTCGAGGATGGTCACCTGGTCGGGGGTGAAGGTCGTCGGCATGATCTTGCTCCTGGCTGAGTTAAGCGGCGTGAACGCCTGAAGCCACGGCTCCCAGTCGGGAGATTTCCGGAAACTCGACGGCGACTGCGCAAACCTTTGCCGAAAGGCGCGGGCGAAGGCGTCGGGCGTCTCGTAGCCGGCGTCCAAGGCGATATCGGTGACGCTCTGACCCCGCTCGTGCGCCAGTTGTTTCGAGGCCTGCCGCATGCGGGCCAACTGGACATAGCGATGCAGGGACAGCCCGAAGGTCGCCTTGAACTGCCGGTGGAAATGGAACTTGGAAAACGCCGCGACGCTGCTCATCGCATCCAGGTCCAGATCGCCGTCCAGGTGCCGGTCGATGTGATCGAGCACCTTCTGCATCCGGGCATGGTAATGGTTCAGCGCCGCCGTCATCGTCCTCATCCGTTGTGACGATCCTAGCTTGGCGGACCAGGCTGTTGCGCGCTCGACCGATCTTGCGGTTTGGAGCGGCCGCGGTCGCGGTGACGCCCCCCAACACCAGACGATCGCCAAAGAAAAAGGCCCGCGGATCGCTCAGCGGGCCTCTTCCGTCTCACCAAGCCGCGAAGCTTAGCACTTGTAGTACATGTCGAATTCAACCGGGTGCGGGTGCAGTTGCAGGCGCATCACTTCTTCCATTTTCAGCTCGATGTAGCTGTCGATGAAGTCGTCATCCATAACCCCGCCGGCCTTCAGGAAGGCGCGGTCCTTGTCGAGGTTCTCCAGGGCTTCGCGGAGCGAACCGCAGACTTCCGGGATCTTCTTCTGCTCGCGCGGCGGCAGGTCGTACAGGTTCTTGTCGGCGGGCGCGCCCGGATCGATCTTGTTGTTGATGCCGTCCAAGCCCGCCATCAGCAGCGCCGTGAAGGTCAGGTACGGGTTGCCCATCGGGTCGGGGAAGCGGGCTTCCAGGCGCTTGCCCTTGGGCGAGTCGACGTGCGGGATGCGGATCGAGGCCGAGCGGTTGCGGGCCGAATAGGCCAGCTTCACCGGGGCTTCATAGCCGGGCACCAGGCGCTTGTACGAGTTGGTGGTGGAGTTCGAGAACGCGTTGATCGCCTTGGCGTGCTTGATGATGCCGCCGATGTACCACAGGCACATGTCCGACAGGCCCGCGTACTTGTCGCCGGCGAACAGCGGCTTGCCGTCGCCCCAGATCGACTGGTGCACGTGCATGCCCGAGCCGTTGTCGCCGAACATCGGCTTGGCCATGAAGGTGGCCGTCTTGCCATAGGCGTGGGCCACGTTGTGGATCACGTACTTGTAGAGCTGCAGGCGGTCGGCCATCACTACCATGGTGTCGAACTTCAAGCCGAGTTCGTGCTGGGCGGGCGCCACTTCGTGGTGATGCTTTTCCGGCTTCATGCCGAGTTCGCCCATCACGGCCAGCATTTCGCCGCGCAGGTCCTGGGCGCTATCGACCGGATTGACCGGGAAATAGCCGCCCTTGGGGCCCGGGCGGTGGCCCATGTTGCCTTCGGGATAGGTCCTGCCGGTGTTCGTCGGCAGTTCGCTGGCGTCGTAGCTGTAGCCGGTGTTGTGCGGGTCAGTGGACCACTTGACGTCGTCGAAGATGAAAAACTCGGCTTCCGGGCCAAAGAACACCGTGTCGCCGATGCCCGAGGCCTTGACGTAGTTCAGGGCGGCCTTGGAGATCGAGCGAGGGTCGCGGTTGTAGGGGGTGCCATCGTCGGGGTTCACCACGTCGCAGAACAGGCACAGCGTGGTCTGCTGGTAGAAGGGGTCGATGATCGCGGTCGACAGGTCGGGACGCAGCTTCATGTCCGACTCGTTGATGGCCTTCCAGCCGGCGATCGACGAGCCGTCGAACATGGTGCCGTCGTTCAGGAAGTCATCGTCGACCAGATCAATGTCGAAGGTGACGTGCTGCATCTTGCCGCGAACGTCGGTGAAGCGAACGTCAACATACTTGACGTCCTTTTCCTTGATCATATCCAGGATTTGCTTGGCGGTGCTCATAGTTATCCCCTTTGAGCGTTAAGCGGTGACAGCCCGGGCCTAGACGGCGGCGGGGCCGGTTTCTCCGGTGCGGATGCGGACGACTTCCGTGATCTCCGAAACGAAAATCTTGCCGTCGCCGATGCGGCCTGTGCGGGCGGCGTTGGTGATGGCCTCGAGGGCGGGTTCGAGTTGGCTATCCTCGACTACGACCTCGACCTTGATCTTGGGGAGGAAGTCGACAACGTACTCTGCGCCGCGATAGAGCTCGGTGTGGCCCTTCTGGCGGCCATAGCCCTTGGCTTCCAGCACGGTCATGCCCTGCACGCCCATGTCCTGAAGCGCTTCTTTGACCTCATCCAGCTTGAACGGCTTGATGATGGCTTCGATCTTTTTCATCAGACTTCTTTCACGCCGAAACGGCGCGGGCGCCGCTGACAGAGCGGCACGGAGCACGCCCGCCCCAGGCGCCACAAGCGGCCCGACGCGGTTTCGTGCGCTGCCTCCGCCGCCATTCTCGCATTGACTGAAATATAGGCGCCAAGAGCCCGAAATCGCGCCAGTGTGGGTTTGGCTCGGGAAACCGACTTGCAGGTCGGGTTTAGCGACCTAGGATGGCGGAAACGATCGTTTCGATAGGGCCGAACTTGCCAGATACCGCATCACCATGCGCTGGATCGCTGAAAGGCGTTCATCGTCTAATGGCGAAAAATGCATCGTCGACTGCAAAACTGCTGAAGATTGCGGCGGAAGGCTCGGTCGTGGCGCGGCGCGGCCCTGGGTCGGTTTTTGCGCGTCTGGTCGTCTCGATGGTGAGTGGCGCCCATGCGCTCGCTTCAAGCGTGACCGCCGGGCCATCGCCAATCGTCTTGCGAGGATTATTCTCCAGACAGGGGGCAGACTGATGAGCCGCGTTCACATGATCCGCCATGGTCGGCCGGCGTCGACCTGGGGTGGGGCGGATCAGGATCCGGGCCTCGACGCCGTGGGGCAGGCGCAGGCCAGGGCAGTCGCCGACATCCTGCTGGCGCTGCCAGACGGCGAGCGCCCCGATCGGGTGGTTAGCTCGCCGCTGCGTCGCTGCCGCGAGACCGCCCAGCCCCTGGCCGACGCCCTGGGCATGATGGTGGAAATCGACCCCCGCGTCGGCGAAATACCGACCCCCGAAGTCCTATCGGCGGAAGAGCGGCCGGCCTGGCTGCGCACGGCCTTCGAAGGCGCGTGGAGCGATATTCGGGGTGAGCTCGACTATGTGGCCTGGACACGAGAGGTGGCGCGAGCCGTCGCGTCGTATCCGGGGGCGGCGGTGTTTAGCCATTTCGTGGCGCTGAACGCGGTGGTGTCGGTGGCGACTGGGCAGACGCAGGTTGCGGCGTTTCGGCCCGACCACGTGTCGGTCACGGTGTTCGATCTGATCAATGACGACTTGATCCTGATCGAGAACGGACGCGAAGCTTCGACCCAGGTGCTGTAGGCGGGAGTCGTGATGCCGCGCGAGATCATGACCGTCGCCGAACTGTCTGCGGCCGATCGCGCCGCCGTCGAAGCCGGGACGCCGATCACCACCCTGATGGAGCGGGCGGGGCGCGCCGTCGCGGAGGTCATCCGCGACCGATATTCGCGTCGCCCGGTCGTGGTCTGGTGCGGACCTGGCGACAACGGCGGCGACGGCTATGTCGTCGCCCGGCGCCTGCGGCGTCGCGGCTGGCCCGTCCGCGTCGAGGCGCTCGCCCCGCCCGCGAGTCCGGCGGCGCGCTGGGCGGCTTCAGGCTGGAAAGGCGAGACGGGTCCCCTGACTGGATTTGGCTCGAGTCCGGCCGATCGCGACGTCCTCCATGTCGATTGTCTTTTCGGCGCGGGGCTTTCGCGCCCACTTGAGGGCGAGGCTGAAAGACTGGCGAGGGAAGGACCCGAGGGACGACGGATCGTCGCCGTCGATGTGCCCAGCGGCGTTCTGGGCGATACTGGCCAGCGTTTGGGCGAATGGGCGCTGACGGCTGAACTCACGGTGACCTTCCATCGCCGCAAACCAGCCCACGCCCTGGCGGTTGGCCGAGCGGCGTGCGGCGAGGTCGTGGTGGCCGACATCGGCTTGGGCTCAAGCGGGCAGGGCGATCTGTTTGAAAACACCCCTTCGCTGTGGGCTGCGGGCTTTCCCTGGCCCGCGGTCGACGCACACAAGCACGCCCGAGGCCGGCTCATGGTGGTGAGCGGCGAGGCCTGGAGCACGGGCGCGGCGCGACTGGCGGCGCGAGCGGGGCTGCGCATCGGGGCCGGCGTGGTGACTGTGCTGTCGCCTCCCGGAGCCTTGGCCGCCAACGCCGCCCATCTGGAAGCGGTGATGTTGGCGCCCTTCGAGACCGAGATCGACCTGCACGCTCGCGCGGAACACGCCGACGCCGTGGTGATTGGACCAGCGGCTGGGGTGGGTGAGGGGACCATGCGGCGCCTGTTCGCCCTGGCGCGCACCGGCGCGGCGCTGGTGGTGGACGCCGACGCCCTGACCAGCTTCGCGCACGACCCGGCCGCCCTGTTCTCGGCCCTGGACCGCGACGATGTGCTGACCCCGCATCCGGGCGAGTTCGAACGGGTTTTTCCAGGTCTGCTGGCCGCTTCGCCCGAACGGATCACGGCGGCGCGGGAAGCCGCACGGCGGGCAGGCGCCGTCGTGCTGTTGAAGGGCCCCGACACGGTTGTCGCCGCGCCTGACGGGCGGGCCGCCGTCAGCCTGAACGGCACACCTTGGTTGGCCACGGCGGGGTCTGGCGACGTTCTGGCGGGATTTATCGCCGGGCTCATCGCCCAGGGTATGGAGAGTTTCGAGGCGGCCTGCGCGGGTGCCTGGATTCACGCCGAGGCTGGGTCGGCGCACGGACCGGGCCTGATCGCCGAGGATCTCCCGGGCCTCGCCCCGGCCGTCTTGGCCAGACTGCTCGCGACGAGCTTCGGAAGCCGTCCCGCTTAGCTTTGCAGGCGGACCAGGATCACTTGACTGGAGAGCCCCTCGTCGAACATCGGGTCGCTGATGGCCCGCGCGGCGCGGAACGGCCTGTCTTCGACGGTGTCGGTGAACAGGACTCGTGGACCAGGCTTTACCGTCCAGTCATTTTGGCTTTCGACAATTTCGATTGTTTCGATCACTTGCTTTCAGATCAGACGCCAAACCATCCGTGGCGGGACAGGTCCCGTGCGAGCGCGCCTTGTCTGGGAAGCAGAAACACCGGCCCGGGCGTCAGTCGGGGGGGCATGGCCCGGGCCGGTGTGAATCCGAAGCGTTTTTCAACAGCGTCGGACATCATCATAACCAGCGGCCGTGCATGTGGTTCCAGATTATCAACGATATTTCCTGATTGCGCGAAAACGCCGGCCGCGACGAGGTTTCTGATACGTCGCGGCAAGCTTCGATCGCCTCGCGACTTGCCAAGCCCGCCCGGCATGTCTAACCCGCCTTCGGCGCACGGCGCGGATGTGGCGAAACTGGTAGACGCACTAGATTTAGGTTCTAGCGCCGAGAGGCGTGGAGGTTCGAGTCCTCTCATCCGCACCAAGCCCGCTGGGCCCCCAGCCTGGCGGACGCGCCAAATCCGCCGGGTCTTTCGCCTGGCGGGCGCCAACGCCCTTGGATGGTCGCCAAACGCGTGACATAAGGGCGCTCTTTCGCCGCCCCGGTGACGTGGGCGGCTTTGATGTTTTGTCCCCTGGGGCGGACGACGGGCGCGAACGCCCGAAGAGCCGAGAAGCTAAGAATGTCGATGCAGATCGTAGAAAAGTCGGGCGAAGGCCTCAGCCGTGTTTATGGCGTGACGGTGCCCGCGAGTGAACTCGCCACGCGTCTTACGGCCCGGATCGCCGAGGTCGCGCCTCAGATGAACGTCAAGGGCTTCCGCCCTGGCAAGGTGCCGACCGCCCACGTTCGCCGCCTCTACGGCAAGGCCCTGATGGGTGAAGTCATCGAGGCGACGCTGAACGAAGGCGCCCAGAAGGTTCTGGACGACAACAAGCTGCGCCCGGCAGGCCAGCCCGACCTAAAGCCCTCGTCCGACATGGACAAGGTTCTGGCCGGCGGCGAAGACCTGGCCTTCGACCTGGCCGTCGAGGTCATGCCCGAGTTCGAGCCGATCGATCCGGCCTCGATCGAGCTGGTCAAGCCGGTCTACAAAGTCTCCGACGCCGAGACCGATGAGGCCTTGGCCGACCTGGCCAAGCAGGCCCGAACCTATGAGCCGCGTAAGGGCAAGTCGCTGAAGGCCAAGGACGGCGACCAGCTGGTGATCGACTTCGTCGGCACCATCGACGGCGTGGCCTTCGATGGCGGCACGGCGACCGACGCCGAGCTGACGCTCGGTTCGAATCAATTCATCCCGGGCTTCGAGGCCCAGCTGGTCGGCGCCAAGCCGGAAGACGTCGTCACCGTCAAGGTCGACTTCCCGGCCGATTACCAAGCCGCCAACCTGGCCGGCAAGGCCGCTGAGTTTGTCACCACCGTCAAGGAAGTGCGCGCCCCGGTCGACGCCGAGCCCGACGACGAGCTGGCCAAGCGCCTGGGTCTGTCGGACCTGGCCGCGCTGAAGGACCTGCTCAAGTCGAACCTGGAAGGTCGCTACAGCAACAGCTCGCGCTTCAAGCTGAAGCGCGCCCTGCTGGACGTTCTCGACACCAAGCATGATTTCCCGCTGCCGCCGCGCATGGTCGACGCCGAGTTCGACGGCATCTGGCAACAGGTGCAGGCCGACAAGACCCAAGGCGGCCTGTCGCCCGAGGACGAAGGCAAGAGCGAAGACCAGCTGAAGGACGAGTACCGCAAGATCGCCGAGCGCCGCGTGCGCCTGGGTCTGGTGCTCGCCGAGATCGGCCGCAAGAACGACGTGGCCGTCACCGAGCAGGAACTGGCCGACGCCATGATGCGCGAAGCCCGCCAATATGGCGCGCAAGCCCAGCAGGTGTTCGACATGTACCGCCAGCGCGCCGACCTTCAGGCCGCCCTGCGCGCCCCGATCTACGAGGACAAGGTTGTCGACCTGATCTTCGGCCAGGCCAAGATCGAGGAAAAGGAAGTCTCCAAGGAAGAGCTGATGGAAGAAGACGATCTTCCGGAAGGCTATGGCGGCTAAGGCCTCCATCATTTGACGTGAACAGGGCGCGGCCCGCGAGGGGCGCGCCCTTTTTCATGGCGCAAGCGTCGCGCCGGCTCCTTGCAACCTGTTAAGCGCCACGCGATATGCGAGAGCGACGGCGCGCAGGGGCTGATTCGCTCGCGCCGCCCAGACACAATGAAAAGGGCGATCCCTATGTATGATCCGATGGCGACGGCCATGAACCTCGTCCCGATGGTGGTCGAACAGACCAGCCGCGGCGAGCGGGCGTTCGATATTTTCTCCCGTCTGCTGAAAGAGCGGATCATCTTCCTGACCGGTCCCGTCGAAGACGGCATGGCCAGCCTGATCTGCGCCCAGCTGCTCTTCTTGGAGTCCGAGAACCCCAAGAAGGAGATCGCCATGTACATCAACTCGCCGGGTGGCGTGGTCACGTCGGGCTTGGCGATCTACGACACGATGCAATACATCAAGAGCCCCGTTTCGACGGTGTGCATGGGCATGGCGGCCTCGATGGGCAGCCTGCTGCTCTGCGCTGGCGCGCCCGGCCAGCGTATCGCCCTGCCGAACGCCCGCATCATGGTTCACCAGCCCTCGGGCGGTTTCCGTGGCCAGGCCTCGGACATCGTGCGCCACGCCGAGGACATCTCGAAGACCAAGCGTCGCCTGAACGAAATCTACGTCAAGCACTGCGGGCGGACCTATGAAGAGGTCGAGCGCGACCTGGACCGCGACAACTTCATGAGCGCCGAGGAAGCCAAGGCCTGGGGCTTGATCGACCACATCAACGAAAGCCGCGACGAGGCGGACGAGAAGGCCTAAGGGCCTTTCTCTTTCGCGAGATGAAGCCGCCGCCCGCGAGGTCGGCGGCTTTTTTCTTGTCCGGAACCCGCTGATGCGGGCAGGGGTGTGCCCCCCGGGGGGGGGCGCCGCTAAGCAGACCTTTCGATTGTCTGGCAAAGGGTCGAAAGCGGCTGTTAGCGCCCGAGCGGCAAGCAGACCTCCAGATCACCAACGGCGACGGCAAAAATAGGTTCTCGCTCATCGCTCCCGGCGTGTTTCCCCAACAAATTCAACGCCGAAAATAGACTTATCCTCCGCGTTTGACGGCGCTGCATAATCAACGGGCTTCAAGGCGATGGGGAGGGGGCTAAGGCTTGCGACCTTCGCGGCCTTGGGGTGCGGTCGAGCGGCTGTGCTCGTCGGCTGCGGCTCCGCGAGGGGGCGTGACTCCATCCTTTTGGTGCCGGCCGGGCGTGGAACACAAGTACGGCGTGGGGTGAGGGCGGACGAGACGACAGGCTCGCGGTGACGCAGGCGTTCCGGGACTGGGCGACGCGAGCCCGGCCCGCCCGTCGGGGGCTTCGATCGGCGAGGCGCCAATAGCGCCGAACGCCGGTCGCTCCCGGATAAGGATCGCGCGGAGCGTCGGTCTGAGTCGAAACGGTATTTCCTACAAAGATTCCGGGCTCAGCCCGGCGCTCCGCGGCCCTTCCCACACCTTCAGCGGCCCGCCGCGTGAAGCGGCGAAGTCGTGTCCATCAAGTCCTCCCACTTTTGGGGGAGGTATCGGCGGAGCCGACTGAGGGGGGAGTGATCGGATAACGGACGACCCGATGATCGACGACCCTACAACGCGCCCCACCGGTCACTTCGCGACAGCCTTCCCCATGGGGAGGGCCTTTACCCCGGCTTGCCGCGGAAAATCCGGTAGCCCTTCTCGTGGGCGATCGCCAGCATCTCGCGGTCGCCGGAGGTGTCGCCATAGGCGGCGGCCAGCGACATATCGTCGCCGAATTGCTCGCGCAGCCGCACGACCTTTTCCGGGCCCCGGCAGTTGGGACCCAGCAGCGCGCCCGTGATCTTGTCGTTGAGGTCGAGGGCCAGGCGCGAGCCAATCAGCAGGTCGGCGCCCAGGCCTCGAGCGAAGGGGGCGACGATCATGTCGGGCGAGGCGGTGACGATCACCAGCTTGGCGCCCTTGGCCCGCCAGCGCCGCCAGACGGCCAAGGCGTCGGGGCGAAACAGCTTGGGCGCCTCGGACTGGGCGAAGGCGCGGGCGTCCCGCTCAAGTCGCTCCAGGCTGACACCGCGGAGGAACTCGCGCACGGCGGCGGCCTTGATCTTGCCCCGGTTGCGGTCGAACAGGTAGGCCACGGCGGCAGGCGCCAGGCGGATCATGCCCAAGGCGTGACGCGCCGGGCTGACCCGCCATTTCAGAAAGGCTGTGAAGCTGTCTCGGACCGTCAGTGTGCCATCGAAATCGAAGGCCACCAGGGGTGGACCCTCGTGCATGTCGCCCATCATCGGGGTCGACGCCGTCAGCCCCTTGGCCATCAGTGAACGTTTCGCCATGCGTCTCCGCGCTTGCGCGCCCTGCAAACTCGACGGCCTTGCATCACGATTCCGCAGTCGTCACCTAAGGCCATCGCCGTTTGTGGCAAACGAGACGTTGGAGCGAACCACCTCCGGCTTGCGTTGACGTGTCGGAACGCCATCTTAGAGAAGAATTCCATGAAACCGCACACACCATCCACGAACTTGGGGGCTGTAAAACGGCTCCAAGGCTTGTGCGGTGCGTCCGGATCGGGGAATGTCAAGGATTAGACAACTCCCGGCGTATAACCTGCCGCTTCGGTGGCGAGTTGGGCGCATAGGAGTCGGCGGTTCCGGTTCTGGCCTGGACCGCCCTAGCGTGAGAAGCGACCATGACGAAAGCCGCGAGCGGCGACACCAAGAGCACCCTGTACTGTTCTTTCTGCGGGAAGAGCCAGCACGAGGTGCGTAAGCTCATCGCGGGTCCGACGGTGTTCATCTGTGATGAATGCGTCGAACTCTGCATGGATATCATCCGTGAAGAGCACAAGATCGCCTTCGTGAAGTCCAAGGATGGCGTGCCCACGCCGCGCGAGATCTGTGAAGTCCTGGACGATTACGTGATCGGGCAAAGTCACGCCAAGAAGGTTCTCGCGGTTGCTGTGCACAACCATTACAAGCGCCTGAACCACGCTTCGAAGAACAACGATGTCGAGTTGGCCAAATCCAACATCCTGCTGGTCGGTCCGACCGGTACGGGCAAGACGCTGCTGGCCCAGACCCTGGCTCGAATCATCGACGTGCCATTCACGATGGCCGACGCCACCACCCTGACCGAAGCCGGCTATGTGGGTGAAGACGTCGAGAATATCGTGCTGAAGCTTCTGCAGGCCGCCGATTACAACGTCGAGCGGGCTCAGCGCGGCATCGTCTATATCGATGAAATCGACAAGATCAGCCGCAAGTCTGACAATCCGTCAATCACCCGCGACGTGTCCGGCGAGGGCGTGCAGCAGGCCCTGCTGAAGATCATGGAAGGCACGGTGGCCTCCGTGCCGCCGCAGGGCGGGCGCAAGCATCCGCAGCAGGAATTCCTGCAGGTTGACACAACCAACATCCTGTTCATCTGCGGCGGGGCCTTCGCGGGCCTGGAGCGCATCATCTCGGCGCGCGGCCAAGGCAAGTCGATCGGCTTCGGCGCCAAGGTGGCGGATCCGGAAGAGCGTCGCACGGGCGAGATCCTGCGCAATGTCGAGCCGGACGATCTGCAGCGCTTCGGTCTGATCCCGGAATTTATCGGCCGTCTGCCGGTGATAGCCACCCTGGAAGACCTCGATGAGGTCGCCCTGGTGAAGATTTTGACCGAGCCGAAAAACGCCTTCGTCAAGCAGTACCAGCGCCTGTTCGAGATGGAGAACATCGGCCTGACCTTCACCGACGACGCCCTGCATGGCGTCGCCAAGAAGGCCATCCTGCGCAAGACTGGCGCGCGCGGCCTGCGTTCGATCATGGAAGGCATCTTGCTGGAGACCATGTTCGAACTGCCCAACTACGAGGGTGTCGAGGAAGTGGTGGTCAATGCCGAGGTCGTCGAAGGCCGGGCCCAGCCGCTGCTGATCTACGCCGAGAAGAAGGGTGGGGCGGCTTCGGCCTAACCTCACTGACGTTCGCTGCGAAATCGGGCGCGCTCGGCTTGCCGGGCGCGCTCTTTTCGTCACACCAGGCTCTTTCCGACACGCCGCCATCGACACCGCGACAGGCGCCGCGAACTATCGACGAAACGACTTAGGCGTCTCGGCAATAAAATTGGCAAGGTTCGTGCACAGCCAAGGTCGCCAGGGGGCATGGGCGTTGCACCTTGGCCGCCAAACCGCGACCCGTCGCCGCTACGAGGCGAGTGCGCTTGAACCGTGTTGCAAAAGGTCCACATAAATAACGAACATCCGCTCAGTCCCGGGCGGACGGGTCGTACGACTCAGGCGCATCGTCTGGGTGACGGCGGCCCGCGTGGCTGAACGCGAGAAAACGCGACGGCCAGGAGTATAAAGGCATCATGTCCGAGATTCGTACCCTTCCTGTGTTGCCCCTGCGGGACATCGTCGTGTTCCCGCACATGGTGGTTCCGCTGTTCGTCGGCCGCGACAAGTCGGTGCGCGCCCTTGAAGAGGTGATGCGCGGCGGCAAGGAAATCCTTCTGGTCACCCAGAAGAACTCGGCCGACGACGACCCCTCGCCGTCCGACATCTATGACGTCGGCGTTCTGGCCACCGTTCTGCAACTGCTGAAACTGCCCGACGGCACCGTCAAGGTGCTGGTCGAAGGCAAGGGCCGCGCCGCCGTGGTGCGCTTCACCGACCAGGAGGCCTATTACGAGGCCCAGGTCGGCGAGGTGAACGAGGACCAAGGCGTTGGCCCCGAAGCCGAGGCCCTGTCGCGCGCGGTCGTCGAGCAGTTCGAGAACTACGTCAAACTGAACAAGAAGGTGCCGCCCGAGGCCCTGGCCTCGATCCCGCAGATCGCCGAGCCGGGCAAGCTGGCCGACAGCATCGCCGCGCATTTGTCGGTGAAGATCGGCGACAAGCAGAACCTGCTGGAAATCTTCGACATCGTGAAACGCCTGGAGAAGGTCTTCGCCCTGATGGAGGGCGAGATCTCCGTGCTGCAGGTCGAGAAGAAGATCCGCTCGCGCGTCAAGCGCCAGATGGAGAAGACCCAGCGCGAATATTACCTGAACGAGCAGATGAAGGCGATCCAGCGCGAGCTGGGCGATCCTGACGATCAGCGCGACGAACTGATCGAGCTCGAAAAGCGCATCAAGAAGACCAAGCTGTCCAAGGAAGCCCGGACCAAGGCCGAGGGCGAACTGAAGAAGCTGCGCAACATGAGCCCGATGTCGGCCGAAAGCACCGTGGTCCGCAACTATCTGGACTGGATGCTGTCGATCCCGTGGGGCAAGGCCAAGACCAAGAAAATCGATCTGAACGAGGCCGAGGCGGTGCTCGAGGAGGACCACTACGGCCTGGAGAAGGTCAAGGAACGTATCCTTGAATATCTGGCTGTCCAGGCTCGCACCGGCTCGCTGAAAGGGCCCATCCTGTGCCTCGTCGGTCCTCCGGGCGTCGGCAAGACCTCGCTGGGCCGTTCGCTGGCCAAGGCGACCGGGCGCGAGTTCGCCCGCATCTCGCTGGGCGGCGTGCGAGACGAGGCGGAGATCCGTGGTCACCGGCGCACCTATATCGGTTCGATGCCCGGCAAGATCATCCAGACCATGAAGAAGGCCAAAACCACCAACGCCTTCTTCCTGCTGGACGAGATCGACAAGATGGGCAGCGACTATCGCGGCGACCCGTCCTCGGCCCTGCTCGAAGTGCTCGACCCGGCTCAGAATTCGACCTTCGGCGACCACTATCTGGAAGTCGACTACGACCTCAGCCAGGTGATGTTCGTCACCACGGCCAACAGCCTCAACATGCCCCAGCCGCTGCTGGACCGCATGGAAATCATCCGCATCCCCGGCTACACCGAGGACGAGAAACTGGAGATCGCCAAGCGCCACGTGCTGCCCAAGTTGATGAAGGACCACGGCCTGAAGACGACCGAATTCGTGGTGCCGGAAAAGGCCATTCGGGACCTGATCCGCTACTACACGCGAGAAGCTGGCGTGCGGTCGCTCGAGCGCGAACTGAGCGGCCTGGCGCGCAAGACGGTCCGTGACCTGGGTCGCGAAAAGGTCACCTCGATCACCATCGACGATGAGCGTCTGGCGAAATATGCTGGCGTCCAGAAGTTCCGCTATGGCGAGACAGACGAGGTCGATCAGGTCGGCATCGTCACCGGCCTGGCTTGGACGGAATATGGCGGCGAGATCCTGACCATCGAAGCCGTGAAGATGCCGGGCAAGGGTCGCATGACAGTGACCGGCAACCTCAAGGACGTGATGAAGGAGTCGATCTCGGCGGCTCAGTCCTACGTGCGCTCGCGGGCCACCCATTTCGGCGTCAAGCCGCCGATCTTTGAAAAGACCGACGTCCACATCCACGTTCCTGACGGCGCGACCCCCAAGGATGGTCCGTCGGCCGGCGCCGCCATGGCCGTGGCCATGGTCTCGGTGCTGACCGGCATTCCGATCCGCAAGGACATCGCCATGACTGGCGAGATCACCTTGCGTGGCCGGGTGACGGCCATCGGCGGCCTGAAGGAAAAGCTGCTGGCGGCGTTGCGCTCGGGCGTGAAGACGGTCCTGATCCCTCAGGAGAACGAGAAGGATCTGGCCGAAGTCCCGCAAAGCGTGAAGGATGGTTTGGAAATCATCCCAGTC
The DNA here is from genome assembly GCF_049896225.1 of Caulobacter sp. DWR3-1-2. Taxonomy (NCBI): domain Bacteria; kingdom Pseudomonadati; phylum Pseudomonadota; class Alphaproteobacteria; order Caulobacterales; family Caulobacteraceae; genus Caulobacter; species Caulobacter sp. DWR3-1-2. The sequence continues at coordinate 150,886 of NZ_JAFCTW010000003.1, read as the reverse complement.
TCCGCGATCGACGAAGTGCTGAAACACGCGCTTACCGGTCCGCTCACCCCAATCGAGTGGCGGGAAGAGGATGAGCCAATTGCTGCAACTGCGAAGGTTGAAGAGGGCGATAGCGACGCTGTTCTGACCCACTGACAGTAACTTATTGTTGATAACTTAGGCGGCGCGGAGTATTTCCGCGCCGCCTTCGTTTGACGAGCCGTCTGAACCCCGCATACTCCCGCCCGAGCGAAGCGGCGTAAGCTGTAGCCAGCGCCGCCGCTTTCATGGCTGGGAGAACAACATGACCACAAAAGCCGAACTCGTCACGGCGATCGCCGAAAAGGCGGGCATCAACAAGAATCAGGCGAAGGACGCTCTGGAAGCCTTTATCGACGCGGTCACCACGTCGCTGAAATCCGGCGAGGATGTTCGCCTCGTGGGCTTCGGCACCTTCAAGGCTGTTGCGCGCGCCGCTGGCACCGCGCGCAACCCGCGCACCGGCGAGACCGTCAATCGCCCGGCGTCCAAGACCGCCCGGTTTCAGGTCGGCGAGGGTCTGAAGACCACGCTGAACGGCTAGGCCAGTACACAGATTTCGAGGGCGGGACGCCGCGAGGCGTCCCGCCTTTTTCCATGCAGGACGGTGTATCTCCCACATCATCGTTCTGAGGGGCGGTTAGCTCAGCGGTAGAGCGTCTCGTTTACACCGAGAGGGTCGGGGGTTCGATCCCCTCACCGCCCACCATTACCAAGTCGCGCGCTGGATCTTCCCGCCACCGCTGTGGACATCCCTATGATCGCCCCGCACTGATCGATCATGTCGCGTCCTGACCCGCCCATCGCCGTCACGCGTCTCGACTGGGTCGATCTGCGCCTCGATGACGTCGAGACGCCGCGCGGGCGTCTGCGGATCACTCTGGGCCTGGGCTCGGGTTTGGCGCGCCGAGCGAGCGACCCGCCGGGCGTGTTGTGGGCGATCGGGGATCGTGGACCCAATATCAAGATCAACGCCGCGATCGACGATCATGGATTGAAGCGTCTGAAGCCGCTGCGCGGCGTCGACGGCGCCAAGCTGATGCCGCGGACGGACATCGGTCCGACGCTGGTCCAGATCCGCCTCGAGGGCGACGGTGTCACCTTGTTGCGGACACTGCCGTTACGCGACAGCCATGGCGCGGCGTTCAGCGGGCTGCCTCTTCCTGTCGGGGACACGGCGGCGATGGAACCCGCCTTCGACTTGGCCGGAGCGCCGCTGGGCGCGAATTTGGCTGGGGCCGACACCGAAGGGGTCGTCGCCTTGGAAGATGGGACCTTCCGGGTCGCCGATGAATATGGACCCTCGATCCTGGTAGTGGCGGCCGACGGCGAGGTTTTGGCGCGCTGGGTCCCGACCGGCGTGGAGGCGGGGTTGATGGGCGCGGCCTATCCCGTGATCGGGGTTCTGCCGGCCTTGGCGGCCCGGCGACGATTGAACCGAGGGTTCGAGGCCATCGCTCTGTCGCCGGATGAGCGCCGCCTTTATGTCCTCTTGCAGAGCCCGTTGGCGGCCGAGGACGATCCCGAAGCCGACGCCGTGGGATATGTCCGGCTTTGGACGCTCGACGCCACGACGGGAATGGCGCTGGCCGAGCACCTTTACCCCCTCGATCCCGCGGACAGTTTCCGACGTGACCGCGATGCGGGGCGCATCGGGAGCAAGGACTTGAAGGTTTCCGAGGCGGTGGCGGTCGGCGACGGTCAGCTTCTGATCCTTGAGCGGATCTCGCGCACGTCGAAGATCTATCGCGTGAAACTGTCCGAGAGGCTTCTGCGAAAGACACTGGTGCTGTCAACCGACGACTGGCCCGATATCGACGCCGATCTGGAGGGCATGGCGGTGCTCTCCGACCGCGAACTGGTTTTGTGCACGGACAACGACTTCGGCGTCGATGGGCGGCAAACCGCTTTCTACCGCGTCACCTTCGCCGAATCGTTCACGGCTTGAGCGCCAGAATCTCCAGGCTCGTCGCCGCCGAGCGCGCCGCTTCGTCAGCCTGAATGCGCTCGCCCAAGGCCTGAGCCCGGACCTTGAAGCGCGGCTCGTTGAGCAGACGGTTCACGGCCGCCGCGATGACCGGCGCCTTGGCGTCGGCGGCTAGGGTCAGGCCCGCGCCGCGATGAGTGACACGGGCGGCGTTGTCGTGCTGGTCGCGACCCATGGGCAGGCACAGCAGCGGCACGCCGGCCATCAGCGGTCGCAGAGTGGAGCCATGGCCGGCGTGGGTTATAAACAGGGCAGTCTGGGCCAGCAATCGCCCGTGCGGCGCGCTGCGGACGACCGCCACATTGTCGGCAGCCTCGAACTCGGCAGGATCGATCGCCGGTCCCGTGGTCACCACCGCGCGTACCGCCAGCGTCCCCAGGGCGGCGATGATCTCGCGCAAGACTGCCTCCTGGGCCTGGTAGAGGCTTGAAAACGAGACCACCACCAGCGGCCCGCCGGCGGCCGGCGGCGCGCATGGCTCGACCCAGGTTGGGTCGGCCAGATAGGGACCGACATGGACGAACGGCGCGGGCAGGGGGCTGGGCGCGAAGTCGAAGGCCTGGCTGGTGGCCAGGAGGATGGACCTTGCGACATTCAATTGGTCGAACACATCGTTCAGCGGCGGCAGGTCGAGCGCGGCGCGGGCGGCGTTGAGGTCGGGCAGTCCCGCCTGGAAGAAGGTGCGGCTCATCTGGCCGACCATCGCGTGCATGGCGCGTTCCTCGTCGCTGGTCGCGGGTAGCATGCCAGCCCCGAACGGCGGGGCGCCGGCCATTGTCGGCAGCGACCAGATGTTGGCGGCCAGCAGAGCCAGCGGCAGTCCGCGCGCCTCTGCCGCCGCCATGGGCCCCGTTAGCAGTTCCTGCGACACGATCACGTCCGGCGCGAAGGCGTCGGTCGCCGCCAAGGTGTCAGTGGCGTAGGCAAGGGCCGGGCCCGTCATGACCCGGTCCAGAAGTCGCTGGATCACCGCCAGCGGATTGTCGGCCTCGTAATCCCTCAGACGGTCATCATCGCGGCTCTTGCCGGTCTGGAACGGCGCGGTCGTCCAGGCGCCGAATGGTACGTCCAAGGCCGCGGCGTCCAGACAGTTGCACGGGTCGCTGAGCACCAGAACGTCATGACCGAGCGTCATGAGATCGCGGGCGACCAGCAGCATCGGCTGAACGTGGCCGCCGCCTTCCCAGGTGGTGAACAGAAACCGCGCCATCACGCCCTGGACCCTAAACGAACATAACTGCCTACCCGGTACTGTCGAGCCCTGCCATAAGCGTCAACGGCCCGTCCGAAAAGCACCCCGGCGGCGGCTGTCTCGCCGCGTCGCGCTGCGACCGCTAGACAGCGGTCCAGCTTCGGAGGAACCTCCGTCCCCGTGAGTGCCTTAAAGGCTCTACGGCCGTCGCTGCGATCGAGGGCGACAAGCGAGGTTCCGGCGTTATGGATTTGAGGTTTGATCCGCTCTCGGCGTTCAACGAGGCTGAACAATCCCTGTTTCGGGCCGCCCGGCCCGGTGGAAAGCCAGTTCGACTGGTCGATACGACCATGCTGTATGCCCCCCGCAGCGGCGGGGTGCGGCGCTATCTGAACTGCAAGCGCGCCTGGATCGCGGCGAATCGCCCCCAGGTTCGTCACACCCTGGTGGTGCCTGGGCCGCGCGACGCGCACGACGGCCATGGCCGGGTGTCGATCTACGCCGCGCCCCTGCCGTTTGGCGATGGCTACCGCTGGCCGGTGGTCAAGGGCGCCTGGATGGAGCGGCTGATTCGTCAGCGGCCAGACATCATCGAGGCCGGCGATCCGTATACGCCGGGTCTGGCGGCCCTGAAGGCGGGGGACGCCCTGGGTGTTCCGGTCGTGGGCTTCTGCCACACCGACCTTGGAGCGCTCGCCGCGCTCCACATCGGCGAATGGGCCGAAAAGCCGGTGCAGAAGCGCTGGGCGGCCATCTACAGCCAGTTCGACCAGGCCGTGGCGCCCAGCCAGTTCATCGCCGGACGGCTGATCGAGGCTGGCGTCAAGAACGCCATTGGCCTGCCGCTCGGCGTCGATACAGAGATCTTCAATCCCGCACGGGGCGACCGCGAGGCTCTGCGGCGCAGGCTGGGCCTGACCAGCCGTCACCGCATCCTGGTGTTCGCCGGGCGGCCGGCCAAGGAAAAGAAGCTGGACGTGCTGGTCGAGGCCGTGGAGCGCCTGGGCGACCCCTATGTGCTGCTGTTCGTCGGCGCGGGGGCGGGGGCGCCGTCCAGCGACCGGGTGATCTGTTTGGACTATGAGCGCGACCCGCAGGGCCTGGCGGCGGTGTTGGCCAGCTGCGATGCCTTCGTGCACGCCAATGACAATGAGCCCTTCGGGCTCATCGTGCTGGAGGCCATGGCCTGCGGCCTGCCAGTGATCGGCGTGGACGCCGGCGGCGTGGCCGAGTCGGTGGACGAGACCGTCGGCGCCCTGGCCACCGCGTCGGAAGCCCGCGTCTTCGCCGAAGCCATCGAGTCGGTGTTCGCGCGCGACCTGCCGGCCCTGGGCCAGGCCGCGCGCTTGCGGGCCGAGGAGCGACACGGTTGGGACCCGGTGTTCCGCAAGCTGTCGGCGATCTATGGCGGCCTCACCGGCTGCTCGGCCTTTGCCGATCCCGTCGAGCACACCTTTCCCCCGCAATAGAAACGTTAGGCGGCGGCCTGGACCAGGTCGCCGCGGACCCGCGCCAGGATCTCATAGGAGTGTCGGCGCGCCTCGTGATCGTGGATCTGTGAGGCGGCCATCAGTTCGTCGGCGCCCGTGGCGTCCAGAACCTGTTGCACCTTGGCGCGGACGGTTTCCGGCGAGCCGATCGCCGAATAGCGGAAGGTATGATCCAGGCCCGCCAGTTCGGCTTCCGACGCGATGGCCCGGATGTCGTCGACCGGGGCCGGCAACAGCCCGGGTTGGCCGCGCCGCAGCGCCAGGAACTGCTGCTGGGACGAGGTGGACAGCCGGCGCGCCTGGGCGTCGGTGTCGGCCGCGCAGACCCCGATACAAATCATGACATAGGGTTGGGCCAGGGCCTCGGACGGCTTGAAGGTGCGCCGATAGATGGCGATGGCCTCCATCAGCTGATCCGGCGCGAAATGGGCCGCGAAGGCAAAGGGCAGGCCGAGCGCCGCCGCCAGTTGGGCGCTGTAGGTACTGGAGCCCAGCAGCCAAAGCGGCACGTCCTGGCCTTCGCCAGGCACGGCGCGAACCAATTGACCCGGAACAGCGGGTTTGAACCAGGCCTGCAACTCGACCACATCCTGGGCGAACGAATCGACGGCGCCCATGTAACGGCGCAGGGCGCGCATGGTCGGCTGGTCGGTGCCCGGCGCGCGACCGAGGCCCAGATCGATTCGGCCGGGATAGAGCGCGGCCAGGGTGCCGAAGGCCTCGGCCACCATAAGGGGGGCGTGGTTGGGCAGCATGACGCCGCCCGATCCGACCCGAATCGTCTTGGTGCCGCCAGCCACGTGACCGATCACCACGGCCGTGGCGGCGCTGGCGATGCCCGGCATGTTGTGATGCTCGGCCAGCCAGTAGCGGTGATAGCCAAGGCCTTCGGCGTGGCGGGCCAGGTCCAGGCTGTTGTGAAGGGCCTGGCCGACACTGATTCCTTGCGGGACCGGGGCCAGATCGAGGACGGAAAAGGGCAAGGAATGAGCGTGCGACATGCAGGCTAGATCGTGATGCGAAGGCCCAACCTCAAGGCGCGCGGATCGCGCTAGGCGAACGCGCCCGACCCGCGCACTACTCTCCAGGGCTGCGCACGCGGCGAGCGGGGTCGATCTTGGCGCTGAACTGCAAGCATCTGGACGGTAACGCCGTCGTCACGCCCCAGACCCACGGCTGCGAAGAATGCCTGAAGTCCGGCGACGCATGGCTGCACCTGCGCCTTTGCCGGACCTGCGGTCACGTCGGCTGCTGCGGCCAGTCGAAGAACAAGCACGCCACCCAGTATTTCAAGGCCACGCGCCATCCGATGACCGAGGGTTACGATCCGCCGGAAGGCTGGGGTTGGTGCTTTGTGGATGAGGTGTTCTTCGAATTCCAGGCGCCGACCCCGCATCCGGGCCCGATCCCGCGCTACTACTGAGGGGCTGGTAAGCGACGAACCGCCTAGATCGGCTTTGGACTTCAGGGCGCGGGAGGGAGAAGGTGGCGCGAATGACGGGACTTGAACCCGCGACCTCCGGCGTGACAGGCCGGCGCTCTAACCAACTGAGCTACATCCGCGTCGGGCGCGAACAGAACTGTCCGGCGCGGTCGTCCATGGACAAGCCTTCAGGGTGGGCAGCGTCCAACTTCAGGGAAGGTGGCGCGAATGACGGGACTTGAACCCGCGACCTCCGGCGTGACAGGCCGGCGCTCTAACCAACTGAGCTACATCCGCATTGGACCTCGCCGAAGCGAAGTGCGACCCGCCGTGCGGCGAGGGGCGTCTGATATGTCGCGCTGATGGGTGTGTCAACGGCCATGTCGTGGAAGCTGTGAGTGAATAATTGTTGCGATCGTTTCTCAATGTGTCGCAGGCGTTTGAAGCGTCGGCGGCAGTGGGCTACAACCCGCTCGATTCAAGCCAAGGGCTGTCATGAACGCCTTCCTTCTCCAATATCTGCCGATCGTGATCTTCCTCGGGATTGCGGCGGTTATCGGCATCGCCTTTATCCTCGCCGCCGCGGTGCTTGCGCCTCGGGCGCCGGACCCTGAAAAGCTGTCCGCCTACGAATGCGGCTTCAACGCCTTCGACGATGCGCGCATGAAATTCGATGTGCGTTTCTACCTGGTCTCGATCCTGTTCATCATCTTCGACCTGGAAGTGGCCTTCCTGTTCCCGTGGGCGGTTTCGCTGATGAAGCTGCCGCACGACGTGGCGGCCTTCGCGTTCTGGTCGATGATGAGCTTCCTGGGCGTGCTGACCGTCGGCTTCATCTACGAATGGAAGAAGGGCGCCCTCGAATGGGAGTGATCGTTCCCGCCAACAGCTCGCCTCTCGTTCCTGCTGGCTCCGCCGGCCGGTCGACGGTCGAGGGCTATGACCCCAAGCTGCACGACCCCTATTTCGACGGTCTGTCGGGCCAGCTGGCCGACAAGGGCTTCGTCACGGCCGCTGCTGACGACCTGATCACCTGGGCCCGTACCGGCAGCCTGATGTGGATGACCTTCGGTCTGGCCTGCTGCGCCGTCGAGATGATGCATTCGGCCATGCCGCGCTATGACTTGGAGCGCTTCGGTTTCGCGCCCCGGGCCAGCCCGCGCCAGTCGGACGTGATGATCGTCGCCGGCACCCTGACCAACAAGATGGCTCCGGCGCTGCGCAAGGTCTATGACCAGATGCCCGAGCCGCGCTACGTCATCTCGATGGGCAGCTGCGCCAATGGCGGCGGCTACTACTATTACAGCTACAGCGTCGTGCGCGGCTGCGACCGGATCGTGCCGATCGACATCTATGTGCCGGGCTGCCCGCCCACCGCCGAGGCCCTGGTCTATGGCGTGCTGCAGCTGCAGAAGAAGATCCGTCGTACGGGGACGATCGAGCGATGACCGACGTTGTTCCTGCCGAGACCGTCGCTGCCGAAGTCGCTTTGTCGCCGCTCGAAGCCCTAGGCCAAATGATCGTCACCAATTCGGGCGGCGCGATCACCACCTTCCACGTGGCGTTCGGCGAGCTGAACCTTTTGGGCCCATCCAACCGGGTGGTGCAGGCGCTGACCTATCTGCGCGATCACGCGGACCTGCGCTTTCACCAGCTGGCGGACCTGTGCGGCGTCGACTATCCGGAGCGCGAGCGTCGGTTCGACGTCGTCTATCACCTGCTGTCGCTGATCAAGAACCACCGCGTCCGCTTCAAGGTCCAGACCGACGAGGACACCCCCGTTCCGTCCGCCACGCCAGTGTTCCCGGTGGCTGACTGGTTCGAGCGCGAGGCGTTCGACATGTACGGGATCTTCTTCGAGGGTCACCCCGACCTTCGCCGGATCCTGACCGACTACGGTTTCCACGGCCACCCGCTGCGGAAAGACTTCCCCATGACCGGTTATGTGGAAGTTCGTTACGACGACGAGCTCAAGCGCGTCGTCTATGAACCTGTGAAGATTACCGAGTTCCGTGCGTTCGATTTCCTCTCGCCTTGGGAGGGCGCCAAGTATGCCCTGCCCGGCGATGAGAAAGCTGAAAAGAGAGCAGGGGATGCTTGATCATGGGTTTACGTCGACCGACGTTTCGTTCCGCCACCGCGTTCTTTCTGGTCGCGTTCTCGACCGCCTTCCTGATGACGATCGGCATGAGGCTGACCGGCTGGTTCACCAAGGCGCCGGTGATCTCAGCCGAGCAGAACAAGATGCTGGGAGTGGCGATCATGATCTCGGTCATCACCCTGGCGATCGGCGCCAGCATCCGGCGCATGGAAGTGGCCGAGCTGCGCAGCGCGCTGCTCGGGGCGTCCTCCGTGCTGCTGGCCTTGCCCCTTTCGCAGGCCGCTATCAGCCAGTCGTGGAGCGTGGCCACCACGATCATCACGCTGCTTGGCGTGGTCCTGCTGATGGCCGGGCTGCTCGTCTCGCTCAGTATCGAACCGCGTAAGGAAGGCGAGACGCCATGACCGGCCAAACATCGCCCGCTGCGGCGACCGACTTCTTCCGTGATGAAGCGACGCTTCCGGCGACCATCCCGGAAACGCCCGTTCGGAAGTTCAACATCAATTTTGGCCCGCAACACCCGGCCGCGCACGGCGTGCTGCGCCTGGTGCTGGAGCTGGACGGCGAGATCGTCGAGCGCGTCGATCCGCATATTGGCCTGCTTCATCGGGGCACCGAGAAGCTGATGGAGGCCCGCACCTACCTCCAGAACATCCCCTATTTCGACCGCCTCGACTATGTTTCGCCGATGAACCAGGAGCATGCCTTCTGCCTGGCCATCGAGAAGATGCTGGGCGTGGACGTACCCAAGCGCGGCAGCCTGATCCGCGTGCTGTACTGCGAAATCGGCCGGGTGCTGAACCATCTGCTGAACGTGACGACCCAGGCCATGGACGTCGGCGCCCTGACGCCGCCGCTCTGGGGCTTCGAAGAACGCGAAAAGCTGATGGTGTTCTATGAGCGCGCCTCGGGCTCGCGCCTGCACGCCAACTATTTCCGCCCCGGCGGCGTCCACCAGGACCTGACCCCCTCGCTGATCGACGACATCGAGACCTGGGCCAAGGCCTTCCCCAAGATTTGCGACGACATCGAAGGCCTGATCACCGACAACCGCATCTTCAAGCAGCGCAATGTTGACATCGGCGTGGTCACCAAGGAAGACGCGCTGGCCTGGGGCTTCTCGGGCGTGATGGTGCGCGGCTCGGGCATCGCCTGGGACCTGCGCCGCAACCAGCCCTATGAGGGCTATAGCGACTTCGAGTTCGACATCCCGCTGGGCAAGAACGGCGACTGCTACGATCGCTATCTGTGCCGGATGCAGGAGATGCGAGAGTCCACCAAGATCATCCTGCAGGCCATCGAAAAGCTGCGCGCAACGCCCGGCCCGGTGATGACCGAGGACAACAAGGTGGCGCCGCCACGTCGCGCCGAGATGAAGCGGTCGATGGAAGCCCTGATCCATCACTTCAAGCTCTACACCGAAGGCTTCCGCACACCGGAAGGCGAGGTCTATGCCTGCGTCGAAGCGCCCAAGGGCGAGTTCGGCGTGTTCCTAGTCAGCAACGGCACCAACAAGCCCTATCGCTGCAAGATCAAGGCGCCCGGTTTCTCGCACCTGGCGGCCATGGACTGGATGAACCGCGGCCACCAGCTGGCCGACGTCTCGGCGATCCTGGGGTCGCTCGACATCGTGTTCGGCGAGGTCGACCGTTGAGCCTGGAAGCAATCGTCCAGGCGCAGCTCGACGCCTATAACGCCCAGGATCTGGACGCGCACTGCGCCCACTTCGCCGATGACGTGGTGGTCGCCACGCTGAACGGAGAGGTGGCGCGCTCGGGCATCGAGGCCTATCGCGCTTTCTACGCCAAGACCTTCGCCGACTTCCCCGGCAACCAGGCCAAGCTTCTCAACCGCATCGTGGTGGGCGCGAACGTGATCGATCACGAACACGTCGACCGCGGCAACGGCGAGCCGCCCTTCCAGGTCGCCGCCATCTACACCTTCAAGGGCGGCAAGATCGCCCGCGTGGATTTCGCCCGATGATCGCCCCCCAATGAGTGTCCGTCGCCTCGCCAAGGAACAACCCGCCAGCTTCGCGTTCTCGATCGAGAGCCAGGTCAAGGCCGACTGGTGGATCGCCAAATATCCCGCCGAGCGCAAGCAGTCGGCGGTGATCCCGATGCTGTGGCTGGCGCAGAAGCAGGAGGGCTGGGTTTCCGAGCCCGCCATCCAGGAGATTTCCCGCCAGCTGACCATGCCGGTCATCCGCGTGCTGGAGGTCGCGACCTTCTACGTGATGTTCCAACTGCAGCCGGTCGGCAAGCTCGCTTTCGTTCAGCTGTGCGGCACCACGCCGTGCCAGCTGCGCGGCGCGCTGGATCTCAAGGCGGTGTTGAAGGCCAAGATCGGGCAAGCCAATGACGTCTCGGCCGATGGCAAGTTCAGCTGGGAAGAGGTCGAGTGCTTGGGCGCCTGCTGCAACGCGCCGATGGCCGCCATCAACGACTATTATTACGAAGACCTGACGCCGGAGAGCTTGGCCCAGATCCTCGACGACTTCGCCGCCGGCAAGTCGCCGCAGCCGGGCAGCTATGACGGCCGCAAGGCCTCGGAGCCCAAGGGCGCGATCCAGACCCTGATCGATCCTTCGCTGTACGACGGCTCGCTGGCCCAGAGGATCACGATCCCGAACCTGCCCTCGGCGGCCCCGGCCCCGGCGCCGGAGCCCGCCGCCTGATGATCGCCGCCGACCCCGTCCTCGTCCAGAAGCGCGTGGCCTATGTGAAGACCCTCCGGGGTCTTTATCGGGGCGAACGGGCCGTCGGGATGATGGCCAGCCTGATCGGCGTGCTGCTGCTGATCTGGGGTCGGCAGGTCGCCGGGGCGCCAGCCTGGGCCGTACCCACGGGTCTTGTGACGATTGGCGCCGCCTGGTTGCTTTTCGCCTATGTCATCTATCGTCGGACGCGCTATGTGCGCGCCCATCCATTCGATCCGCAAAGCTGAGTCATGGTCGGTATCCTCGAAGACAAGGATCGCATCTTCACCAACCTCTACGGGCTCCAGGATTGGGGTCTCGAGGGTGCGAAGGCGCGTGGCTGCTGGAATGGCACCAAGGATATCCTGGACGCGGGTCGCGACTGGATCATCGACAACATGAAGAACTCCGGCCTGCGCGGCCGGGGCGGGGCGGGCTTCGGCACCGGCCTGAAGTGGTCGTTCATGCCCAAGGAAGTGAAGGACGGTCGTCCGCACTATCTGGTCGTCAACGCCGACGAATCCGAGCCGGGCACCTGCAAGGACCGGGAGATCATGCGCCATGATCCCCACCTGCTGATCGAAGGCTGCCTGATCGCCTCGCGGGCCATGCTGGCCCACGCCTGCTACATCTATATTCGCGGCGAATATGTCCGCGAACGCGAAGTGCTCGAGGCCGCCATCAAGCAGGCCTATGACGCGCGGCTGGTGGGCAAGAACAATGTCCACGGCTGGGACTTCGACCTCTATGTCCATCACGGGGCCGGCGCCTATATCTGCGGCGAAGAGACGGCCTTGCTGGAAAGCCTGGAAGGCAAGAAGGGCCAGCCGCGCCTGAAGCCGCCGTTCCCGGCCGGCGCGGGCCTCTACGGCATGCCGACCACGGTCAACAATGTTGAGAGCATCGCCGTCGCGGGCACGATCCTGCGCCGCGGCGCCGGCTGGTTCGCCGGCTTTGGCCGTCCCAACAATGCGGGCACCAAGCTGTTCTGCGTCAGCGGCCACGTGAACAAGCCCTGCAACGTGGAAGAGGCGATGAGCATCCCCTTCCGCCAGCTGATGGAAGACCATTGCGGCGGCGTTCGCGGGGGCTGGGGCAACCTGAAGGCCGTGATCCCGGGCGGCTCGTCCGTGCCGATGATCCCGGCCGAGCAGTGCGAAGATCTGCCGATGGACTTCGACGCCCTGCGCAATCTGAAGTCAGGCCTGGGCACCGCCGCCGTGATCGTCATGGACAAGGACACCGACCTGGTCCGCGCCATCGCCCGCCTCAGCTACTTCTACAAGCACGAGAGCTGCGGCCAGTGCACGCCGTGCCGCGAAGGCACGGGCTGGATGTGGCGGGTCATGGAGCGCATGGCCACCGGCGAGGCTGATCCCAAAGAGATCGACACCCTGCTGGACGTCACGACCCAGGTCGAGGGTCACACGATCTGCGCTCTCGGGGACGCGGCCGCCTGGCCGATCCAGGGCCTGTTCCGTCACTTCCGCCACGAGGTCGAAGACCGGATCGCAACCTATCGCACCGGTCGCCTGCACGTGCAGGGCGCCAGCCTGATCGCGGCGGAGTAAACGATTATGGCTATCGCCAAGGTCAACGGCGTCGAGGTCGAGTTCGAGCCCGGCATGACGGTTCTGCAGGTGGCGGAACTGGCCGGGGAAGAGATCCCGCGCTTCTGCTATCACGAGCGCCTGAGCATCGCCGGCAACTGCCGGATGTGCTTGGTCGAGGTGAAGCCCGGCCCGCCCAAGCCGCAGGCGTCGTGCGCCCTGCCGGCCGCCGAGGGCCAGGAAATCTTCACCAAGACCCCGATGGTCAAGAAGGCCCGCGAAGGGGTGATGGAGTTTCTGCTCATCAACCACCCGCTGGATTGCCCGATATGCGACCAGGGCGGCGAGTGCGACCTGCAGGACCAGGCCATGGGCTATGGCCGCGACGACACCCGCTATCACGAGAACAAGCGGGCGGTCGAAGAGAAGGCCATGGGCCCGCTGATCAAGACCGCGATGACCCGCTGCATCCAGTGCACGCGCTGCGTCCGCTTCATCACCGAGGTGGCCGGCTCGCCGGAGATCGGCCTGATCTCGCGCGGCGAAGACGTTGAGATCACCACCTATCTGGGCGCGGCGGTGACGTCCGAGCTTAGCGCCAATGTCATCGACCTGTGCCCGGTCGGCGCCCTGACCTCCAAGCCCTACGCCTTCGAGGCGCGGCCCTGGGAGCTGAAGAAGACCGAGAGCGTCGACGTCATGGACGCCCTGGGCTCGGCTATCCGCGTCGACGCCCGTGGCAATGCCGTGCTCCGCGTGCTGCCGCGCGTCAACGAGGACGTCAACGAGGAGTGGATCTCCGACAAGACCCGCTACGCCGTCGACGGCCTGCAGCGCCAGCGTCTGGACCGTCCCTATGTCCGCGTCGCCGGCAAGCTGCAGCCCGCCAGCTGGGGCGAGGCGTTCGCCGCTGTGGCCGCGAAGATCAAGGCGACGTCGCCCGAACGCATCGGCGTCATCGCCGGCGACCTGCAGGACGCCGAGAGCCTGAAGGCGACCAAGGACCTGTTCACCGCCCTGGGCGTCAAGAACCTCGACGCCCGCCAGGACGGCCTGACCCTTGGCAATGGCCCGCGAGAGAGCTGGCTGTTCAATTCGACCATCGCCGGTATCGAGAACGCCGACGTCATCCTGCTGGTCGGCGCCAATCCCAAGGTCGAGGCGCCGGTGCTCAACACCCGCCTGCGCAAGCAGTGGATCGCCGGCAAGCTGCGCGTCGGCGTGATCGGCGAGCGCGGCGACCAGACCTATGACTACGACTATCTCGGCGCCGGCTCTCAGACCCTGTCGGGCCTGGCCGACAGCCAGTCCGACTTCGTCGCTGCCCTGAAGAACGCCCAACGCCCGGCGATCATCATCGGCCAAGGCGCCCTGACCCGCACCGACGGCGCCGCCGTGCTGAAGGCCGCCGCCGCTGTCGCCACGAGCTTCAACGTGGTGCGTGAAGGCTGGAACGGCTGGAACGTGCTGCACACCGCCGCCGCGCGCGTGGCCGGCCTGGACCTGGGTTTCGTGCCGGGCGAGGGTGGTCTGACCGCTAGCCAGATGCTCAAGCCGGGCGCGCTGGACGTTCTGTTCCTGCTGGGCGCCGACGAGTGCGAGACCGCCGCCTCGGACGCCTTCAAGATCTATCTGGGCACCCATGGCGACGCCGGCGCCCACAAGGCCGACGTCATCCTGCCAGGGGCCGCCTATACCGAGAAGAACGGCCTCTATGTGAACACCGAAGGCCGCGTCCAGATGGGCGAGCGGGCGGTGTTCCCCAAGGGCGAGGCCAAGGAAGACTGGTCGATCCTGCGGGCCCTGTCGGAGCATGTCGGGACAAAGTTGCCCTATGACAGCCTGGACCAACTGCGGACCAAGCTGTTCGCCGACCACCCGACCTTCGGCCAGATCGACTTCGCCCCGGGCTCGATCCCGACGGTGTTTGACCTGTCCGGCCTGGGCGGCGACGGCGAGCTTGCGGACGCGCCGTATGAAGGCTCGATCAAGGCCTTCCACCTGACCAATCCCATCGCGCGCGCCAGCGTGACCATGGCCGAATGTGCGGCCGTGGCCTCCGGCGCCGCCAAGATCGCGGCGGAGTAGGCCGGTGAGTGCTTTCTTCTCCAATCCGGCCGTGACCTGGACCCTGCTGACCACCGGCGGGATCCTGCTGGTGGTGGTCTGGGTCCTGCTGAGCCTGGCCTTCCTGCTGCTCGCCGACCGCAAGATCTGGGCCGGCGTGCAGATGCGCAAGGGTCCCAACGTGGTCGGCCCCTTCGGCCTGCTGCAGTCCTTCGCCGACTTCGGCAAGTTCGTGCTGAAGGAAATCATCATCCCGGCCGGCGCCGACAAGGTCATCTTCCTGCTGGCCCCGCTGCTGAGCCTGGTCCTGGCCTTTGTGGGCTGGGCCGTCATCCCGTTCGCGCCGGGTTGGGTGGTTTCCAACCTCAATGTCGGCATCCTGTACCTGCTGGCGATGAGCTCGCTGGGCGTCTACGGCATCATCATGGGCGGCTGGGCTTCGAACTCGAAGTACCCGTTCCTGGGCGCCCTGCGCTCGGCGGCGCAGATGGTGTCGTACGAAGTGTCGATCGGCCTGATCATCATCACGGTGATCCTGCTGGCCGGCACCATGAACCTCAGCTCCATCGTCGACCAACAGGCTGGCTGGATCTGGAACTGGAACGTGTTTGGTGGCCACGGCCTGAAGAACATGATCCTGGCCCCGGTGATGATCATCGCCATGGGCATGTTCTTCATCTCGGCCCTGGCCGAGACCAACCGCCCTCCGTTTGACCTTCCGGAAGCCGAATCCGAGCTCGTGGCCGGCTACCAGGTGGAATACAGCTCGACCCCGTACCTGCTTTTCATGGTCGCCGAATATTCCAACATCGTGCTGATGTGCGCGATGATCAGCGTGCTGTTCTTCGGCGGCTGGAACCCGGGCTTCCCCATTGGCTTTACAGCCGGCTGGCCGCCGTTCCTGGTCAATTTCCTGCTGGCTCTGGTGTTCTATTTCAAGATCGTCGTGGCTTTCTTCTTCATCGCCATGGCCAAGGCTATCGTGCCTCGCTACCGCTATGACCAACTGATGCGCCTGGGCTGGAAAGTGTTCCTGCCGATGTCGCTGGTGCTGGTGATGCTGGTCAGCGCCTGGCGCGTGTTCGGGCTGCAGACGTGATCGCCAAATCCGCCCTTCTGGTCCTCATCGGTCTTGGCTTCACCGTGGCGAGCTGCGCGACCGATGACGTGGCCTCGGCCAAGACGTCGTACTCGCTGGGCCGCGGCGTGGTCAGCTATGACCAGCTGCGCCGCGACAGCGCGCAATGCGTCGCCGATGGCGGAAAGATTGAATCCAAGCAGGACGGGGGCGACCCCACCCAGCTTTCGAACTACACCTGTGTGATTTCAAAGGGTAAGCAGCGTCCATGATGATGCAACGCATTTCCCAGGCCGTGAAAGGCGTGGCGCTGCTCGACTTCGCGGGCGCCTTCGGCCTGGCCATGAAGTACATGATCGCCCCGAAGAAAACGGTGATCTATCCGAACGAACGCGGCCCGCAGTCGCCCCGGTTCCGCGGCGAGCACGCCCTGCGTCGCTATCCGTCGGGCGAAGAGCGATGCATCGCCTGCAAGCTTTGCGAAGCCGTCTGTCCGGCCCAGGCCATCACCATCGAGGCCGAACCGCGCGACGACGGCAGCCGCCGCACGACCCGCTACGACATCGACATGGTCAAGTGCATCTATTGCGGCCTGTGCCAGGAGGCCTGCCCGGTGGACGCCATCGTCGAAGGGCCGAACCTGGAGTTCGCCGTCGAGACGCGCGAAGAGCTCTACTACGACAAGGAAAAGCTGCTCGACAACGGCGATCGTTGGGAACGGTTGATCGCAAAGAATCTGGAGTTGGACGCGCCCTACCGTTAAAGGACGGGCGCGATTCCGAAGGTAGGCGGCGGGCCATCCGGCACGGCGTTGGTTTATGGTTTTAACGGGAGCACCTGCCTTGCAGGCGATAGCTTTCTATCTGCTGGCGTTCGCGACGATAGCGGCGGGTCTTCTCGTCGTCTCGGCCAAGAATCCCGTGCACTCGGTGCTCTTCCTGATCACCGCCTTTTTCTCGGCCGCCGGCCTCTTCGTCCTGCTGGGCGCGGAGTTTTTGGCGATGCTGCTGATCGTCGTCTATGTGGGCGCGGTCGCGGTGCTGTTCCTGTTCGTCGTGATGATGCTCGACGTCGACTTCGCGCAGCTGCGACAGGGTTTCGCCCAGTACTTGCCGATCGGCGCCATCGTGGCCGGGGTCCTGACCGTCGAGATGATCGTGATCGCGGTGAAGGTCGCTACGGACGGCGCGGCCGCCAAGCTGGCCGGCCCGATGGCCTCGCCGGTCGGCGTGCCCAACACCGAGGCGATCGGCCGGGTGCTCTACACCGACTACATATTCTTCTTCCAATTGGCGGGCCTGGTGCTGCTGGTCGCCATGATCGGCGCCATTGTCCTGACCCTGCGCCACAAGCCGGGCGTCAAGCGCCAGGACATCGGCAAGCAAATCGCTCGTACGCCCAAGACCGGGATGGAAATCGTGCAGATCAAGCCCGGCGAGGGGATCAGCGAATGATCGGCCTGTCTCATTATCTCGTCGTCGCCGCGATCCTGTTCACGATCGGCGTCTTCGGGATCTTCGTGAACCGCAAGAACATCATCGTCATCCTGATGTCGATCGAGCTGATCCTGCTGGCGGTGAACATCAACCTGGTGGCCTTCTCGGTCTATCTGCACGACGTGACGGGGCAGATCTTCGCCATGTTCGTGCTGACCGTCGCGGCGGCCGAGGCCGCCGTCGGCCTGGCCATCCTGGTCACCTTCTTCCGTAACCGCGGCGACATCGCGGTCGACGACGCCAGCGTGATGAAGGGCTGATCGCAGTGCAGACTCTCGTCACCCTCATCGTCTTCGCGCCGCTGCTCGCCGCGATCATCGCCGGCCTGTTCGGTCGCCGCATCGGCGACATCGTCTCGCAAGCTATCACCACGGGCGGCTTGCTGCTGGCCTGCGCCCTGAGCTGGTACGTGTTCAGCCAGTGGACCTGGGGACACATGGAGGCCTTCACGGTCGACCTGCTTCCCTTCATCCACGTGGGCAATTTCGTCTCCAACTGGTCGATCCGCATCGACGCCCTGTCGTGCGTGATGCTGATCGTGGTCACCACGGTCTCGGCCCTCGTGCACATCTACAGCTGGGGCTACATGGCCGAGGACCCGGACAAGCCGCGGTTCTTCGCCTATCTGTCGCTGTTCACCTTCGCGATGCTGGCGCTCGTCACCGCCGCCGACTTCATGCAGCTGTTCTTCGGCTGGGAAGGGGTGGGCCTGGCCTCGTACCTGCTGATCGGCTTTTGGTACAAGAAGCCGACCGCCAGCGCCGCCGCCATCAAGGCCTTCGTCGTCAACCGGGTGGGGGACTTCGGTTTCGCCCTAGGCATCATGACCACCTTCTGGGCCTATGGCACGATCCAGTTCCACGAACTGTTCCCGATGATCGCCGCCAGCGCCTCGCGTAGCTGGGAGTTCGCGGGCCACAGCTTCCCGCTCGTCGATATCGCCTGCTTCCTGCTGTTCATCGGCGCGATGGGCAAGTCGGCGCAGTTCTTCCTGCACACCTGGCTGCCGGACGCCATGGAAGGCCCGACACCGGTCTCGGCCCTGATCCACGCGGCGACCATGGTCACCGCCGGCGTCTACATGCTGTGCCTGCTGTCGCCGATGTTCGAATATGCCCCGATCACCAAGAACATCATCACGGTGATCGGTGCGATCACCGCCCTGTTCGCGGCCACGGTCGGCCTGACCCAGAACGACATCAAGCGGGTTATCGCCTATTCGACCTGTTCTCAACTGGGCTACATGTTCTTCGCGGCCGGCGTCGGCGCCTATCAGGCGGCGATGTTCCACCTGTTCACCCACGCCTTCTTCAAGGCGCTGCTATTCCTGGGCGCCGGTTCGGTGATCCACGGCATGCACCACGAGCAGGATATGCGAAAGTACGGCGCCCTGGCCAAGCTGCTGCCCGTGACCTTCATCGCCATGACCATCGGCACGATCGCCATCACCGGCCTGGGCTTCCCGCCGCTGGAACTGGGCTTTGCCGGCTTCTACTCCAAGGACACCATCATCGAGGCGGCCTTCGCGGCCGGCCGCGCCAATCCGACGGCGCTGTTTGCCTGGGTGATCGGCGTGCTGGTGGCGGGGTTGACCTCATTCTACTCCTGGCGTCTGGCCTTCTTCACCTTCAACGGCAAAGCCCGTTGGGGTCATGACGACCATCACGTGCGCGACGCCCAGGCGGACCATGCGCACGGCGACGGCGTGCACGACGAGACCCATGACGAGCCCCTGGCCGACGATGCTCATGGCGTCCATGGGCATCACGACCACGGCCACGGCCATGATCACAAGCCGCACGAGAGCCCCTGGGTGATGCTGGTCCCGCTGATCGTCCTGTCGATCGGCGCGGTGTTCGCCGGCTTCGTGTTCGTCGACTACTTCGTCGGTCACGACCAAGTCGAGTTCTGGCGCGGCGCGATTTACAACGCCCCGACCAACCACGTTCTGCACGAAGCCCACGAAGTGCCTGAACTGGTGAAGTACAGCCCGCTGATCGCCTCGATCCTCGGCCTGGCCATCGCCGTCTGGGTCTATCTGATCAAGGGTAATGAGCGGCTGGGCGCTGCGCTCGCGGCCCGCAACGGCCCGCTCTACGTGTTCTTCTACAACAAGTGGTTCTTCGACGAGCTGTATCAGGCCACCTTCGTGCGCCTGACCAAATTCCTCGGCGACTTGTTCTGGAAGGGCGGCGACCAAAAGCTGATCGACGGTTTCGGACCAGACGGCGTCAGCGCCGCCTCTTATGCGATCGGCCGGCGCACCGGCAGGCTGCAGAGCGGCTACCTCTATCACTACGCCTTCGTCATGCTGATTGGTGTCGCCGGATTGCTCCTCTTCGCTCTCGTCAAGTTCCGCTAGGGAGGACTGATCCATGACCGGCCTTCTTAGCCTCACCACCTTCGCCCCGCTCGTCGGCGTCGCCGTCTTGCTGGCGGTCCGAGCCCGGCAGGGCGACAACGCCAAGACCGACAACCTGGCCAAGTGGATCGCCCTGGCGACCACCTTGGTCACCCTGGCCCTGTCCGTTGTGCTGGTCGCCCAGTTCGACGCCAAGAACCCCGGCTTCCAGTTCGTGGAAGACGCGGCCTGGTTCGCCGGCCTGCACTATCGGATGGGCGTGGACGGGATCTCGATCCTTTTCGTGCTGTTGACCGCGTTCCTGCTGCCGATCTGCGTGATCGCCAGCTGGAAGTCGATCGACAAGCGGCTCGTGGAATACATGATCTGCTTCCTGGTTCTGGAAACCTTGGTGATCGGCGTGTTCTGCGCCCTGGACCTGATCCTGTTCTACCTCTTCTTCGAGGGCGGCCTGGTTCCGATGTTCCTGATCATCGGCATCTGGGGCGGCAAGCGCCGGGTCTATGCGGCCTACAAGTTCTTCCTCTACACCCTGCTCGGCTCGGTGCTGATGCTGGCGGCGATCCTGTCGATGATCGCCATCGCCCACACATCGTCGATCCCGGAGCTGATGCACTACAGGTTCGCCCCGTGGCTGCAGACCTGGCTGTGGCTGGCCTTCTTCGCCAGTTTCGCGGTCAAGATGCCGATGTGGCCGGTCCACACCTGGCTGCCCGACGCCCACGTCGAGGCGCCGACGGCGGGTTCGGTGATCCTGGCGGGCATCCTGCTGAAGATGGGCGGCTACGGCTTCCTGCGCTTCAGCCTGCCGATGTTCCCCCACGCCTCGCAGCTGTTCCAGCCGCTGGTGTTCGCCCTGTCGGCGATCGCCATCGTCTACACCTCGCTAGTCGCCTTCCGTCAGACCGACATCAAGAAGCTGATCGCCTATTCGTCGGTCGCCCACATGGGCTTCGTGACCATGGGCATTTTCTCGGGCAATGTGCAGGGCGAGCAGGGCGCGATCTTCCAGATGCTGAGCCACGGCCTGATCTCGGGCGCGCTCTTCCTCTGCGTCGGCGTGGTCTATGACCGTATGCACACCCGCGAGATCGCCTTTTATGGCGGACTGACCAACCGCATGCCTTGGTACGCCGCGACCTTCATGCTGTTCACCATGGGCAATGTCGGCCTGCCGGGCACCTCGGGCTTCGTCGGCGAAATCCTCACGATGACCGGCACGTACCAAGCCTCGACCTGGACGGCTCTGGTGGCCACCATGGGCGTGATCCTGTCGGCGGTCTATGCGCTGAACCTCTATCGGCGCGTGATGTTCGGCGACATCGTCAATCCGGACCTGAAGACCATCACCGACCTCGACAAGCGCGAGATCCTGATCTTCGCCCCGCTGATCATCGGCACCCTGGTGCTCGGCATTTATCCCAATCTCATCTTCAACCTGACCGCGTCGTCCGTCGACGGGCTCGTCGGCGCCTGGCGCGCCGCCGTGGGCGGGTGAGGGACATCATGACGTTCGCCGACAACTTCTCGCTGGTTCTTCCCGAAGTCATCCTCGGGGTCTCGGCCCTGGTGCTGCTGGTCTGGGGCGCGTTCCAGGGCAAGACCACGCCGCTGTTCACCAGCGCGGCCGTCCTGGCCCTGCTGGCCGCCGCCGTGGCCTCCGTTGTCGGGCCGCATGGTCACGCCTTCAACGGCGTCTATGCCGCCGACGCCGGGGCCACTTACGCCAAGGTCGCCATCTATCTGTTCAGCGCCATCTCCATCGTGCTGGGCGACCGCTGGCTGGCCGTGCGCGGCGACCAGAAGTTCGAATATGCCGTGCTGATCATTCTGGCCGCCGTGGGCATGGGAGTCACCGCCTCGGCCGGCGACCTGATCAGCCTCTATATCGGCGTCGAGCTGCAATCCCTGGCGCTCTACGTGCTGGCGGCCTTCCGCCGCGACGACGCCAAGTCGTCGGAAGCGGGCCTGAAATATTTCGTGCTCGGCGCCCTGTCGTCGGGTCTGCTGCTGTACGGCGCTTCGCTCATTTACGGTTTCGCGGGTTCCACCCGCTTCGCCGACATCGCCGCCGTATCGCAGCATGGCGAGGGCGTGGGCCTGCTGTTTGGCCTGGTGTTCCTGATCTGCGGCCTGGCCTTCAAGGTCTCGGCCGCGCCGTTCCACATGTGGACGCCCGACGTCTATGAGGGCGCCCCCACCCCGGTGGTCGGCTTCTTCGCCGCCGCGCCCAAGCTGGCGGCGATGATGATGTTCGCCCGCGTGCTGGGAGACGCCTTCCCGGACTCGGTGGCCCAATGGCGCCAGATCCTGGTGATCGCCGCCCTGGCCTCGGTCTTCGTCGGCGCCTTTGCCGGCCTGGCCCAGAACAACCTCAAGCGCCTGTGGGCCTATAGCTCGATCGCCAATGTCGGCTACGCCCTGCTGGGCGTGGCGACCGGCGGCGAGACCGGCTTGCAGTCGATGCTGATGTTCATGACCCTCTACATGGTCGATGTCACCGGCTTCTTCGCCTGCCTCCAGGCCCTGTCGCGTGACGGCAAGCCGATGGAGACCATCGAGGACATGGCCGGCCTGGTGAAGGAACGTCCGGGCATCGCCCTGGCCATGACCGCCTTCTCGCTGTCCGCCCTGGGTCTGCCGCCGTTCTCGGGCTTCTGGGCCAAGTTCTACGTGTTCAAGGCCGCGATGGGCTCGGGCGACGTGCTGCTGCAATGGGCGGCGGTGTTGGGCCTGGTCGGCAGCGTGGTCGCGGCCTTCTACTATCTGCGCCTGATCAAGACGATGTGGTTTGACGCTCCCGTGGGCGCGGTTGACAAGCCGCAACCGACCGCCCGCGCGATCGGCTTCGCCGCGGCGCTGTTCTCGTTCCCGGTCGTGCTGGTGGCGCTGATCTGGCTGGACCCCGCCGCCAGGGCCGCCGCGGCGGCCTTTGGCCACGCGTGACGTGACGGGCGCTCTTTCGCCCGCGCCCGTCGTTGTTCTGGACGAGATCGACTCGACCAATGCCGAGGCCCGACGCCGCGCGGAAGCGGGGGAGGCGGGTCCTGTATGGCTGCTCGGCCTGCGCCAGAGCGCCGGTCGTGGCCGGCGAGGGCGCGCCTGGGAGACCGGCGAGGGGAACCTCGCCGCTACCTTGCTGTTCTCGACCGACAAGCCGCCGGCTGAAGCCGCCCAGGTCTCGTTCGTCGCCGCCTTGGCCGTGGCCGACCTGCTGGCCGCTTACGTTCCAGCCAGCCTGGTCAGCCTCAAATGGCCCAATGATCCGTTGTTAGCGGGTCTGAAGGTCAGCGGCATCCTGGTAGAGTCCGGGGCGCGCCCTGCGGGCGGGCTGTGGATTGCGGTCGGCGTCGGTGTGAATCTCGCCTGCGGCCCTGTGGAGAGCGAGCGTCCCGCCACCGCCTTGCCGGCCCACATGCTCGCGCCCCCGCCCAAGCCGACCGAGGCGATCGAGGTTCTCGCGGCGGCCTTCGCGCGTTGGAATGACGTCTGGCAGCGCCTGGGCTTCCCAGCCATCGCCGACGCCTGGACCGCCCGGGCCCATGGCCTGGGCGAGCCCTGCGTCGCCCGCCTGGGGGCCGAGACCCTGGAGGGCGTCGCCGAAGGCCTGGACGGCGACGGCGCCCTGCGGCTTCGTCTGGCCGATGGCCATCTGCGGCGGATCACCGCCGGCGACGTCTTTTTCGGAGGGGCTGCCTGATGCTGCTGGCCATCGAACAGGGCAACACCAACACCATGTTCGCCATCCATGATGGGGCCGAATGGATCGCCCAGTGGCGCGCCGCCACCGAGAGCACGCGCACGGCGGACGAATATGTTGTATGGCTGTCTCAGTTGCTGTCGATGCAGGGCCTGGGCTTCCGAGCCATCGACGCCTGCATCATCTCCAGCGTGGTGCCGCAGTCGATCTTCAATCTGCGCAACCTCTGCCGCCGCTATTTCAACGTCGAGCCCCTGGTGATCGGCGAGAACGCCGTGCTGGGCGTCGATGTGCGGATCGACAAACCGTCCGAGGCCGGCGCCGACCGCTTGGTCAACGCAGTAGGGGCGCACATGGTCTATCCGGGCCCGCTGATCGTCATCGACAGCGGCACCGCCACCACCTTTGACATCGTCGCCGCCGACGGCGCGTTCGAGGGCGGCATCATCGCCCCCGGCATCAATCTTTCCATGCAAGCCCTTCACGAGGCCGCCGCCAAGCTGCCGCGCATCGCCATCCAGCGTCCCGCCAAGAACCGCATTGTCGGCACGGACACGGTCAGCGCCATGCAATCGGGCGTATTCTGGGGCTATATCTCGTTGATCGAGGGCCTGGTCGCCCGGATCAAGGCCGAACGGGCCGAACTCATGACCGTGGTCGCCACCGGCGGCGTCGCCTCGCTGTTCGAGGGCGCCACCGACACCATCGACCACTTCGATTCAGATCTGACCATCCGTGGTCTCCTCGAAATTCATCGTCGCAACACCCATCTAGAGACTCCATGACCAAATATACCGACCAGCCTTCCCCCCAAGACGAACTCGTCTTCCTGCCGCTCGGCGGCTCGAACGAGATCGGCATGAACTTTAACCTGTACGGATACGGCCCCGCCGATAACCGCAAATGGATCGTCCTCGACCTGGGCGTGACCTTCGGCGATCAGACGACGCCCGGCGTCGAAATCATCCTGCCCGATCCCGAATTCATCGAGGCCTACAAGGACGACATCATCGCGATCGTCCTGACCCACGCCCATGAAGACCACCTGGGCGCGGTGCACTGGCTGTGGCCGCGCCTCAAGGCGCCGGTCTACGCCACGCCCTTCACCGCCTTCCTGCTGCGCGAGAAGCTGCGCGACGCCGGCCTGCTCGGCCAGGTGCCGATCACCGAAATCCCGTTGGGCGGCAGCTTCGACCTGGGTCCATTCCATCTGGAAATGATCACCCTGACCCACTCGATCCCCGAGCCAAACGGCGTGGCGATCAAGACCCCGCTGGGCACGATCCTGCACACCGGCGACTGGAAGATCGACGCCAACCCGCAGCTGGGCGAAGCCACCGACGTCGAGTCCCTGCGCCGCCTCGGCGACGAGGGCGTGCTGGCCATGGTCTGCGATAGCACCAATGTGTTCGTCGACGGCGTGGCCGGTTCCGAAGCCGACGTCCGCGTGGCGATGAACAAGCTGATCAAGGGCCTGACCGGCAAGGTCGCCGTCGCCTGTTTCGCCTCGAACGTGGCGCGTATGGACACCGTGATCCGCGCCGCCCAGGCCGCCGGCCGTAAGGTCTGCCTGGCTGGCCGCTCGATGCACCGCATGGCTGCGGCGGCCCGTCACGTCGGCCTGCTGGAGGGCCTGGAGCCGTTCATCACCGACGACCAGGCCAAGTACCTGCCCGACAACGAAGTGCTGTTCCTGTGCACCGGCAGCCAGGGCGAGGCGCGCGCCGCGCTCGCGCGGATCGCCGAGGGCACCCATCCGCACGTCAAGCTTTCGCAGGGCGACCACGTGGTGTTCAGCTCGCGGGTCATCCCCGGCAACGAGATTCCGATCCGCAACCTGCAGAACAAGCTGGCCGATCGCGGCGTGCGCCTGCACACCGAACGCGACACGCCCGGCATCCATGTCAGCGGCCACCCGTGTCGCGACGAGCTAAAGCAGATGTACGAATGGGTCCGGCCGACCATCGCCGTGCCGACCCACGGCGAGCGCCGCCACCTGATCGAGCACGCCGCCTTCGCCAAGGACCTGCAAGTGCCGCACGCCGTCAGCCCGCGCAACGGCGACATGGTGCTGCTGGCCCCCGGTCATCCCAAGATCATCGACGAGGTGCCGTCGGGTCGACTTTACGTCGATGGCGGCGTGGTGACGCCGGAGAACGGCGACGCCCTGCGCGAGCGCCGTCACGCGGCGTTCAACGGCATGCTGGCCGTCTCGGTCGTGCTGGACGGCAAGAGCCGCATCGTCTCGGGTCCGCAGGTTCGCGGCCTGGGCCTGGCCGGTGACGCCGAATATCCGCTGGACGACGCGCTCGATGATCTGGCGGAAGAGGCCGAAACCGCCTTCAAGCGCCTGAAGGACGACCTGCGCGAAATTGACGAGGCCATCGAGAGCGCCATCTCGCGGGCCGTCAAGAAGGCCGCTTTCCGCATCTGGGAACGCAAACCCGTGGTCGAGACCACGGTCCTCCGCATCTAGTGACCACGCGATGAGCGACGAGCAGACGCCGCCCGCCACCGAAACCCCACGGCGCGAGACGCTGTGGGGCAGGGGGCCCTCGATGCTGTGGTTCGAGGCTTGGCCGGTACTGGTGATCACCGCGCTGATCTGGCTGGTCTTCGCGGGCCAGCAGATCGGCGAGGCCCTCGGCTACGGCGACGCGATCTTCGTGCTCGGCGCCTTGTCGAAACAAGGGCTCGCCTACGGCCTCTGGTGGACGCCCCTAACTCACATGTTTCTGCATATGGGCTGGCTGCATATCGTCATGAACAGCGCGGCGCTCGTCGCCCTGGGTCCCGCGATCGCCCAGAGGCTGGGGCGCGATTGGCGCGGCGGCCTGCTCTTTCTGGTCTTCTATTTGATCTGCGGCCTCGTCGGCGGCGCCGTCTTCGTGTTGATCGCGCCGCCCAATGGCGCGGCGATCGGGGCGTCAGGCGCGATCTTTGGCCTCTGGGGCGCCGTCGCTCGGTTGGCCGGTCCGGGAGAGGTGCGACTGGCGCCGATATTTTCCAGTTCGGTTCTGCGCCAGATCGGATCGGCGATTATTTCGAACCTGCTCGTCGTCGGCCTGGGCGCGGCCTACGGCCTGGCTTCGGGCGTGGGTATCATCGGCGTCGCCTGGCAAGCCCATCTCGGCGGTTTTTTGGCCGGGATGTTGCTAATCCAGGTATTGCCGGTCCGCTTTCATTGGCTCATGCAGCCTGCGCCAGCGCGCTGAACTGCCGCCCTTTTCGCGCCGCGGCATCGGTGTTAGGCCTGCCGCCAATCGGAAGAACACGCGGGAACGGACATGATCGGCAAGCTCAACCACGTCGGCGTCGCCACGCCGTCTATTGACGACTCGGTAAAGATGTATCGCGACCTGCTGGGCGCGACCTCGCACACCGAGAAGTGGGCCATGCCCGAACAGGGCGTGTGGGTGTGTTTCGTCAACCTGCCCAACAGCCAGATCGAGCTGATCGAGCCCTATGGCGAAGCCTCGCCGATCCATGGCTTCCTGGCCAAGAACCCCAAGGGCGGCCAGCATCACATCTGCTTCGAGGTCGAGGACATCTACGAGGCCCGCGACAGCCTGGTCGCCAAGGGCGCCACCGTGCTGGGCGAGCCTCGCATCGGGGCGCACGGTACGCTGATCATCTTCGTTCACCCCAAGGACATGGGCGGCCTGCTGGTCGAGCTCATGGAAACCCCCAAGGAAGCCCACTGATGGGTCCCGTCACCTGCATCGCCGTCTATCTGACCATCTGGTGGACCACCCTGTTCGCCGTGCTGCCGCTGGGCAATCGCACCTTCAAGGAGATGGGCATCGAGCCGCCGCCGGGGGCCGATCCCGGCGCCCCGGTCAATCCGAACCTGAAGCGCAAGTTCATCACCACCACCTGGGTTTCGGCTATCGTGATGGCGGGCTTGCTGCTGGTGATCCATTTCCACCTGATCACCCTGCCAGCGTTGCCTGCTACCTATTGATCGCCGCTCGCGACCGAAGCGGCGCCCAAGCCTTGAGCGGCGTGCGATAATTTTACCGGCGTTCGCCCAATCCGTGGGCGAAGTTCGCCAAGTAGCCAAGTCAACAGGCAATCTGGCGCCCCGAACATCCGTTCGCACCTAAGCTCAGCGTCACGAGGTCGGCTTGTCGACCTTGCTCTGTGGCGTCTTCCCCGACGATGACTTGATAGGCCGCGCGGCGACCGCGCGGCCTTCTTTTCATTTCGCTGGCGTGGGAAGGTCATCTTTTCGCCGCGCGCGTTGCCAAGCTGACGCCCAAGCGGCTATCTCAACGCCTCGAATTCCCCGGAGACGTCTCGTCCATGCGCCTTTCGCGCTATTTCCTGCCCATTCTGAAAGAGTCCCCTGCCGACGCCAAGATCGTCTCGCACCAGTTGATGCTGCGTGCGGGGATGATCCGACAGGAGGCGGCCGGCATCTATGCCTGGCTGCCGTTGGGTCTGCGGGTGCTCCGGAACATCGAGCAGATCGTTCGCGAGGAAATGGACCGGGCCGGAGCCATCGAACTGCTGATGCCCACCCTGCAATTGGCCGACCTGTGGCGCGAGAGCGGCCGCTACGACGCCTACGGCCCCGAAATGCTGCGGATCGTCGATCGCCATGATCGAGAACTGCTCTACGGCCCGACGAACGAGGAGATGATCACCGAAATCTTCCGCGGTTCGGTGCGCAGTTACAAGGACCTGCCCAAAAACCTCTACCATGTGCAATGGAAGTTCCGCGACGAGACCCGCCCGCGCTTTGGCGTGATGCGCGGCCGCGAGTTTCTGATGAAGGACGCCTACAGCTTCGACCTCGACGCCGAGGGCGCGCGCAAGTCCTACAACCGGATGTTCGTGGCCTATCTGAACCTGTTCGACCGCATGGGCCTGAAGGCCGTGCCGATGCGCGCCGACACCGGTCCGATCGGCGGCGACCTGAGCCACGAGTTTATCGTCCTGGCCGACACCGGCGAGAGCGAGGTCTTCTGCCACAAGGACCTGGTCGAGATGGGCGCGCCGGGCATCGACGTCGATTGGTATGGCGACCTACAGCCGCTGGTCGACCAGCGCACCGCGCTCTACGCGGCCACCGAGGAAATGCACGACGCCGAGGCCTTCGCCCAGATTCCCGAGGGCGATCGCCTGTCGGCGCGTGGCATCGAGGTGGGCCACATCTTCTCGTTCGGGACCAAGTACTCCGAGCCGATGAAGGCCTTCGTGGCGGGTCCAGACGGCAAGGACACGCCCGTGCAGATGGGCAGCTATGGCGTCGGCGTCTCGCGTCTGCTGGGCGCGATTATAGAGGCCAGCCACGACGATGCCGGGATCATCTGGCCGGAATCCGTGGCCCCGTTCGACGTCGGGATCATCAGCCTGCGGGTCGGCGACGCCGCCTGCGACGAGGCCTGCGAGAGCGCCTACAAGGCTTTGACCCTGGCGGGCAAGGCCGTGCTCTACGACGACACCGACGCCCGCGGCGGCGGCAAGTTCGCGTCCATGGACCTGATCGGCGTGCCCTGGCAGATGATCGTCGGCCCCAAGGGGATCGCCGACGGCGTGGTCGAGATCAAGAACCGCAAGACCGGCGAGCGCCAGACCGCGCCGCTGGCCGAGGTCATCGCCCGACTTTCGGGCAAGGCCGCCTGATGGCTATCGGCGCCGGTCCGTTCGGAACCTGGGAGCGCACGGTCGCCTGGCGCTACCTGCGCAACAAGCGCAAGAACGGCGGCGTGGCGCTGATCGCCATCATCTCGTTCGCGGCGGTGATGCTGGCGGTCTTCGCCCTGATTACCGTGATGAGCGTAATGAACGGCTTCCGAGCCGAGCTGCTGGGCCGGCTATTGGGCTTCAATGGCCACGTCTACGCCCAAGGGCCGCTGCTGAACGGTCCCGACCGCGCCGGCGTTATCAACCGAATCAAGGCCGTGCCCGGTGTGACCCAGGCCGCGCCGATGGTCGAGGCCCAGGCCATGGTCATCGGCCCCAGCCAAGTGTCGGGCGCGATCGTCCGGGGTGTCACGCCCGAAGACCTTCGCGGCATGAAGATGATCGCCACCAACATCAAGCGCGGCTCGCTGGCCGGGTTCGGCGACGGCGACTATGGCGGCGACATCGTGCTGATCGGCGACCGCATGGCCCGCAACCTTGGCCTCTCGGTCGGCGACGCCATCACCCTGATTTCGCCGTCCGGCCCCGCCACCGCTTTTGGGACCTCGACCCGCGAGAAGGACTATACTGTTGGCGGGATCTTCAGCGTCGGCATGAGCCAGTTCGACGAGAGCTTCGTCTATATGGCGCTGCCCCAGGCTCAGCTGTTCTTTGGCCGCGACACCTCCATCGACTACGTGGAGATCAAGGTCAGCGACCCGGACAAGGCCAAGCAGATCAAGCCGATCATCGAGCAGGCCAGCGGTCCCGGCGCCTTCGTCCAGGATTGGATGGACAAGAACTCCAGCTATTTCAACGCTTTGCAGATTGAACGCAAGGTGATGCGGCTGATCCTGTTCATCGTCGTCGCCATCGCCACGCTCAACATCATCTCGGCCCTGGTCATGCTGGTGAAGAACAAGGGCCGCGACATCGCCATCCTGCGGACCATCGGGGCCAGCCAAGGCGCGATCCTGCGGATCTTCATGATGGCCGGCGCCTCGATTGGCCTGGCCGGCACCCTGGCGGGTCTGCTGCTGGGCGTGCTTTTCTGCGCCAACATCACCGCCATTCAGAACTTTGTCGAATGGGTCACGGGCGCGGCGGTGTTCAGCGCCGACATCTATTTCCTGGCCCATATCCCGGCCAAGATCGACTGGAGCGAAGTCGGCGTCATCGTCGGCATATCCACCGCCTTGAGCATCCTCGCCACCCTGCTGCCGGCCATCAGCGCCTCGCGTATCGATCCCGTTGAGGCCCTGCGTTATGAATAGCCCGGCGACCAGCCCTATCCTGGCCCTGCGCGGCGTCGAGCGCACCTATGTCACCGAGGCGGGGTCGCTCAGCGTGCTGCGCGGCGTTGATCTGGATGTCTATCCCGGCGAAGTGGTCGGACTGATCGGACCGTCGGGCTCGGGCAAATCGTCATTGCTGCACGCCGCCGGTCTGCTGGAGCGGCCCGACGCCGGTCTGATCGCCTTGGACGGTCGCGATTGCTCCAAACTGTCGGAACGCCAGCGCACTCAGGTTCGGTTGACGACCGTCGGGTTCATTTATCAGTTCCACCACCTGCTGCCCGAGTTCAGCGCGATGGACAACGTCGCCATGCCGGCGATGATCGCCGGCCGAAGCAAGGCCGAGGCCCGGTCGAGCGCCACGGAGATGCTCACTCAGTTGGGCTTGGCCCAGCGGCTCGACCACCAGCCGGGCCAACTGTCCGGCGGCGAGCAGCAGCGGGTGGCGATCGCCCGCGCGCTGGCCAACAGCCCCAAGCTCCTGCTGGCCGACGAGCCGACCGGCAATCTCGACCCGGCCAATTCGGCGGCGGTGTTCCAGGCGCTCTACGAGCAGGCCCGTCAGCGAGGCGTCGCGGCCCTGATCGCCACTCACAACATGGAGCTGGCCCGCTACATGGACCGGGTCTTCGCCCTGAAGGACGGCCACCTGGTTCCGCAGACCTTCTAGGCGTTGCGGGTCAAAGCAAGGCGCTCCGCATCGCCGCGTAGAAGCCCGCTTGATCGATCCGCTTGATCACCCGGGCGTTGGGCGCACGGCGGCGTAAGGCCGGATCGGCGAGCTCGATGTCGGGCAGGATGGCGTTCGAGACGCTGAGATAGCCACGCGTCAATTCGCCGATTGTCTCGACATCGACCACGGCCATTTCCGAGTCCAGGATCAAGGTCTCATCCAAGGCCAGGGCGCAGGTCAGGGCGTCGGGGTGCAGGCTGCCGTCCAGGTGCTGGGTCTCCCGCGCGAAGGCCAGGGAGGTTTCGTTGACCTTGGTGAAGAACGCCGCGCGCGGCGTACCCAGCGCGTCCAGCGCCGCCAATTGATCCAGGGTCAGCAGGCCGTCGCGCAGGGTTTCCGTCCAGGTGACAATGCTCATCGGAAAGCCGGCATTGATCACGATCTTGGCCGCTTCGGGATCGACATAGAGGTTGTACTCGGCCGCCGGCGTGACATTGCCCACGCCGTTGTCGGTTCCGCCCATGATCCACAGGTGCTTGACGGCCTGGGCGATGCGCGGCTCGCGGAGATAGGCCAGGGCGATGTTGGTCAAGGCGGCCTGGGCGATCAGGGTGATTTGACCCGGCGCTTCCATGACCCGCCGCACGATCTCGTCGGTGGCGTGGCCAGGGGAGGGACGTTGCACGGCTTTCGGAAAGTCGCTGTCGCTCATGCCGTCAGCGCCGAACACATAGGCCGCGTCCAGGGGCTCGCGCGTGAATGGCCGCTGGGCGCCCAGATAGACGGGAACCTCGCCGCCGCGCTCGCACACTTCCAGCGTCGCCAAGGCGTTCTCGGCGTGCTGCGCGAAGCCCGCATTGCCGTGGGCGATGGTGATGGCCTCGACGCTGACACCTGGCCGGCGCAGGGCGAGCATCAGGGAGAAGACGTCGTCTCCGGCGGTGTCGGTGTCGATGATCAGGCGCATGCGGCGATCTGAGCCGATCTCGGCGTCAAATCCAGCCGAAACGAAGCCCGCGACCGACCATCGCAGAGGCCGCGACAAAAAAGCTCACAATCGAACGCGGCCTCTTGCGGACAAGAACAAAAGTAGAATATAGAACAAACAAGCAACGATCTCAGGAGGGTTCCATGGTCCGCATCGCACGTGAGTCTTTGGCGCTTGTATCTGTCGCCAGCTTCGTCTGGATGATGTGCGCGGTCGCCCAGTTGGTGTCCTGAGTCGTGTAACGTTGTGAGGTGGCGAAATGTCGGGCAACGAGGGTCAGGGGTTCGTCCACCTTCGCGTGCGCTCGGCCTATTCGCTGCTCGAGGGCGCCATCAAGGCCGACAAAATCCCCGGCCTGGCCGCGGCGGCTGGAATGCCGGCGGCGGGGCTGGTTGACCGCAACAACCTGTTCGGGGCGCTGGAATATTCGGTCTACTCCAAGGACCACGGGGTCCAACCGATCATCGGCTGCGCCCTGGCGGTGTCTGGCGTCGGGCCGGGTCCGACCGAGCGCTGGGCGCGCACACCAACCATAACCTTGCTGGTCCAGAACGAGCGGGGCTATCTCAATCTCTCCGAATTGTCGTCGATCGCCTATTTGGAAAGCGGCGAGATGTCGGAACCCGTCGTGCCCTGGACCAAGGTGGTTGAGCACGCTGAGGGGTTGATCCTGCTGTCGGGCGGCACGGACGGTCCTGTTGACGCCCTGTTCGCCTCGGGCAAGACCGGCGAGGGCGAGGCCGCGCTGGCGCAGATGCAGCGGGTGTTCGGCGACAGGTTCTATGTCGAGCTGCAACGCCATGGCCTGCCGCGCCAGGCCGCCGCCGAGCCGGGCCTGGTTCATTGGGCCTATGAACACGATGCGCCGCTGGTCGCCACCAATGATGTCTATTACGCCAAGCCGGCGATGTATGACGCGCACGACGCATTGCTCTGCATTTCCGACGGCGCCTTCGTTGGTCAGGACGAGCGTCGGCGGGTAACCCCTGAGCACTGGTTCAAGCCGGCCCAGGATATGCGCAAGTTGTTCGCCGACCTGCCGGAAGCCTGCGACAACACCCTGGATATCGCCCGCCGCTGCGCCTTCATGGTGCAGAAGCGTGATCCGATCCTGCCCAGCTTTCCCACCGGCGACGGCCGCAGCGAGCCGGAAGAACTGAAACACCAGGCGCGCGAGGGCCTCAAGAAGCGCCTTGAGGGTCTGACCCTGGCGTTCGAGGAACAGGTCTATTGGGACCGGCTGGATTTCGAACTCGACGTCATCATCAAGATGGGCTTTCCCGGCTACTTCCTGATCGTGTCGGACTTCATCAAGTGGGCCAAGGACCAGGGTATTCCCGTGGGGCCTGGGCGGGGTTCGGGCGCCGGCTCGCTGGTCGCCTGGGTGCTGACCATCACTGACCTGGATCCGCTGCGGTTTGGTCTGCTGTTCGAGAGGTTCCTCAATCCTGAACGGGTCTCCATGCCCGACTTCGACATCGACTTCTGCCAGGAGCGGCGGGAAGAGGTGATCGTCTATGTCCAGGAAAAATACGGCCGCGACCGCGTGGCCCAGATCATCACCTTTGGCTCCCTGCAGGCCCGCGCCGTACTGCGCGACGTCGGCCGGGTGATGCAGCTGCCGCTGGGCCTGGTCGACCGGCTTTGCAAGATGGTGCCCAACAACCCGGCGGCTCCAGTGACCTTGGCCCAGGCCATCGAGATCGAGCCGCGCCTCAAGCAGGCCCGCGACGAGGACGGCGCCGTCAAGGCCTGCCTGGACGTCGCCCTGCAGCTGGAAGGCCTATTCCGCAACGCCTCGACCCACGCCGCCGGCGTGGTGATCGGCGACCGCCCCCTGACCCAGCTGACCCCGCTCTACAAGGATCCCCGCTCGGACCTGCCGGCTACCCAGTTCAACATGAAGTGGGTCGAGAGCGCGGGTCTGGTGAAGTTCGACTTCCTGGGCCTCAAGACCCTTACCGTGCTGGATCGCGCGGTAAAGCATCTGAAGAAGCGCGGCGAGATCGTCGATCTCACCAGCCTGCCGTTCGACGACGCCAAGACCTACGAGCTGCTTGCCTCCGGCCAGACGGTCGGCGTGTTCCAGCTGGAAAGCCAGGGCATGCGCGACACCCTGCGCAAGATGCGCTGCGGTTCGATCGAGGAGATCACGGCGCTGATCTCGCTGTACCGCCCCGGTCCGATGGACAACATCGACACCTTCGTGGACTGCAAGTTTGGCCGCAAGCCGGTCGACAACCTGCATCCCTCGCTGGAGGTGGTGCTGAAGGAGACCTACGGCGTCATCGTCTACCAGGAACAGGTGATGCAGATCGCCCAGATCCTGGCGGGCTACAGCCTGGGCGAAGCCGACCTTCTGCGCCGGGCCATGGGCAAGAAGAAGAAGGAGGAGATGGATCTCCAGAAAATCCGTTTCGTCGCCGGGGCCAAGGACAAGAACGTCCCGGAAGAACAGTCGGGCTCGATCTTCGAACTGGTGGCCAAGTTCGCCGGCTACGGCTTCAACAAGTCGCACGCCGCCGCCTACGCCCTGATTGCCTACCAGACCGCCTGGCTGAAGGCCAACACGCCCGTCGAGTTCCTGGCCGCCTCGATGAGCCTCGACTTATCAAACACCGACAAGCTGGCGGTCTTCCACCAGGACGCCCGGCGGTTTGGCATCACGGTGCGGGCGCCGGACGTCAATCGCTCGGGGGCCGACTTCGAAGTCGAGACCGGCGAGGTGCTCTACGCTCTGGGCGCCGTGCGCAATGTCGGTCTCGAAGCGATGAAGCATCTGGTGGCCATCCGCGAGGAGGGCGGGGCGTTCCGCGACATTTTCGACTTCGTCGAGCGGGTCGATCCCAAGCTCGTCAACAAGCGGGCCATCGAGAACCTGGCGCGGGCGGGGGCCTTCGACTCGTTCCACAAGAATCGCGCCCAGATCCTGGCCTCGTCCGACGTGTTGATCGCCCACGGCCAGAGCATCGCCGCCGACCGCCAGGGCGGACAGCACGCCCTGTTCGGCGGTGATCCCGCTGCTGGCCGGCCGCGCCTGAAGAAAGTCGAGCCCTGGAGCCAGGTCGACCTGCTCGACGAAGAATTGGCCGCCGTCGGCTTTTATCTGACGGGACACCCGCTGGAAGACTTGGTGGGCATGCTGCGTCGCAAGCGCACCGCCATGCTGACCGAGGTGATCCCCCAGGCCGAGGCCGGCATGGAGGCCTTCCGGATGTGCGGCGTGGTGCGTCGTCGCCAGGAACGCGCCTCGCAAAACGGCGAGCGCTTCGCCTTCGTCTCGCTGTCGGACCCGACCGGCGAGTATGAGGTGCTGTTCCCGCCCGAGGCGCTGCGCAAATGTCGCGAGGTGCTTGAACCCGGCAGGTCGGTGTCGATCAAGGTCCGCGCCAAGGCGCGCGACGGCGAGGTGCGGTTCTTTGGCGACGACGCCGAACCGATCGAAAAGGCCATCGAGAACGTGGTGGCGGGGTTGCGCATGCACCTGTCGCCCTCGGCCACCGAGATCGACGCCCTGCGCCGCCGACTGGAGCCGGCCCTCACTCAGCGCGGCGGCGGCGAGGTCAGCCTGGTCGCCGCCCTGGGCGGCGGTCGCGAGATCGAGATGAGGCTGCCGGGCCGCTACACCCTCGACGCCGCCCTGCGCGGCGCGCTGAAGACCGCGCCTGGCGTGGCGCTGCTCGAGGACGTTTGATGCGACCCTGCGCTGACCAAGACGGTCGTGGCGTCGTCTCGGACGGGCGGTCGAGCGCGTCCGGCATCGTCGAGCGAGAAGGGTCGGGCGTGTTGTCGGTTTTGGACCGTTCTGGGATCGCGGTGTGGTCCGTATTCGGGAAACGCCCTCGACTCGATCTTGGCTTTTAGGGCTTGAGGGCGTGATGGAAGGCCTTGGAATTCCGCCAGCGGCGCTTCGCGACATCGAGGCGCTGGAGCTTGTCCGCGTCTGGGTCGCCGAGCAGGGTCTGCATTGCTCCCTGCGGGTGGGGCTCTATGCGGGCGACGGCGTGCCAAGGGAGACGGCGGCTTGGGGCATTATCCTGGCCGACCTTGCGGGACACGTCGCGGACGCGCGAGCGCCGAGGGCATCGGATCGCGGGCGGACTTGCTGAACGCGCTGGTCGAAAGCTTCAACGACGAGACGGCCGTGCCCTCGTCCGCACGAACCGGTGGGAGGGGCGCAGAGGCGAACTGACGGCTGCGTCGGGATCGCGTGTGTAGGGCGCAGGATGCAGGCCTCGATCTTGCCCGAGGACTCCGGCCGATTGAAGCCTAGAGCATTTCCCGACCTGACTGCGTCAGGCCGTGAGCTCTAGTCTTCTGTTTTGACACATTTTTCTTCATTCGAACCGGAACTACTTCGCTCGAAAACTGCTCTAGCCCGCGCGATCCAGGGCGGTCCAGGCCTGGGTGTTGGTTGGGCGCTGCCGCGCTTTGGGTAGCCGGGAGGGAGAAGGGTTCATGTCCCAACACCAGGGTGGATGCCAGTGCGGGCGGGTGCGCTACGCAGTGGACCTCGAACTGGACAACCTGATCACCTGCAACTGCTCGCGGCGCGACAAGCTGGGTTCGATCCTGGCCTTCGCGTCGGCCAGCGCGTACGAGCTCCCGGAGGGCGAAGACGCCATGAGCGAGTTCCGGTTCAACACCCACAAGGTCTCGCATCTGTTTTGCGAGACCTGCGGCATCGAGTCCTTTGGCCGGGGCGTCGGGCCGGACGGCGCGAAGATCGCCGCGATCAACGTCCGCTGCCTGGACGACTTGGACGTTTTCGCGTTGAAGCTGCACCAATTCGACGGCAAGGCGCGCTGAGAGTCCGGGAAACCGCGCCTACCAAGCCGAGGCGCGGCCGTTGGGCAGGCGCGCGCGGCTGAGGCGGTGCTGGGCGGCCTTGCCGTGGCCGACGATCATCGGAGTATCGCCGCCGCGCAGTAGGGGCAGGTCGTCGAGGCTGTCGGTATAGGCATAGGCCCAGCGCTTGCCATGGCCGGCGTCGGCCAGCGCTTGGCACTTGCGCTGATTGCGGCAAGGGACGTCGGCGACCCAGCCGCCGGCCAGGGGCTTGAGCGAGGTGCCCAGCACGATGATCTGCCTGCCCTGCGGATTGACGAGGGCGCGCGCCAGGACGATGGGGGCGGCGGTGACGATCACCACGTCCTCGCCGCGCGCCAGGTGGGCGTCGAGCGTTTCTAGGCCTGGGCCGCGCCAATGGAATGGCAGGGTCCCGGCGTGGAAGCAGGCTGCGAAATCGGCGCAGGATTGGCGCAGATCGCGCTCGCTCAGGCCGACCGTGGCGGTCCACAGCAGGATCGCGGCCCCGGCGCGACGGGTGCGGGGCGCGACCACCATTGGAATGGCGACCGGAGCGAACAGCATCGCGGCCAGCCAGCGCAGAGGGGAATGGCGGACCCGCCGCCACAGCCACACGGCGGTAGAACCCCCGTCCAGCACGGCGCCGTCGAGATCAAAAACCGCGAGCACGAGTCACCTCTGCCCATTACGGCCGTCCGGAAAGGTTCGAAAAATCTTCGGCCACGAGATCCAGGCTATCGGACACCCGCTCTGTGTCAGAAACGCATGACGACCAGGTTTGCTTGTGGACAGATCAGGTTCTCTTGTGGGTCAGTGACGCCCAGGCCTCTTCGATGCGAGGGACGCGCCCGATGGATGGTTTCACGACGCCTCGACTGGTCGCCGAGCGGCTGCATCCACGCCATCTTGTCGACCTCGTCGCGCTGCATCTCGATCCGGAGGTCTCCCGCTATCTGGGCGGGACGCGTTCGGCCGAGGCGACCACGGCCTATCTCGCGGCCAATCTCGCCCATTGGGACCGCCACGGCTTTGGGCTATGGGCCTGGTGCACGCCCGACGGCGCCTTCGTGGGCCGGGCCGGCATCCGTCCTCTGGCGGTCGAGGGCGTTCCGGAGATCGAAGTCGCCTATGCCATGACGCGCGAGGCCTGGGGACAAGGCTATGCAAGCGAAATGACGCGCGCCCTGGTCCAACACGGTTTGGAGCGGCTAGGCCTGCCGTCGTTGATTGGCTTCGTCATGATCAAGCACCTCGCCTCGCGCCGGGTCCTGGAGAAGGCGGGGTTCGCGTTCGAGCGCGATGTCGTCGACGCGGGCGAGCCCTGCGTCCTCTACCGGCGCAGGGCGTCGCAGTCGGGCGCGGCGACGGCATAAGCGTGCCGCTCAGCGGCTCCAAGCGGCACGTCCCGCCGCCTAAGGGCTTGCTTTTTGGTCCGTTCACGCCTATCTGCCGCGCCATTCCACACGTGGACGTGCGGCGACGAAGGGGAGACATCCCGACGTTACCGTTCCGGTCCCGGTCCGAATTGTCGGAGCGGGGGTGTCCACGGAGGTTCAACCGGAAGAAGGAGACCTATCATGGCGCTTCCCGAATTCTCCATGCGTCAGCTCTTGGAAGCTGGCGCCCACTTCGGCCACCAGACGCATCGCTGGAACCCGAAGATGGACCGTTTCATCTTTGGTTCGCGGTCGAACATCCACATCATCGACCTGTCGCAGTCGATCCCGCTCCTGCACCAAGCCCTGGTGAAGGTGCGTGAAGTGGCCGCCGCCGGTGGCCGCGTGCTGTTCGTCGGCACCAAGCGTCAAGCCAGCGACCCGGTCGCCACGGCCGCCAAGCGTTGCGCCCAGTACTATGTCAATCACCGCTGGCTCGGCGGCACCCTGACCAACTGGCGCACCGTCTCGGGCTCGATCGCGCGTCTGCGCGAACTCGAAGGCATCATGGTCGGCGAAGGCTCGGGCCGCACCAAGAAAGAACTGCTGCAGCTGACCCGCGAACGCGACAAGCTGGAGCTGTCGCTGGGCGGCATCAAGGACATGGGCGGCATCCCCGACATCATGTTCGTGATCGACACCAACAAGGAAGCGATCGCGATCCTTGAAGCGCGCAAGCTGAACATCCCGGTCGTCGCCATTCTCGACACCAACTGCGATCCTGACGGCATCACCTATCCGATCCCGGGTAATGACGACGCCGCCCGCGCTCTGCAGCTTTATTGCGACCTGATCGCCGACGCCGTCCTCGACGGCCTGGCCGCCGGCCAAGCCTCGTCGGGCGTCGATCTGGGCGCCTCGGAAGCCCCGATGGAGCCGACCCTGGCCCGTCAGCTGACTCCGGAACCGGTGGCTGAAGCCGCCGCCGCTCCGGAAGTCCCGGCCGCCGAAGTCGCCGAGCAGGAAGCGGCGTTTGAAGCCGCCGCCGCGCCTGAAGTCGCTGCCGTCGAACCCGCCCCGGAAGCCGCTCAACAAGCGACCGCCGAGGCCATCGAAGCCGTTGCCGAAGAGCCGGCCGCGAGCTGATTTCCAGCCGCCACGCTCGGGTTTCGACCGGAGCGTGGCTGTTGCGCCCCTGACATGCGACCGGGCTATCAAGCCCGGTCGTAGTTTGTTTCACGCGTCCCCGCGCGCCGGTTTCGGTGCTGGTTGGAAGCGCCCCGATATTCAATGGAGGAATTCATGGCTGAAGTGACCGCTGCGCTGGTGAAAGAACTGCGCGAAAAGTCCGGCGTCGGCATGATGGACTGCAAGAAGGCCCTCGTCGAAAACGCCGGTGACGTCGATGCGTCCATCGACTGGCTGCGCGCCAAGGGCCTGTCCAAGGCCGCCAAGAAGGCCGACCGCGTCGCGGCCGAAGGTCTGGTGGGCATCGCCGTGCGCAATGACGGCGTTGGCATGACCGCCGCCGCAGTCGAGGTGAACGCCGAGACCGACTTTCTGGGCCGCAACGACCTGTTCCAGAACGCCGTACGCAAGATCGCGGCCGTCGGCCTGGATGTCGAAGGCGTGGACGCCATCACTGCGGCCAAGACCGCCGAAGGCGACGTCGTGTCGGACCTGCTGACCAACCTGATCGCCACGATCGGCGAGAACATGCTGCTGCGTCGCTCGGCGCGCTTCACCGTCGCCAAGGGCGCGGTGTCGTCCTACATCCATAACGCCACCGCGCCGGACCTGGGCCGGATCGGCGTGCTGGTGGCCATCGAAGGCGAAGGCGACCAGGCCAAGATCCTTGAGCTGGGCCGCAAGATCGCCATGCACGTGGCCGCGACCGCCCCGCTGTCGCTGTCGCCGGATGATCTGGACCAGGCCGCGATCGAGAAGGAACGCCAGATCTTTACCGAGCAGGCCCTGGAGTCGGGCAAGCCCCCGGCCGTGGTCGAGAAGATGGTCGAAGGCCGAATCCGCAAGTTCCTGGAGGAAGTCGTGCTGCTGAAGCAGGCCTTCGTCATGAACCCGGACCAGACCGTCGAGCAACTCGTCGCCGAGACCGGCAAGGAACTGGGCTCGCCGCTCACCGTGAAGGGCTTCGTTCGCCTGGCCCTGGGTGAAGGCGTCGAGAAGGCACCTGAGGGCGATTTCGCCGCCGAAGTCGCAGCCATGGCTGGCGGTCAAGCCTAAGCCTTCTCCGCCGGCTTGGCCTCAGGGCTGGACGGCGGAGCAGATCGCCGAAGGGCGCGGCGCGTTTCAACGCGCGCCGCGCCCTTTTTGCGCGCGGCTTGCGTCCTGCACGCTATCTCGGCGGTTTTCAGCCGGAAAACCGATCCCACTTTTTCGGAACGCGCACTATGTTGCGTCTCGACGACTCAAGAAGAGCCAGCCGCATGTCCGAAGCCCCGCACAAACCGTACCGCCGCGTGCTCCTGAAGGTTTCGGGCGAAGTGCTGATGGGCGATACGCCCTACGGCATCGACACCAAGACCGTCGAGGCGGTGGCCGAGGACATCCGCCAGATCGTCCAGTCCGGCGTCGAGCTGTGCCTGGTGATCGGCGGCGGCAACATCTTCCGCGGCATGGCGGGGGCGGCCAAGGGCATGGAACGGTCCAGCGCCGACTATATGGGGATGTTGGCCACGGTGATGAACGCCTTAGCGATGCAGGACGCGCTTGAGCGGATCGGCGTCTCCACGCGCGTGCAGTCGGCCATCCCGATGGCCACGGTCTGCGAGCCCTACATCCGTCGCCGCGCTCAGCGGCACCTGGAGAAGGGCAGGGTGGTGATCTTCGCCGCCGGCACCGGCAACCCGTTCTTCACCACCGACACCGCCGCCGCCCTGCGTGCCGCCGAGATGCAGTGCGACGCCCTGTTCAAGGGCACCAGCGTCGATGGCATCTACAGCGCCGATCCCAAGAAGGACCCGGCCGCCAAGCGTTACGACACGCTCAGCTACATGGACGTGCTGGCCCAGGACCTGCGGGTGATGGACGCCTCGGCCGTGGCGCTGATGCGCGACAACAATATTCCGATCATCGTCTTCTCGATCAAGGGACGCGGCAACCTGCTGGATGTCCTCAAGGGCCAGGGGACGCGCACCGTCGTTTCTGCCGGCCAAGCCGCCTAATTTCCCAGCGAAAAGAGCCCAAGCCATGGCCACCGCCGAAAAACCCGATCTGCCCCGCTACAAGGACCGCATGGACAAGTCGGTCGTGTCGTTGAAGGAAGACTTCGCCGGTCTGCGCACCGGCCGCGCCTCGTCAAGCCTGCTCGACCAGATCATGGTCAGCGCCTACGGCTCGATGGTTCAGCTCAACACCGTGGCTTCGATCAGCGTGCCCGAGCCGCGCCAGATCAATGTCAACGTCTGGGACAAGGGTGTCGTCGGCGCCGTCGAAAAGGCCATCCGCAACTCCGATCTGGGCCTGAACCCGGTCATGGAGGGCAACAACCTCCGCATCCCGATCCCGCCGCTGACCGAAGAGCGCCGCAAGGATCTGTCTAAGATCGCCGGCAAATACGCCGAGGCCCAGAAGGTGGCCGTGCGCAACATTCGCCGCGACGCCAACGACGACCTGAAGAAGGCCGAGAAGGCCAGCGTCATCAGCGAGGACGAGCTGAAAAAGATGGAAACCGAGGTCCAAAAGATGACCGACGAGGCCATCAAGCGGATCGACGAGGCCTTGAAAAACAAAGAACAAGAGATCATGCAGGTTTAGGCATCGACCTAAGTTGTGAGAGGCGATGAGGGAAGGCTGAAGCGCATGGCGCCGACGACCGGCCTGCAGAACGTGTCGATACGCGCCGGGGGC
The DNA here is from genome assembly GCF_049896225.1 of Caulobacter sp. DWR3-1-2. Lineage (NCBI taxonomy): Bacteria > Pseudomonadati > Pseudomonadota > Alphaproteobacteria > Caulobacterales > Caulobacteraceae > Caulobacter > Caulobacter sp. DWR3-1-2. Next base: position 109,082 of record NZ_JAFCTW010000003.1, on the reverse strand, counting down.
GCCAAGTCGACGCCGTCGCTGCATGTGGCCATTATCATGGACGGCAATGGCCGGTGGGCGAAGCGGCGTAATCTGCCACGCGTCCTGGGCCACAGGGCTGGCGTCAACGCTCTAAAGCGCACCGTCGAGGGCGCCGGCGCCTTGGGCGTGGGCGTGCTGACGGTGTTCGGCTTCTCCACCGAAAATTGGAGCCGGCCGCCGCAGGAGGTGTCCGAGCTGATGGGCCTGTTGAAGGCCTATCTGGAATCCGACCTTGACCGGCTGGCGCGCGAAGGCGTGCGGGTGCGCATCATTGGCCGTCGCACGGGACTGGCGGCCGACGTGCTGGACGTGATCGACCGCGCCGAACGCCGCACGGCCCAGAACAACAGTTTTCTGCTGCAGGTCGCCTTCAACTACGGCGGCCGCGCCGACATCACCGACGCCGCGCGCGCCTTCGCCCTGGCCGTCGAGCGCGGCGAGGCCCGGGCCGCCGACTTGGACGAGGCCATGTTCGAGCAACGGCTTTCCACCGCTAACGCCCCCGCGCCGGACCTGATCGTGCGGACCAGCGGCGAACAACGAATCTCGAATTTCCTGCTGTGGGAATGCGCTTACGCCGAACTGGTGTATCAGGATGTTCTTTGGCCGGACTATGGGCCCGAACACCTCGCCGCCGCGTTGACGGAATATCGCGGTCGCGATCGGCGCTATGGAGGTATTGCCGTCGATGACGTCGCCGTCGCCGGCTAAGCGTTTCAACTGGGGTAACCTGCGAATCCGTGTCGCTTCGGCCACGGTGCTGGTGCCGACGGTCGTGGCCGCCGTCTGGTTTGGGGACGTCTGGTTCCTGGCCCTGGTCCTGGTCGGCGTCGCCCTGCTGGCGCGTGAGTGGGCCGAGATGAGCGCCAAGCGCGCCGCGCTCGGTGTCGCGGTGGCGATTGGCGCGGCGTCGGCGATCTCGGTAATCGTCGCCTTCCAAGGCCACTACTACATCACCTGGCCCGTCGTGATCATTGGGGCCATCGCCGCGGCCCTGATGGCCCGGGGCGCGCTCGAGCGTCGGGCCGATGCGGCCTATGGCGTTATCTATATCGCCCCTTCGGTCATCGCCCTGATCTGGTTGCGACAAAACCCTGTCGACCAAGCCGTCGGGCTTAGCTGGACCCTGCTGCTGTTCACGGCGACCTGGTTCGCCGACATCTTCGCCTTCGTGACCGGCAGCATCTTCAAGGGCCCCAAGCTGTGGCCGCGCTATTCGCCGAACAAGACCTGGTCGGGGTTCTTCGGTGGACTTGTCGCGGCGGCGCTCGGCGCGATCGGCATCGTCGCCCTGACGCGCGCGCTGCCGGCCCTGCCGGACCTCGACCTGTCGTGGCCCGTTGCGGCGGCGGTGGGGTTCTTGGGCGGCTTGGCCACCATGGCCGGCGACCTATGGGAATCGATGCTCAAGCGCCGGTTCGGCGTGAAGGACTCCGGCGACCTGATCCCCGGCCATGGCGGCATGCTCGACCGGGTGGATGGCTTGATGTTCGCGGCGATCGTGGTCGCCGGCGCGCGACTGCTCGACCAGTGGGGATGGTTGCCTTGACCCTTGTGAACGCGATCGCGGCCCGCAAGGTCGTGGTGCTGGGTTCGACGGGCTCCATCGGCGTTTCGACCCTGGACCTGTTCGATCAGGCGGGTGTCGAGGTCGAGATCCTGGCCCTGACGGCAGGACGCAATGTCGCCAAGCTGGCCGAGCAGGCGCTGCGCTGGAAGCCCAGGATTGCGGTCATCGACGACGAGCGCCTGCTGCTGGAACTGCGTGAGCGCCTGGCCGGCTCGGGCGTCGAGGCCGCAGCCGGCGCCGCCGCCGTTTCGGAAGCCGCCGCCATGGGCGCGGATTGGGTGATGTCGGCCATTGTCGGCGCGGCGGGCCTGGCGCCGACCCTGGCCGCAGCCCGCACTGGGGCGGTCATCGCTTTGGCCAACAAGGAAAGCCTGGTCTGCGCCGGTCCGTCCCTGTTGCGCATTGCCCACGCGGCCGGCGGATCGGTGATCCCGGTCGATTCGGAGCATTCGGCGATCTTCCAGGTGCTGCAGCGCGATTGCCTGGACCGGGTGGCGCGTCTGATCCTGACCGCCTCCGGCGGCCCGTTCCGCACCTGGGATAAGGCGGCCATGGCCAAGGCCACGCCCGAACAGGCGATCGCCCACCCCAACTGGTCGATGGGCGCGAAGATTTCGGTCGATTCCGCGACGATGATGAACAAGGGCCTGGAGATGATCGAGGCGTCCTACCTGTTCGACACGCCGCAGGAGCGCATCGACGTGGTGATCCACCCGCAGTCGGTGATCCACAGTCTGGTCGAATATACCGACGGATCGACCCTGGCCCAGATGGGGCCGCCGGACATGCGCAGCCCGATCTCCTGCGCCTTTTCCTGGCCCCAGCGCCTGTCCTGGCCCGCAAAGCCTCTGGACCTGGCCGCCTACGGCCAACTGACCTTCGAAGAACCTGACCTGGAGCGCTTCCCGTCGATCGCCATCGCCCGCGAGGCCCTGCGCCTGGGCGGCGGCGCGCCGGCGGCGATGAACGCGGCCAATGAGGTCGCTGTCGCGGCCTTCCTTGACCGCCAGATCGGCTTTCTGGATATTGCCAGCGCGGTGGCGGGGACACTGGAACGCATGAACGGCCGGGGCGACCTGGCCGTGAGCGACGACGACGCCCTCGACAGCGCAATGATGACTGACGCGTCGGCCCGCCGCATTGCGGCCGAGGTTGTCGGCCAAGTTCGCCGTTCAAACTGAAGACGAGAAGAAAATCCCGATCATGCTCGGCTTCATCCAGTCCGCTGCGTCCTACTTGATCGCCTTTCCACTGGTGATCCTGTTGGTCGTGACCGTGCACGAGCTTGGCCACTTCTGGGCAGCCAAGGCCTGCGGCGTGGCGATCGACCGATTCGCGATCGGCTTCGGTAAGCCCGTCGCCGCCTGGCGCGACAAGGCTGGCGTGCAATGGCAACTGGGCTGGTTGCCGCTTGGTGGCTATGTCCGCTTTTCTGGCGACGAGAACGTAGCCAGTGTGCCCGACCAGAACGACTTGAAGGCCATGCGCGCCGAGATCGAGCAGCGCGAGGGCAAGGAAGCCGTCGCGCGCTATTTCCATTTCAAGCCGCTCTGGCAGCGCGCGATCGTGGTCGCGGCAGGACCGGTCGCCAATTTCATCCTCGCCATCGTGCTGTTCGCCTTTCTGGCGGGCGTGTTTGGCGAAGTGGTGCGTAGACCGATCGTCACGGGTGTGAACGCCGGTAGCCCGGCGGCCCAGGCGGGTTTTGTCCAGGGCGACGTCATCCTCTCGGCCAACGGCCGCAAGATGAAGAGTTTCGAGGACCTGGACCGCTACGCCATGCTGCGTAGCGATGTGCCGATTCAGTTCGAAGTGCGACGTGGAACGCAAGAAATTGATCTGACGGCCACGCCGGCTCTGCTGGACATTTCCGACGGCCTCGGCGGTAGCCAAAAGGGCGGCGTTCTCGGCTTTGGCGTTCCTTATGTCGTCGATGAAGTGAAACCTCATGGCGCGGGCCACCTCGCCGGTTTCAAGCGCGGTGACGTGGTGCAGCGCGCCGACGGCGTGCCGATCAACAGCTTCGAGGACCTGACGGCCTATGTGAAGAAGCGTGGCGCTCAGCCAATCAGGTTCGACGTCTATCGAGGGGGTCAAACGATCCAGTTGATCGCCACGCCGGCGATGGATGAAGCGCCCACAGCCAGCGGCAAGCCGGAACGCCGCCTCATGCTGGGACTGAGCCGGCTGCTGCCGAGGCAATATATCGAACGGATCCGCTACACGCCGGTCCAGGCTCTCGGCGTAGGCGTGACCCGCACCTGGGATGTGCTCGACACCACGGTCTTTTATCTGGGGCGGATGATCAGCGGTCAGGTGTCCGCCGATCAGATCGGCGGCCCGCTGGGAATCGCCAAGACCTCCGGCCAGGTCGCCCAGGCGGGCGCGGCCAACGGCACCGACCTGCCGACGATGCTGCTGGGCGCCTCGGTCGCCCTGCTCAGCCTCTCGGCCCTGATCTCAGTCAGCGTCGGCTTCATGAATCTTCTGCCGATCCCCGTTCTGGACGGCGGCCATCTGCTGTTCTACGCCTACGAAGCGGTCGCCAGCCGGCCGCTAGGGGCGAGGCTGCAAGCGGCCGGATATCGGGTTGGTCTTGCACTGTTGCTGGGTTTCATGTTGTTCGCGACCTGGAATGATCTGCAGCGTTTGAGCGTGTTTAAATTCTTCGGCGGTTTGTTCTCTTGAGCAGCCGCCTTCCGTCCATGATTGGTCCCATGAGCAAAATTCGTGCCCATAGCGCCGCGTTCGCCACCGGCGTTGCGCTTCTTCTCGGTTCAACGGCGCTGACCGCGCCGCAGGCCGCCTTCGCCCAAGCCCAGACGACGGGCGTGGTGCAGCGCATCGTGGTGCAGGGCAACGAGCGAATCGAGCAGGGGACTGTGCTGTCCTACCTGCCGATCCAGCCGGGCGAGACCGTGGATCCGCAACGCCTCGACCTGGCGCTGAAGACCCTGGCCCGGACCGACCTGTTCGCCGACGTGAAGATCGAGCTGCAGGGCGGCGACCTGATCGTCAAGGTCGTCGAGAATCCGATCATCAACCAAGTGGTCTTTGAGGGCAATTCGGCGCTCAAGGAAGACAAGCTCAAGGACGAGGTGCAGATCCGTCCGCGCGGCATCTTCACTCGCTCCAAGGTTCAGGCCGACGTCCAGCGGATCATCGAGCTCTATCGTCGTTCGGGCCGCATCTCGGCGACCGTGACGCCCAAGGTGGTGGAACTGCCGCAAAAGCGCGTCGACCTGGTGTTCGAGATCAACGAAGGCCCCAAGAGCGGCGTCCTGGGCGTCAACTTCCTGGGCAATAGCGAATTCTCGGACAACGATCTGCGCGACGTGATCGTGACAAAGGAGTCGCACTGGTACAAGTTCCTGACCAGCAACGACAACTATGACCCCGACCGCATCGAGTACGATCGCGAGCAGCTGCGCAAGCACTACCGCAACCGCGGCTTTTTCGACTTCCGCGTCGTGGCTTCGGTCGCCGAGTTGGCCACCGACAAGAACGGTTTCGCGGTCACCTACACGATCGACGAAGGGCCCAAGTACAAGTTCGGCAAGGTCACCGTCGAAACCGAGCTGAAGAAGCTTGACGGCAACCTGTTGGCCCAGATCCTGCCAATCCGCACCGGCCAGCTGTATGAAGACGAGCGCATCGAGCAGGCCACCGACGCCCTGACCTTCGCCGCCGGCGCGGCCGGGTTCGCCTTCGTGGACGTGCGTCCCCGCTATGTGCCAAACCGCGAGACCAACACCGTCGACGTGGTGTTCTCGGTCCGCGAAGGCCCGCGCGTCTATGTCGATCGCATCGACATCGTCGGCAACACCCAGACGCTGGACTATGTGGTCCGCCGCGAGATGGAAGTGGCCGAAGGCGACGCCTACAACCGCGTGTTGGTCGACCGCTCCAAGAACAACATGCGCGGCCTGGGCTTCTTCAAGGACGTCAATATCGAGGAGCTGCCCGGCTCGGCGCCTGACCGCACCGCCCTGCGGGTCAAGGTCGAGGAGCAGCCGACGGGCGAACTGTCGTTCAGCGCCGGCTACAGCTCGGTCGACAAGCTGGTGCTCGACGTCGGCGTGACCCAGCGCAACTTCCGCGGCCGGGGCCAGAACCTGCGGGCCCGGATCTCGGTGGGCTCACTGCGCCAGCAAATCGATTTTGGCTTCACCGAGCCGCGCTTCCTGGGCCGCGACCTGCGCGCCGGCCTGGACCTCTATTCGTACCGCTACGACCTCAGCAACTATGCGTCGTACGACACCCAATCGACGGGCGGCACGCTGCGGTTCGGCTTTCCACTGACCCAGAACGCCTCGATGAGCCTGCGTTACCAACTTCGTCAGGACAAGGTCAGCGTCGCCGACGGCTTGTGCTCCGGCGGTTCCGTTTCGCAGATCCTTTGTCTGCAGCGCGGCGCTTACGTCACCTCGTTGATCGGCTACGGTCTGCGGATCGACAAGCGCAACGACCCGATCCAGCCCACTCGCGGATGGTTCGCCGACCTGAACCAGGATCTGGCTGGGTTTGGCGGTGACGTGAAGTATCTTAAGACCGACGCCGACGCCGGCTGGTATTGGGGCTTCAACAAGGACTTCATCTTCAGCGCAACCGGTTCGGCTGGCTATATCGAAGGCTTGGGCGGCGACAACGTCCGCATCAACGACCGCTACTACAAGGGCGGTTCCACCTTCCGCGGCTTCGAGATCGCCGGTATCGGCCCGCGCGACACCACGAACGGGTCTCAGAACAGCAACTCGTTGGGCGCCAAGCTCTACGCGATCGGCACGTTTGAGTTGACCGTCCCAACCCTGTTGCCCGAGCAATACGGCATCAAGGCCGCGGTGTTCACCGACTTCGGTACGGCGGGCCAGCTTGACGACGTGGATCGCCAGATCTCGCCCGGTAAGTTCAACCCGCTCATCAAGGACGGCCTGGGCCTTCGGGCCTCGGCGGGTCTGAGCATCGACTGGAAATCGCCCATGGGACCCATCCGGTTCGATTTCAGCCATATTCTCGCTAAAGAAGACTACGACAGAATCGAAACCTTCCGGTTCTCCACCTCCACAAGGTTCTAAAGACCATGACCTCCAAGTTCTTCGCCGCGACCGCTTCGGGCCTCGCCGCGCTCACCATGGCGTCGGGCGCTTTCGCCCAAACCGCCCCTCCGACGGCGGCTCCCACCGTCACCCACGGTGCGCCGATCGCCGGCGTCTGCGTGTTCTCCAGCCAGGGCGCCGTCGGCGCTTCGCTGGTCGGCAAGTCGGTCGACGCCCGCCTGAAGGTCATTATCTCGCAGGTCAACGCCGAGCTGACCGCCGAGCGCACCAGCCTGGACACCGACGCCAAGGCCCTGGACGGCAAGAAGGGCACGCTTGAGCAAAGCGCGCTTGAGCAACAGGCCGCCGCCCTGCAGGTGCGCGCCAACGCCTGGCAACGCAAGGGCCAGCAGCGCCAACGCGAGGTCGAAGCGACCGAGCAGAAGCAGATCGCCCGCGTCTATCAGGAACTGGAGCCGGCCATTCGCCAAGCCTATCAGGCCAAGACCTGCTCGATCTTGATCGAGCGGGAGTCGGTGCTTGTGGTCAATCCGGCCATGGACATCACGGGCGCAGTGGTCACCGCAACCGACGCCCGCATCAAGACCCTGACCTTCGATCGCGAACGTCTGGACCAAGCGGCTCCTGGGGCTCAAGCTCTGCAGCCCACCAAGAAGTAAGCGAATCGGTCCGGGCCCAGGCCCGGACCGCTCCCGAGAGGACCCATGCCGGACCCGCGCTTTTTCGAAGACCTGGGCCCGGCGACCCTCACGGAACTGGCCAGGCTGAGCGGTGCTCAGCTGGCCGACCCCGCCCTCGGCGATCAACGGATCAGCCACGTCGCGCCTCTCGAGAGCGCCGACGCGGGGGCCGTGACCTTCCTTTCCGATCCCAAACGACTGCCCGACCTAGGCGGGCTTTCGTCGTGCGCCTGTTTTCTCAAGCTGGAACACGCCGCGCTGGCGCCCGCTGGTTGGGCCTTGCTGATTACCTCGCATCCGCAGGCAGCTTGGGCCGTTGCGGCTGGCCGTCTGCACGCGCCGCGGCGCCATCTCGAAAACGCCACGGCCATCCATCCCGACAGCGCGCTGGAGGACGGCGTCGTGTTGGCTCCGGGCGTGTTGATCGGGCAGGGAGCCCGGATCGGTCGAGGGACCTACCTAGGTCCCGGGGTGGTGATCGGCCCTGGCGTCAGCATTGGCCGGAACTGCCGGATCGGCGCCAATGCGGTCATCGGCTTCGCCATGATCGGCGACCGGGTGGCCGTCCACGCCGGCGCCGTGATCGGCGAGGCGGGGTTCGGCGCGGCGAGTGGCCCGATCGGCGTCGTCGATCTGCCGCAGCTTGGGAGGGTGATCCTGCAGGACGGCGTGACCATCGGCGCTAACAGCTGCGTGGATCGAGGCGCCTTTGGCGATACGACGATCGGCGAGAACAGCAAGATCGACAATCTCGTCCATGTCGCCCACAACGTCCGGCTCGGTCGTAACTGCGTCGCCGCCGCCTATACGGGTATTTCCGGCAGCACGGTGGTGGGCGACGGCGTCGCCTTCGGCGGCAAGGCCGGCGTGGCCGACCATCTGACGATCGGTTCGGGCGCCCAGATCGGCGCCTCGGCGTCGGTGTTCAAGGACGTCCCGGCCGGGGAAACATGGACTGGGTTCCCGGCGCGGCCGCTCAAGCGGTGGCTCCGAGAAACCGCATGGCTGTCGCGCAAGGCGGGCAGCCGGGAACCAAGGGGCTAGAATGAGCCAATCCAACGTCGAAGCGCCGCCTGCCGAAGAGGTTCTGGCCAATATCGACATCGCCGAGATCCTGAACAGGATTCCGCACCGCTATCCGTTTTTGCTGGTCGACCGGGCCGAGACCTACCGCGCGCACAAGTCGATCGTCGGCATCAAGTGCGTGACGATCAACGAGCCGTTCTTCCAAGGGCACTTCCCCGGTAATCCGGTGATGCCGGGCGTGTTGATCATCGAAGCCCTAGCCCAGACCGGGGCGGTGCTGATGAGCAAGTCGCTCGAGGTCGACACCGACGGCAAGACCATCTTCTTTATGTCGGTCGACAATGCGCGCTTCCGCCATCCCGTCCGCCCTGGCGACGTGATCCGCATGGAGGTCGAGGTCGTGCGCTCCCGCTCGACGATCTTCAAGTTCAAGGGCGTCGCCAAGGTCGGCGACAAGGTGGCCGCCGAGGCCGAGTTCGCGGCCATGGTGGTGGAGACGCCCAAGGCATGACCCAGATCCATCCGACCGCAATCGTCGATCCCGGCGCCCAGTTGGGGCAGGGCGTCGAGATCGGCCCCTTCTGCACCGTCGGGCCCAAGGTCCAACTGGGCGACGGCGTGCGCCTGGTTTCGCATGTGGTGATCGATGGCGCGACAAAGGTCGGCGCCGGCACAGAGATCTACCCCTTCGCCGTTCTGGGCGGCGCACCTCAGCATCTGGCGCACAAGGGCGAGGACACCCGCCTGGTGATCGGCGAGCGCAACATCATCCGCGAGCACGCCACCATGCACGCCGGCACGGTCGGCGGGGGCGGGGTGACGACGGTCGGCTCCGACAGCCTTTACATGGTCGGCGCCCACGTCGCCCATGACTGCATGGTCGGCGACCGAGTGACCTTGGCCAACGGCGCCACCTTGGGCGGTCACGTAGTGATCGGCGATTTCGTGTTCATGGGCGGCCTGTGCGCCGTGCATCAATTCACCCGCATCGGCCGATATTCGTTCGTCGGCGGCGGCGGGGTGGTGACCAAGGACGTCATTCCCTACGGCTCGGTGTGGGGCAACCACGCCCATCTCGAGGGCCTGAACCTGGTGGGCCTGAAGCGGCGCGGCTTCACGCGCGAGGCGATCAACGCCTTGCGCGCGGCCTATCGCCTGCTGTTCGCCGACGAAGGCACCTTCCAGGAGCGCCTGGACGACGTGGCCGAGACCCATGCCGGCACGCCCGAGGTGATGGAGATCGTCTCGTTCATCCGGGCCGACGCCAACCGTCCGCTGTGCCTTCCAGAGCGCGAGGTCTAGGTCCGCCATGCGCAAACTGGGTTTAATTGCCGGCGGAGGGTCGCTACCGCTGGAACTGGCCGCCCATTGCCAGGCCGCCAACCGTCCGTTCGCGGTGATGCGCCTGCGGTCGTTCGCCGACGCTCGCCTGGCCCGCTATCCGGGCATCGAGGTCGGGCTGGGCGAGTTTGGCAAGGTGTTCAAGGCGCTGCGGGCCGAGGGCTGCGAGGCCGTCTGTTTCGCCGGCGTCGTCGATCGCCCTGACTTCGCGGCCATCAAGCCTGACCTGCGAGGCCTGGCCGTGATTCCGGGTTTGATCAACGCCGCGCGCAAGGGCGACGACGCCCTGCTGCGCCGGCTGCTGGCCGAGTTCGAGAAGGAAGGCTTTGCCGTCGAGGGCGCCCATGAGGTGCGCGGCGAGATGACCCTGCCGCTCGGGGCGCTGGGCCGCCATGCGCCCACCGACCTGCATCGGGCCGACATGGATCGCGCCCTGACCGTCGCCCGCGCGATAGGCGCGCTCGATGTCGGGCAGGGGGCCGTGGTCTGCGATGGTCTGGTCTTGGCCGTCGAGGCCCAGGAGGGCACGGACGCCATGCTGCGACGGGTGGCGGATCTACCGGAGGCCATCCGAGGCAGGGCCGAGCGTCCGCGCGGCGTGCTGGCCAAGACGCCCAAGCCGATCCAGGAAACCAAGGTCGATTTGCCCGCCATCGGCGTCGCCACCCTGCAGCGGGCCGCGCGCGCGGGCTTGGCCGGGGTGGTGGGTGAGGCAGGGCGGCTGCTGATCATCGACCGCGAGCAGGTCATCGCCTGCGCCAACGACCTGGGCCTCTTCGTGTACGGAGTCGAGCCCAAGGTCGACGCATGAACGCCGAAAGCCGACCCTTCACGGTGATGCTGGTGGCGGCCGAGGCCTCCGGCGACGCCCTGGGCGCCGGTCTGGCGAGAGCAGTGCGGTCGCGGCTAGGCGCTGACAAGGTCCGCTTCGTCGGGGTCGGCGGGGCCAAGATGGCGCAGGAGGGGGTCGAGAGCCCTTTCGACATCGCCCAGCTGTCGATCCTGGGAATCGTGGAGAGCCTGAAGGCCTATCCCCGCGCCATGGCCCGCCTGAAGGACACCTTGGCCCTGGCGGCCCGGGAAACACCCGATGTGGCGGTGCTGATCGACAGCTGGGGCTTCAACATTCGGCTCGCCCAGGCGCTGCGCAAGCGGGACCCCGCGCTGCCGCTGGTCAAGTATGTCGCCCCCCAGGTCTGGGCCTATCGCGCCGGTCGCGCCAAGGGCCTGGCCAAGGCCGTGGACCTGCTGCTGTCCATCCAGCCGATGGACAAGCCGTTCTTCGACGCCGTCGGCCTGGAGAACATCTTCGTCGGCAATTCGGCCCTGGTCCACGATTTCAGCCACGCCGACCCCGCCCGGCTGCGCGCAGCCATCGGCGCGGCTGAGGGTGACCAGGTCCTGCTGGTGCTGCCCGGCAGCCGGCCGTCCGAGATCGAACGGGTCATGCCGCCCTTCGAAGACGCCGTGCGACGCCTTAAGGTCCAGCGCCCCGACCTGCACGTCGTGGTCCCCGCCGCCTCCACCGTGGCCCATACCGTCAAGGCTCGCGTGGCCGCCTGGCCCTTTCGCGCCCATGTGATCGAGGACGACCGTCTGAAGGACGACGCCATGGTCGCCGCCACGGTCGCCCTGGCCTGCAGCGGTACGGTGACCACCGAATTGGCCCTGGCCGGAACGCCGATGGTGGTGGGCTATGTCACCAGCGATCTGACCTTTGCCTTGTTGAAGATGCTGTTCAAGCCGCGCTGGGTAACGCTGTTCAACATCGCCGCTGACGACACCGTCGCGCCCGAACTGCTGCAGACCGCCTGCACCGGCGAGGCCCTGGCGGCCGAGGTCGGCAAGCGTCTGGACGACCCGGCCTTGCGCGCCCGCCAGATCGCCGCCCAGCACGCCGCGCTGGACCGTATGGGGCGCGGCATGCCGGATCCTTCCGAAGCGGCCGCCACGGCCTTGCTGGCGTTCTTGAAAGGGCGCGCTTCGGCCGCCTAGGCCGGTTCGGCTTCGGTCCTGCCGGTCACGGCCCGGTCGAGGGCGTCGAACAGGGTGGCGATGTCGATCGGCTTGCCGACATGGTCGTCGAAGCCGGCGGCCAGCAAGGGCGCGATCTGGTGGCTCATGGCGTTGGCCGTCAGGGCGATGATCGGCGTGCGCGGGCGGCCTTCAGCGGCTTCGCGGCGTCGGATCTCCTGGACGGCGGCGACGCCGTCCATCACCGGCATGCGCACGTCCATCAGGATGATGTCCCAGTCGCCGTCGCGCCAGGCGCCGACGGCCTGGGCGCCGTTGACGACCAGGTCTGGCTCAATCCCGGCTTGGCGCAGGATGGCCTGCAGCACCAGTTGGTTGACGTGGTTGTCTTCGGCCGCCAGCACCCGCAGCGGCGAACGCTGGATGGCTTCCGGCGCCGGTGTGTCGGCCACGACCTGGACCGTTGAGCCGGGGGCCAGATTCTCCGCCGGCAGGGCGATGGTGAAAGTTGAGCCGTGGTCAAGGGAGCTGGCGACACCGATCGACCCGCCCAGCAGGCCGCATAGCTCGCGGCAGATCGCCAGGCCCAGGCCGGTGCCGCCTTGGCGACGGGTGCTGGACGCGTCGAGCTGGCTGAACTTGCCAAACAGCCGGTCGAGATCGTCGGGGGCCACGCCGACGCCGGTGTCGCTGACCGCGATCTCCAAGGTTTCGCCGCTCAGTCGGGCCGAAAGATCGATCGTGCCCGCGGCGGTGAACTTCACGGCGTTGGACATCAGGTTGCCGATCACCTGGCGAAGGCGCAGGGCGTCGCCGTGATAGAGGCCCCGCGCTTCTGGCGCGATGGTCAGGGTACAGCGCAGGCCCTTGTCGATGGCCAGCACCGAGAAGGCGTGGTGACAGCCGATCATCAGCTCAGGCAGGTCGAAGGCCGCCGTCTCGATCTCCAGCCGGCCCGCCTCGATTTTCGCCAGGTCCAGCACGTCGTTGAGGATCGCGGTCAGGCCCTCGCCGGACTTGCGGACGATCGCCAGTCTCTCGCGCTGAGCCGGCGTTAGGACGTCGGCCTGCATGACCTGCAGCATGCCCAGGACGCCGTTAAGGGGCGTGCGGATCTCGTGGCTCATGGTGGCCAGGAACGTCGTCTTGGCGGCGTTGGCGGCGGCGGCTTCGGCCGCTTTCTCGCGCGCGCTGGCCAAGGCGGCGACCAGGCGCTGCTCGGCGCCGGCGCGGTGCAGGGCCGCCACAAGCACATAGGCCAAGAAGGCGGCGGCGGCGACGAAGGCGATCATGGCCTGCAGCGGCGACTCCCCGGCGGCGGGTCGCAGGACGGCGGCGAAGGCCGTCAGCAGCACGGCCAGCAGCGAAGCGGCGCCGATCCGGCGCGAGATGGCGAACTCGGCGGTGCTGCTCAGCGCCACGGCGCCCAACATCGCCGCGCCGGCCACTGCCGCTGCGCGGCTGCCGTCGACGACCATCGCCAGGGGAAGCAGGCCATACACACCGGAATAGACGAAGGTGGCGACCGACAGCAGCCACTCCTGGCTGTGGCGCGGCGCGGGCGTGTGATCGATCCAGTGTCCTAGAACGTGGTTGAGACCGATCAGGGCACTGACCGCCACCAGCCAGGCCAGGATGAAGGGCGGCTCCAGCCACACCGTCGATCCCACCGCCGCCAGCAGCGACATCGGCACGATCGACAGCAGATCACGCCGCCGATGCGCCGTGACGTCGGTCCAGGCCGTGGAGGGGATGGAGAGCGTCAAACCTGGAACTCCGAGCAGGAGCGCAATCTCGGCTGCCTGCGTTAAGCAAGCCTTTAAGACCCGCTTCATGGCTCTCTATTAGGTTGGAATGACCGGTGTTTGCCGCTGCCGGGTCTGGAGTGTTGCGTGCCGATCTCCGCGATCGCCCCCCTGACGCCGCTCACGCCGCCCACCTTGGTCAACCGGGGTGAGCCGAGCGGCGACGCGCTGGCGCGCGCGGCGATCCTCCAGACCACCGAAACCCTCGGCGCGATGATCGGCCAGGGCCACTCGGAAGTGGCCGACCCCGGCGCTACGGACACCGTGGGTGACGGCGAACTCGAGCGCGCCAAGGCCGCCGAGGCGCGCGCCGCCGCCAGTCTGGTCACCGCGCCCGATACGCCGGCCCGCGCCGTCAGCTTGGCCGCCGGTCGCGCCGCCGCGCGCCAGGGCGGCCTGGCGCCGCTGATGGCCGACATGACCCAGGCCGCCGCCGATCCGAACGTGCCCGCGCCGGTCAAGGCGGCGATCGCCCAGGTAATGGCCTTGGGCGCCCAGATGGACGGCCAGATCAGCGGGCCGGAAATTCGCCAGGCCCTGCAGCGCTCGGGCCTGTTTCTCGAAGCCCGCCTGGCCGCCGCCGCGCCGCAAGACGCCCTCCAGCGCCCGCCCACGGGCACCCTGACCGCGCCGCCCCGTCCCATCCCCACCCCGACGCCCAACAGCGACATGAAGGCGGCCCTGCTGGTGTTTCGCGAGGTGGTGAAGACCTGGGTGGACACACTGCCGCCGGCCTCGGCCCAGGCCGCGACGTCCGCCTCAAACCCTGCGGCGACCGCCGCGACCGCCGCCGCGCAAATGGCCGACAGGGGAACGCCTCAAGCGCTCGCCGCGAAGATCTCGATGCAGGGCGCCGCGCCGGATAAGGTCGCGCTTGATCCGGAAGTGTTTGCCAGCCCGTCGGCGGCGCCCGACCTCCGCCCGGCCTGGCAGCGCGCGATGACGCCGCCGCCCATGGCTCGTCTCGAACCGCCGCTGCCGGCTTTCGGCGCCATCGTCGAAGGCGACTTCGCTCTACCCCTGGGGCCGCCGCTGGCGACGCCGCGTCCGATGCAGGCCGCGCTGGCCGGCGCCTACGGCGCCGCCGTCCAGCACACGCCATCTGGCGTTCCACCGCCCTATCCGGGGGCGCCGACTCATGCCCAGGCCGCCGCCCAGTCGAACCTGCCGCTGGGGGCCGATCCCCGCCTCATCGGCCAGCGCCTGCTTTCCGAGAGCGGCGCGGCCTTGGCACGGACGGAACTGTTGCAGATCGCCTCGCTACCCGACCCGGCTCCCGCCATCAGCCGACCCGTCGAGGATCCGGGCGCGCGATGGGTGTTCGACATGCCGTTTCAGACGCCTCAAGGCCCGGCCGTCGCCCAGTTCGAGATCAGCCGCGACGGCGGCGGCTTGGGCGGGGAGGGCGGCGGACGAGGCTCAGGCCGCACCTGGCGCGCCCGCTTTTCACTGGATGTCGAGCCCATGGGCCCGGTTCACGCCCAGGTCGCTCTGACCGGTGACACGGCGCGCGTCTCGCTCTGGGCTGAACGCCCCGCCAGCATGGCCCGTCTGCGCGGCGGCGAAGCCCGCCTGGACGCCGCCCTGCGCGAAGCCGCGCTGGAGCCCGAGGTCGCCTTCCACGTTGGCCAGCCGCTCACCGTCGCCGCCGCGCCCGGCCAGTTCCTGGACCAGGCCACATGAGCGGCGCTATCGGACGTACGGGGACGCGCATCGCCGTCGCCCTGCAATATGACGAGCCGCACGCCCCGCGCGTCGTCGCCACCGGCCGCGGCTGGGTGGGCGACAAGATCATCGAGACGGCCCGCGAGCACGGCGTGCCGATCGAGGAGAATCCGGCCCTGGCCCAGGCCCTGTCGACCATCGAGCTCGACGAGGAAATTCCCGAGGCGCTCTATCGGGCGGTGGCCGAAATCCTCGGCTTCATCCTGCGCGCCGCCGAGACGCGCTAGTTCCGGCGCGATCCGGCCAGACGGGTTCCGCCCGCGAACATCAGGTCCGACCAACGCCATTGTCTGTGCCCAAGGCGATCCTCGCCGCTCGACAGCACCGTGGGGTCCAAGAAAAAGGCCCCGCTTTCGCGAGGCCTTTCCAGTTTGGGATGCGCGACGCGCTTAGCCGCGCTTTTCGACGGCCAGGTAGTCGCGCTGCGTCGCGCCGGTATAAAGCTGGCGCGGGCGGCCGATCTTGCGCGAGGGATCCTCGAACATTTCCTTCCACTGGCTGATCCAGCCGACGGTGCGGGCGAGGGCGAAAAGCACCGTAAACATCTCCTTGGGGAAGCCCATGGCGCGCAGGGTGATGCCCGAATAGAAGTCGATGTTCGGATAGAGCTTGCGGTCGATGAAGTATTGGTCGCTCAGTGCAACCTTTTCCAGCTCCATTGCCACTTGGAGCAACGGGTCGTTGATGCCAAGTTGCTCGAGCACCTCGTAGCAGGTCTTCTGCATGACCTTGGCGCGCGGATCGAAGTTCTTGTACACGCGGTGGCCAAAGCCCATCAGCTTATACTTACGGTCTTTCACGCCCTGCACATAGGCGGGGATGTTCTCGACCGTGCCGATCTCTTCCAGCATCTCCAGGGCTTCCTGGTTGGCGCCGCCGTGCGAGGGGCCCCAGAGGCAGGCGATGCCGGCGGCGATACAGGCGAACGGGTGAGCCCCCGACGAGCCGGCCAGGCGGACGGTCGAGGTCGAGGCGTTCTGCTCGTGGTCGGCGTGCAGGATGAAGATGCGGTCCATGGCGCGGGTCAGGACGGGGTTGGGAACCCAATCCTCGGCTGGCACCGAGAAGCACATGCGCAGGAAGTTTTCCGAATAGCTCAGCTCGTTGCGCGGCGTCACGAATGGACGGCCTTGCGAGTACTGGAAGGCGCGGGCGGCGATGGTCGGCATCTTGGCGATCAGGCGATGGGCGCTGATCTCGCGTTGCTTGGGATCATCGACGTTCAGGCTGTCGGAATAGAAGGCCGACAAGGCCCCGACCGCGCCGGTCATCACGGCCATCGGGTGGGCGTCGCGGCGGAAGCCCTGAAAGAAGGTGTCGAACTGGGCGTGCAGCATCGTGTGATAGGTGATGTTGCGTTCGAACAGGGTGAATTCGTCGGCCGTCGGCAGCTCACCATTCAGCAGCAGGTGGCAGACCTCCAGGAACGAGGACTCCTCGGCCAGCTGGCCGATCGGATAGCCGCGGTGCAGCAAAATGCCGGCGTCGCCGTCGATATAGGTGATCTTGCTTTCGCAAGAGGCGGTCGAGGTGAAGCCCGGATCGAAGGTGAAATGGTCGCTGTCGCCATAGAACTTCCGCACGTCAACGACGTCGGGGCCCGTGCTGCCCTTGAGAATTGGCAGGTCGTAGCTCTTGTCGCCAATCGTCAGCGTGGCTTTGTCGGTCATGCGGGAGACCCCTTGAAGAGTGGAACGGGCAGTCCAATTTTCGATTTCGCGAGTGCGATATAGCGCCTCATGCGCGCGACGCCAGGGCGTCGTCAAGTCGCCCCAGAGACTCGTCGCGACCGAGCGCGGCCATGATCTTGTGCAGGTCGGGCGCTTGCGACCCGCCGGTGAGGATTCCGCGCAGTGACGGACCAAACTTGCCAAAGCCGACGGCCTCGGATTCCGCGAAGGATTTCAACAGCGTTTCCAGCTCCGCTACCCCCCAGACCGGGGCTGCGTCCAGCTGAGCGCGCAGCCGGGTCAGCCGTTCCACGGTCTCGTCGGTCAGCTGCTTAAGGGTCTTTTCCTCGAGCGCCAGCGGACGCACCTTCAGGGCGAAGGCGCAGTGCTCGGCCAACTCCAGGATGGTCTTGGCGCCGGACTTGACGTGCGGGACCACGGCGTGGAGCCGCGCGGCGGCGTCGGCCGGCAGGGCCGCGCCCTGGGTCTGCAGCGCCTTCAGGGTCAGATCGGCCAGGCGGCCGTCCTCGGCCACATGCAGGTGCTGGCTGTTGATGAAGTTCAGCTTGGCCCAGTCCAGGCGGGCGGGGGCCTTGACCACGTCCTTGACGTCGAACCAGCTGATCGCCTCCTCGTCGCTGAACACCTCGTCGTCGCCATGGCCCCAGCCCAGGCGGGCCAGGTAGTTGCGCAGGCCCTCGGGCAGGTAGCCCATGTCCTGGAACTCGCCCACGGCCTGGGCGCCGTGACGCTTGGACAGCTTTGCGCCGTCGGGGCCGTGGATCAGCGGGATGTGGCCGAAGGCCGGCAGGGTCCAGCCCAGCGCCTGATAGATCAGGGTCTGGCGGGCGGCGTTGTTCAGGTGGTCGTCGCCGCGGATCACGTGGGTGACCCCCATGTCGTGGTCGTCGACCACCACGGCCAGGTTGTAGGTCGGGGCGCCGTCCGCGCGCAGCAACACAAGGTCGTCGAGTTCGGCGTTGTTGAAGGTCACCGGCCCCTTGACCAGGTCATCGACCATGGTCGTGCCGTCCAGCGGGCCCTTGAAGCGAATGACGTGGGGCGCGGTCGGATCATTGGGCTCCGGGGCGTCGCGCCAGGGCGAGCGCAGGGCGGGGCCGCCGGCCCGAGCCAGTTCGCGCGCAAGGGCCAGGTCTTCCACGCTCATCCAGCAGCGATAGGCGCGGCCGGCGTCCAGAAGTTGCTGTACGGCCTCGCGGTGGCGGTCGGCCTGCTTGTGCTGGAAGACGACCTCCTCGTCAGAGGTCAGGCCCAGCCAGTCGAGGCCTTCGAAGATCGCGGCGACGGCGGCTTCGGTCGAACGCTCCCGATCGGTGTCCTCAACGCGAATAAGGAACTTCCCACCCGTATGGCGTGCATATAACCAGTTGAACAGCGCCGTGCGCGCGCCGCCGATGTGCAGGAAGCCGGTCGGCGACGGGGCGAAGCGGGTGACGACGGCGCCATCCTTCTTGGGGGCGGTCGTCGGAACGGGGGAATTGGTCATCGGAACCGGGGCTGACTTAGTGGAGGCCACGGACGTGGCGAGGACCGCGACGCCGGGCAAGACCGGCGGCGGCTGGGCGGCGCGTCTTAGCACGCGGATTCGCGCCCGTCCTAGTGCGGCGGCGTTCGGCGCGTCGCTGTGGCGCGAGATCGACGCCAATCGCGAGCGCTGGATGCTGTGGTCGCCGGTGGCCTTCGGCCTGGGAGCGGCGGGCTATCTTGAGCTGAAGGTCGAGCCATCCTGGACGCTGCTGGGCGGGCTGGCCTTGGGACTAGCGGCCGTGGTCTGGCTTGCCGCGCGACGCTGGCCGGGCCGGGCCGTTTCGGTGCTGCTGGTGCTCGCGACCTTCCTGACGGCCGGCGCCTTGGCCGGCAAGGTGCGTTCCGTGCTGGTCGCCGCGCCGATCATGAGCGGCGATCGGACGGTAGTTACCATCGACGGCTTCGTGGTGGACGTCGTCAGCCCCGGCGCCGGCGGGCCACGCCTGTTGATCGCGCCGGCCTCGATCAGCCGGCTTGCGCCGGAAGACACGCCCAAGCGGATCCGCGTCACCGTGGACGCGGAGCACATTCCCGCGCCGGGTCAAGCCATCCGGCTCCGGGCCATGTTGGGACCGCCGCCGCCGCCAGCCTCGCCCGGCGCCTATGACTTCGCCCGAGACGCCTGGTTCCGCGGCGTGGGCGGGGTCGGCTTCCTGATAGGCGAGACCCGCCCCGCCGAGATGGACCCGCCGCCGGCTCGCCTGCGCCTTGCCATGGCGGTCAACGCCTATCGCTGGCGGCTGGCCAGCCGCATCGTCGCGCGGATGGGGCCGGAGACGGGCGGGATCGCCGCGGCCATGGTCACCGGCCACGAGGCCTGGATCACCCAGGACCAGACCGACGCCATGCGGGCCTCGGGCCTTGCCCACATCCTGTCGATCTCGGGCCTGCACATGGCAATAGTCGGCGGGTTCCTGTTTGGGCTGGTGCGGCTGGTCATCGCCGCCTGGCCGTGGATGGCCCTGCGGGTCCCCGGCAAGAAGGTGGCGGCCGTGGCCGGGCTGACGGCGATCTTCATTTATCTGGTGATTTCCGGCGCGCCGCCGCCGGCGCTGCGCGCGGCGATCACCGCCACCGTGGCCTTCGCCGCCATCCTGTTCGATCGCCAGGCCATCACCCTGCACGGCCTGGCCATTGCGGCCTTGGCCATCCTGCTGGTCCAACCCGAGTCGGCCGGCGCGCCGGGCTTTCAGATGTCGTTCGCCGCCACCGCCGCCCTGGTCGCCCTGGCCGAGGCTTGGCCCAGGCCTGTGCGCGAGATCTCGGTCCCCTGGCCGATCCGGCTCTTCCAGGGCGCGATGAACTGGCTGGCGGTGAGCATCGGGGCCAGTCTTGTGGCTGGCCTGGCGACAGGGCCGTTCGCCATGCAGCATTTCAACCGGGTGGCGGTCTGGGGCCTGCCGGCCAACCTGGCGGTCGCGCCGCTGTCGTCCTTCGTGATCATGCCGTTCCTGGCGATCGGGGCGGTGCTCGAAGTGTTTGGCCTGGGAGGACCGTTCCTGGCCGTGGCCGGCTGGGGCATCGACGCGATGCTGTGGATCGCCCATGGCTTCGCCAGCGCCGGCGGGGCTCAACGGGTGGTGGCCAGCGGCCCGCCCTTCACCCTGGCCCTGGCCTTTGTCGGCCTGATGTTACTGTGCCTGTGGCGCGGACGCCTGCGCTGGTTGGGCGGGCCCCTGGCCCTGGCGGTGGCGCTATGGCCCCGGCCGCCGGCGCCCGACGTCTGGATCGCGCCAGACGGAACCACGGCGGCGGTGCGCGACGGCGGCCGGGCCGTCCTGCTGCGCCCCGACGCCCGGCGGTTCGGGGCGGAGCTCTGGAGCCGCCGGCGGGGGTTGGCCGTGCCCACCGACACCGCGCGGAGTCCGTCCTATGCCTGCGATCGGCGGTCCTGCGCGCCCACCAAGACTTCGCCGGTGCCGCTGGCCCTGTCCTGGAGCAAGGCCGCTCCGGACGCCGACGTTCTCGCGGCGATGTGCGCGGACGCCGAGATCGTCGTGCTGCGCGGCTACGCTCCGATTACGCCGCCGGCCTGCCGGGACCGCATCGTGCTCGACGCGACCGATTTCGCCGTCGGCGGCGCGGCCGAGCTCTATCGCCGCGACGGTGGGTGGTGGATCGTCTGGGCCCAGCCGCTGCGGGGCGTGCGGCCGTGGACGAACACGCCATAGGGGGACGCCATGCTCAAGGTCTGGGGAAGACGCAATTCGTTGAACGTCCAGAAGGTGCTCTGGCTTATCGCCGAGCTTGACCTGCCGCATCAGCACCTTCCGGCGGGTGGTGACTTCGGCGGCCTGGACAGCCCGGACTTTCGGGAGATGAACCCGCATGGTCACGTGCCTGTCCTCGAGGACGGCGGTGTCGCGGTGTGGGAGTCGCACGCCATCCTTCGATACCTGGCTGCCACCTACGGCGAAGGGCGGTTTTGGCCAACCGACGCGGCGACGCGGGCGCCGGTCGATGGTTGGATGGACTGGTCGCAGACCGCGCTGCAGCCGGCTTTCCTGAGCGGAGTGTTCTGGGGCTTTTACAGAACGCCCGAGGTTTTGCGAGATGGGCCAGCCATCGCCCAGGCGGTGGAACGCACCCATCGCTGCCTGGGTCAGGTCGAGGCGCGACTCGAAGGTCGGGCCTTCATGATGGGCGAGGCGCTGTCCTTGGCCGACATCCCCATTGGCGCCTGTCTCTATCGCTATTTCGAGTTGGAGATCGACCGGCCGCCGCAGCCCCGTTTGCAGGCCTGGTACGACCGGCTACGGGCGCGGCCGGCCTATCGGGAGCATGTCATTATCCCGTTCGCGGAACTCAAAGGGCGTTTGGCGTTCTGAATCGCGAGGCGAGGCGAGGCGAGGCACGGGCCTGGAGACGGAGACGACTATGGAACGACAGGGCGGCTGCGCCTGCGGGGCGGTCCGATACGGCGCGGAGGGCGGGCCGCTGCGGGTCGGCATGTGCCACTGCCTGACCTGTCGCAAGCGCCACGGCGCGCCTTGCAACGCCTTCGCGGTCTTTCGGTCGGACAAGGTGCGGGTCGAGGGCGAAACCTTCGCCTGGGCGACTTCCGAGCGCGGCCGCTCGCACGGCTGCGCGGTTTGCGGCTCGCCGGTCTTCTGGCGTGAGGGCGAGGACGAGATCGAGCTTCACCTGGGCGGCTTCGACGACACCGGTCAGTTCATCCCGCAATACGAGGTCTGGGTGAAGCGCCGCGAGCCGTGGATGATGCCGCTAAACGTGCCGCAATATGCGGAAAACCGGCCGGCCGGGCTGGCGACCTAGGGACCTCGGACCGCAGCAGAGTCTGCGTGGTCTTTCGCGGATGCAAATGAGGACAGGCCAATGCGCCTGCCCCCAGCCGTGATGCAAACCCTGCTCATCCTGGCGTTCACCGGGATGGGCGAAAATCTAATGATACCGCCGGATCAGTCCCACCAGCTTGCCTTGGACCTCGACCTGGTCAGGACCGAAGATGCGGGTCTCGTACTTGGGATTGGCGGCTTCCAAGGCGATCGAGCCGCCCTTCTTGCGCAGGCGCTTGAGGGTTGCTTCCTCGCCGACCAGGGCGACGACAATCTCGCCGCTGTTGGCGGTGTCGCCCTTGCGGATGATGACATAGTCGCCGTCGAGGATGCCGGCATCAATCATCGAATCGCCCTGGACCTCGAGCACATAGTGCTCGCCGCCGCCGAGCATGGATTCGGGCACAGGCAGGCGCTCGCGTTCATGCTGGATGGCGTCGATGGGCGTGCCGGCGGCGATGCGGCCGAGGATCGGCAGTTCGCGGGTGTTGTCGGCGGCGATCTGGACGGGCGCGGCCACGGCCGGCGCCTGCCCGCCGCCTTCCAGCACTTGCGGCTTGAAGGCGCCGCGACCCTTGGGCGGGGCGGCCGTCGTGGCCTGTTGCGGCAGCTTGATCACCTCCAGCGCGCGGGCGCGGTGCGCCAGGCGGCGGATGAAGCCGCGCTCTTCCAGCGCCGTGATCAACCGGTGGATGCCTGACTTGGACGCCAGGTCGAGCGCCTCCTTCATTTCGTCGAAGGAGGGAGAGACACCGCTCTCTTTGATCCGCTCGTGGATGAACATCAGCAGCTCGTGCTGCTTGCGCGTGAGCATGTCGGCCTCGCAAGTCGTCGCGGAACAAACCGCAAACCTCTCAAATGTTCTCTAGGTGTTCTTCGTTAATGTCAAGTTGACGCGGCGATCGATGTTCGGTGTAGCTGAACGCCGTAATCTTTGCCGAGGGGAGCCTTCGCGACATGGACCACGCCTGGCTTCTGACCACGGGTTGGCCGCGCGCCTTCTGGACCAGCTACGGCGCCTTCTGCCTGTTTGAGCTGTGGGTCTGGTGGCGCGACCGGCGCACGGCCAGCGGCCAGGACGCCGACCGGGGCAGCCTGCAGGCCGTGGTCCTGATTATCGCGGCGGGGATCTTCGTCGCCTTTTATGCCGCCAACGCCTCTGAATTTGCTCGCATAATCCAGTGGAGGAGCGAGGCGCGGCTCCTGGCGCTGGTCCTGATCTGGACGGGCCTGGCCCTGCGCCTGTGGGCCATACTGACCCTCGGGGCCTTCTTCCGCCGCACCGTGCATCTGCACGACGGTCACCGGATGATCACGGGCGGCCCCTACCGGATCGTCCGCAACCCGGCCTATCTGGGCAGCCTGCTGAGCCTGGTCGGCGTTGGCCTTGGCCTGGGCAGTGGACTGTCGGTCCTGGCGCTGTTGCTGGCCGGCCTGATCGCCTTCGGGTGGCGCATACGGGTGGAGGACGCGGCGATGACGGCCCGATTCGGCGATGAGCATGTGGCCTATCGCCGGCGCAAGGCGGCGCTGATTCCCTATCTCTGGTAGCAACGCTCAGGGTGCGACAATCGCGCCATCGCCTTTTAGCTGAAGCCAATCCTCAAACGGCAGGCGATAGGCCTTGTCGAAGACCTCGGCCTGGAGCTTGAAGGGTAGGCTGCCCTCGCTGTTCCAGAGCATCACCACGCCGGTCTTCGTGGCGGGATCGAACATCATGGTCGAGCGATAGCCGGTCACCGCCCCGCTGTGGCCGATCAGGCGGCGGCCCTTGTAGGTGAAGCTGCGCATGCCCAGGCCGTAACCGGGGCGTTCCAGCGCCCGGCCCATGGCCGATCGTCCATAGGGCCGGCCGGTATTGACGCGCGGTCGCTGGATGTCCGCCAACACCGGGGCCGGCAGGACGGCGGGCGCCTGACCCATCTGCGCCTGCATCCAGCGCGCCAGATCCACGATGTTGGAATTGACGCCCGCTGCGGCGGGGATGCGGTAATAGGCCTCGACCAACGGCACGCTGCGGCCGCCACGCGAAGGCCGCGCCCAATGCTTGGCGGTCCGCAAACCGTCGATGCCGATGGTCGCGCCGGTCATGCCCAGAGGCAGGAACAGCTTCTGGCGAGCCTCCTCGGCATAGGGGCGATGGGTGGCGGTCTCGACGACCTCGCGGATCGTGTCATAGGCGATGTTCTGGTAGCTGTGGCACGTGCCGGGCGGGCAGAGCAGGGGCACGGCCTCCAGGCTTGCCCGGATCTGGCGCGGGTCTCGCCCGCCTTCGAGCCAGCCGTCATAGGCGTTGCGGGGTAGGCCAGTGCGCTGGGACAGCAATTGCTCGACCGTCAGCGCGTTCTGGGCGTCGCCCGGCAGGCGCAGGCTCGTATCGAACTTTCCCAGGGGATCGGTGAGCGCGATCACCCCGTCCGCCGCCAGGCGGGCGCTCAGCGTTCCCGCCACCGTCTTCGACAGCGACGCCCAGCGGAAGACCGTGTCGGCGTCGATCTTCTCGCCGCTCTCCGGCGCGGTGAGCCCGTAGCCCTGGACGAACGACAGTTGGCCGTTCTCGACCACGGCGATCGCCAGGCCTTCCATGGACTTGTCAGCCATCATCGCGTGGATGCGAGCGTCCAGGGCTCGATAGTCGATGGCGCCGCGCCAATCCTTTGGCCGCAGGGGCAGGGTGACGGGCGCCGCCGTCGCGGTGGGGGCGACCGGCTTGACGGTATTCTGCTCGGGGACGCAGCGCGAGGCGATCAGGCCCAGCGCCCCGAGGCCCAGCACCAGGGCGGCGGCCGCCGGCCGCCAGCCTAGCCAGCGCCGTCGCCAGGACGCGTCTTGCGGAGGCTTGTCGAACGAGGTCAGCAGCCTAACCCAGCAAGGCCCGCGTCGCCGCCGCAACGTCGGCCTGGCGCATCAGACTCTCGCCCACCAGCATGGCCTTGGCGCCGGCCGCTTCCATCCGCACCGCATCGGCGGCGACGAACAGGCCGCTTTCCGTGACCAGCAGGACGTTCTCCGGAGCCTGAGCGGCCAGGCGTTCGGTGACGGCCAGATCGACCACGAAGCTCTTGAGATCGCGGTTGTTGATCCCCACCAGGGTCGCGCCCAACTGGCCCGCCCGCTCCATCTCGGCCTCGTCATGCACCTCGACCAGGGCGTCCATGCCCAGGCGCGCGGCTTCGGACAGCAGGTCGGCGGCGAGGGCGTCGTCGATCATCGCCAGGATCACCAGGATGGCGTCGGCGCCCAGGGCCCGGCTCTCGGCCACCTGCCAGGGGTCGACCAGGAACTCCTTGCGAATGCAGGGCAGGCTGACGGCGGCGCGGACATCGATCAGATAGCCGTCGGCGCCCTGGAAGCTGGGACCGTCGGTCAGGACCGACAGGCACGAGGCGCCGCCGGCCGCATAGGCCCGGGCCAGGGCCGGCGGGTCGAAATCGGCGCGGATCAGGCCCTTGGACGGCGAGGCCTTCTTGATCTCGGCGATCAGGGCCAGCCTGCCGGGCGCGTGATCGGCCTCGAGGGCCGCCTTGAAGCCGCGCGGGCTGTTGGCGATCCTGGCGGCGGCGTCGACCTGGGCGAACGAGCGGCGGCGCTTCCGATCGGCCACGTCCTCGCGCTTGTATGCGGCGATCTTGGCGAGGATATCGGTCATGCGCTTACAGTTTCACTGTTGGTGGCCGCGACGAGACCGGCCAGGGCCGCCTTGGCGCGGCCGTCGTCGAGCACGGCGGCGGCCAGTTCGACGCCCTCGCGCAGGGTTTCGACCTTGTCGGCCACCAGGAAGGCAGCGGCGGCGTTCAGCATGACGATGTCGCGATAGGCGCCCTTTTGGCCGTCCAGCAGGGCGGTAAGGGCGGCGGCGTTATAGGCCGGCTCGCCGCCGATGATGTCGGCCAGGGCGGCGCGCGGCAGGCCCACGGCTTCAGGTGTGATCGTGAACAGGCGCAGGGCCCCGTCGCGCCATTCGGCGACCTCGGTTTCGCCGGTGGTGGTCAGTTCGTCCATGCCGGCCCCGTGCACCGACCAGGCGCGCTCGGCCCCGAGAGCGCCCAAAGCCTTGGCCACGGGTTCGACAAAGCGGTGGGCCGAGACACCCACGACCTGGCGCTTGGCCCCAGCCGGATTTGTCAGCGGGCCCAACAGGTTGAAGATGGTGCGGAAACCTAGCTGCTGGCGGATCGGCGAGACGTGCTTCATCGCCCCGTGGTGGGCCTGGGCGAACAGGAAGCAGATGCCGGCGTCGTCCAGCGCCTGGCGCTGCTGGGCGGGAGTCGCGTCGATGTTCACGCCCAAGGCCGCCAGCACATCGGCGGCGCCCGACTTGCTGGTGATCGCCCGGTTGCCGTGCTTGGCCACCTTCAGCCCTCCGCCGGCCGCCACGAAGCCCACGGCGGTGGAGATGTTGAGCGTATGCAAGCCATCGCCGCCCGTCCCGCAGACGTCGATGACCTCATAGGGGTGGTCCAAGTGGATGGCCGCCCGGCGCATGGCCCGGGCGCAGGCGGTGATCTCGCCCACGGTCTCGCCGCGCAGGCGCATGGCGGTGACCGCCGCAGCCACCTGGGCGGGCGTCGGCTCGCCGCGCAGGCAGGCGGTGAAGAACAGCTCGGCGTCGTCCTCGTCGAGGGTCTGGCCATCGGCGAGCTTGGCCAGCAGGGGCTTGAAGGCGTCCGACATCGCCTAGACCCAGATCGCCCTGTCGCGCTTGACCTTGGCCAGGTCCAGGAAGTTGGCCAGCAGCTGGTGGCCGCCCTCGGTGGCGATCGATTCGGGGTGGAACTGCACGCCATAGACCGGGCGGGTCTTGTGTTGCACGCCCATGATCTCGCCGTCCTCGGTCCAGGCGGTGATTTCCAGCTCGGTGGGCAAGGTGGCCTTGTCGACCGCCAGGCTGTGGTAGCGCGTGGCGGTGAAGGGGTTGGGCAGACCCTTGAAGATCCCCAGATCGTTGTGATGGATCGCGCTGGTCTTGCCGTGCATCAGCGCCTTGGCGCGGATCACGTCGCCGCCATAGGCCTGGCCGATGGCCTGGTGGCCCAAGCAGACGCCGAGGATGGCCAGGTCGTCGGCCGCGCCGCGCAGCAGCGGCAGGCAGATGCCGGCCTGGTCGGGCGCCTTGGGGCCGGGCGACAGCAGGATCGCCTGCGGGCGAAGGGCCAGGGCCTCCTGCACGGTCAGGTCGTCGTTGCGATGCACGACGGTGTCTGCCCCAAGCTCGTTCAGATAGTGGACGAGATTGTAGGTGAAGCTGTCGTAGTTATCGATGACCAAGATCATGACGCCGCCTTTCGGAAACAGCTTCTAGCGGGTTTGGCGCAAAAGGTGAGGGGATTCGCGCGGGAGATTTTCTCGCAACGCCCCCAGTGCGAAAGCGCCGCATTGCGTGGATGTGGGGCTAGGGCATCTTCACCGCCATGAACCCCGCTGATTCCGCCCTCGACACCGCCGCCATCGCCTATGCCAGGGCGCTGCTGCGCAAGCCGATGCGTCGACAGAAGATGGGGCCGGTGCTGGCGGCGGCGGCTTTCGCGGCGCTCAGCGCCATCACCTTCGCCACGGTGATGGTCATGGCCCCGCCAGCGGTCGTCCAGCACCTGCCGTCCGACCGCCTGGGCGGCTAAGCCCTAGGCGAAGCGCCAGGCTTCCTCGGCCGCGCGCTTGAGGGCGCGGGACTTGTGCAGGGTCTCCTCATATTCGGCGTCCGGATCGCTGTCGGCCACCACGCCGCCGCCGGCCTGGACATACATCATGCCGTCCTTCACCAGGGCCGTGCGCAGCACGATGCAGGTGTCGACCGAGCCGTCGGCGCCGATATAGCCCACCGCCCCGGCATAGCCGACGCCGCGCTTCTCGATCTCCAGCTCGTCGATGATCTCCATGGCCCGCACCTTGGGGGCGCCCGACAGCGTGCCGGCGGGCAGGGCGGCCATCAGCACGTCGACCGGGTCCACGCCCTCGGGCGCGTCGCCCTCGACATTGGAGACGATGTGCATCACGTGGCTGTAGCGTTCGATCTTGAAACTGTCGGTGACTCGGACATTGGCGCCCTTGCTCCTGGTCGCCGGGTCATTGCTGCCGGCGTGCTTGAGCATCGCCACCCGGCCGACGTCGTTGCGGCCCAGGTCCAGCAGCATCAAGTGCTCGGACCGTTCCTTGGGATCGGCCAGCAGCTCCTTCTCCAGCGCCAGGTCTTCTTCGGGCGTCGCGCCGCGCGGCCGGGTGCCGGCGATGGGGCGGATGGTGATCTTGCCGTCGCGCAGGCGCACCAGGATCTCCGGCGACGAGCCGACCAGCTCGAAGCCGTCGAGGTCGAGGAAAAACAGAAAGGGCGAGGGGTTCGTACGGCGCAGCGAGCGGTAGAGCGCGAACGGCTCCAGCGGGAAGGGCGCGCGGAACCGGTGGCTGGGCACCACCTGGAAGATGTCGCCGGCCCGGATGTACTCTTTCGCCTTCTCGACCACCACCGCGTAGTCCTCGCGGCTGACAGGGGTGGTGAACTCCATCTGCCCGTGGCTGGGGCGCGGGGCCGAGTGGGCCAGCGCACCGCGCAGATCGGCCATCACGGTCTCGATCCGGGCGCGAGCGGCGGCATAGGCGTCATGGGCCGAGAGGCCGGGCTTGTGCCGCGCCGTGGTGACCAGGATGATCTCCTGGGCGATGGCGTCGAACACCGCGACGATCGACGGCCGGGTCATGATCCCGTCCGGCAGGCCCAGGCTGTCGGTATTGACGTTGGGTAGGCGCTCGGCCAGGCGGACCATGTCGTAGCCCAGGGCCCCGAACACCCCGGCCGAGGGCGGCGGCAGGCCGGCCGGCATCTCGATCCGCGAGCGGGCGATCAGATCGCGCAGGCTATCCAGCGCGCCGCCCGCCTGTGGCGTGAACCGGCCGGCGGCGATGTCGTCGCCCTCGGCGACCTCGGCCTGGTCGCCGCGACAGCGCCAGACGAGATCCGGCTTCATGGCCACGATCGAGTAGCGCCCGCGCCAGGCGCCGCCCTCGACGCTTTCGAACAGGAAGGCGTAAGGCCGCCCGTGACCGATCTTCAGATAGGCCGAGACCGGCGTCTCCAGGTCGTCGATCAGCCGGGTCCAAACCACCTGGGGCCGGCCGGCGTCATAGGCGGCGGTGAAGGCGTCAAGCGCGGGCTCCAGGCTCATTGCGCGTCTGGCTTCTTCTTGCCGTCCTTGGCGCCGGGCAGGGTGGCCGGATCGACGCCGATCGCCTCTTGGGCCAGAGGCAGATTGACCCGGGTCTTGACCTGCAGGCGGGCCGCTTCGGCGGCGGCGTCGCCGACGTCCTGATACAGGCCCTGGCTGGCCTGCCGGCGCATCGCCTCGGTGACCCGGGCCAACTGCGCCACCGTGCCGGAGCGAACGGCCTCGACCTTGGCGACCAGATAGTCGCCTTGCGGGGCCCGGCTGGTGAAGGGCTCGCCCGGCTTGGCGTTGAAGGTGGCGATCAGCAGATCGCGGCCCAGGCCCTGAAACTGGCGGGCGTTTTCGCGCGTGATATTGGGCACGCGCTGGACGTTGGACTGGGCCGAGGCGGCGACCGCCTCCATCGACTCGCCCTTCTTGACCCGCAGGCCCAACTGGTCGGCCTTGGCCTTCATGCGTTCCAGCAGCGTCTTGAGCATCCATTGCTGGGTCAGGGGCGCGCGGATTTCGTTCAGGCTGGGCATGGCGGGCGGGATCACCCGCTCGACACGCACGGCGTAATATTCACCCTTGCTGACTTCGATCAGCTCGCTCTCGCCGCCGGCCGACAGTTCGAAGGCGGTTTTCAGAACATCGGGGGTGAGGCCGGGCACAGGCTGGCCGGTCTCGTCGACGCCTTGGGCGGCGATCGGCGCGGTAGTCAGGACCAGGGCGCCGGCCTTGGCTGCGGCGTCCAGCAGGTTGGCGCCCGCGTCGTGGGCGTCCTGATAGGCCTGGGTCTGTTCATAGGCCTTGCCCTGGGCGGCCTGGAGCTTCAGGTCGGCCTCGATGCCCGGACGCAGGGCCGCCAGGGTGGGGGCGGCGGCCGGGGTGATCTTGGTGAGCTTGACGACCGACAGACCCAGATCGCCGGCGATCGGCGCGCTGACCTGACCTGGCGCCAGGGCGAACACCGCCTCGGCCACCTTTCGGTCGGGCAGGGCGGCCTTCGGCTTGCCGTCGATGGCGACGGGGGACTTGCCATAGGCGCCGGCGACAGCGGGGAGTGAGTCGCCCTTGGCCAGGCGCTGGGCGATCACGGCGGCCGCCTTGGCGTCGGGGGCGACGATCTGCACGAACGAGCGGGTCTCGGCCACGCTCAGCGACGCCTTGCGGGCGTCGAAGGCCTTGACCACGTCGGCCTCGGGCACGGTCACCGAGGGTTCCAGCGCCTTGGCGCTGAAGCGGGCCACCGACAGGACCCGCGTCTCGGGACGGGTCAGGCGTGCGGCGTTTTCCTTCATGAAGGCCTGAAGCTGGGCGTCACTGGGCGGCGCCACCTTGTCGACGATGGCCGGATTGATCGCGAAGGCGGCCAGGTCGCGGCCTTCGAGGCCGTAGGCGGCCTGCAGGGCCGAATAGATCAGCGGCGCGCGCACGCCGTGGGTCACGGCCGAAAACAGCTGGGCCTGGGCCAGGCCGTCGCGCAGCTGGGCTTCGTATTGAACGGGCGTCGCCTTGTTCTGGGCCAGCAGCGCTTCGTACATCTTGGCGTCGAACTTGCCGGTCACAGGGTCGAACGGGCGCACGCCGGGGGGCAGGGCGGCCAGCTGCTTGTGGAGAATGTCGGCGATCAGCTTGTCGGACGGCCGGACGCCCATCTTGCGGATCACCTCGGCCAGAGACTCCTGCAGCGAGATTTCCTTCAGCATGCGGGTGTCGATGCCCTGGGCCACGGCCTGTTCGGGCGTGATCACCTGGCCCTGCTGCTGCTGGCGGTCGCGATAGCTGTCGAACTGCGCCTTGAACTGCTCGGGCGTCACGGTGCGCTTGCCCGCCTCGATCACCCACTTACCGGGGGGATGGCGGAAGACGTCGCTGATCCCGAACACCGCGAAACTGACGATCAGCAGCGCGAACAGGACGATCGCGAAGGGCGATTTGGCGAAGGAGCGGAAGCCGGCGAGCATGACTGAGAGAAACCTTCCTCGATAAACCGCGCGGATTCCACGCATAGCGACGGAACGGACGCGAGCAGCGGGTATAGTAGAGCCCCAGGGGGGGCGGCAAGCGGCGGACACGCCAAACCGGTCTTGACTTCCCACGGGGCGACGGGGCCAAACCGGGCGCATGACCCTTTCCTTGACCACACCCCGGCCGCTAATCGCCGGAAACTGGAAGATGTTCGGCCTCGAGGCGTCGCTCGACGAGGCCCGCACCGTGGCCGCGGCGCTCGCCGAGCACCCGGCCGCCGCCCGCGTGGCGATCTGCCCGCCGGCTACCCTGCTGCACCGGCTTTCCGAGGTGCTGGCGGGCGAGAGCGTGCTGGTGGGCGGCCAGGACTGCCATCCCGCGCCGTCGGGGGCCCACACCGGCGACCTCTCGGCGGCCATGCTAGTCGACGCCGGCGCCCGGCTGGTGATTCTCGGCCATTCCGAGCGCCGCGCGGCCTATGGCGAGAGCGACGCTCTGGTCGCGGCCAAGGTCGAGACGGCCCTGGCGGCCGGGCTGGAGCCCATCGTCTGCGTCGGCGAAACCCTGGCCCAGCGTGACGCCGGCCAGGCCGAGGCGGTGGTCACCGCCATGGCGCGCGGTTCGCTGCCGCCTTCGCTCGCCGGCCAGGACTTCGCTTTGGCCTATGAACCGGTCTGGGCAATCGGCACGGGCCGCACGCCGACGCTGGCCGACATCGCCGCCATCCACGCGGCCCTGCGCGGCGTTCTGGTGGAGCGGTTCGGCGCGCACGGCCAGACGGTGCCTATCCTGTACGGCGGCTCGGTGAAGCCGGAAAACGCGCGGGAGATCCTCGCGACACCCGACGTCGGCGGCGCGCTGGTGGGCGGAGCGTCTCTGAAGGCGGCGGACTTCCTAGAGATCATCGGCGCGGCTTAGAGGCGCGGGGGACATGCACTCACGCCCCGACCTTGGCCAGGTTGCAGAGGGTTGGCCGTGAGTGCGTGTCCCCACCTTGGCCCGCTGCGTCACAGGATTGGCACGGGGTAGCCCTGAAGCGTGGGGGATGAAGATGGGGACACGCACTCACCCCAACGTCTCGGCAGGTCTTCCGAGGCCTTGCCGTGAGAGCATGTCCCCGGCGGGGATCGACGCGCCTTCATCCCCACAAACGCCCACCACAAACCCAAACAAACTCAACGCCTTATAAAATAATCAGCTTCACCACCGCTGGCGCATCCAGAACCGCCGCATAATCATCCTACCTCGCCGCATGGAAAGGGCGCATGGCCAGCGACCGATGCGGCGGCGGGGGGCGATCGAGCGGGCAGCTCTGTCGGCGGCGGGTTTCGCGAGAGGCTCGTGACTTCACATCTCTGGCGCCGGTCGGGCGTGGAACACAGATACGACGTGATGTGAGGGCCGAAAGGCAGCAGGTGGGCGGTGACGCGCTCGCGGTCCGGGACCGGGTTTCGTTGACCTGGCCCGCCCGTCGGAGGCTTCAAGGCGGCGAGGCTCTAACAGGGCTCAGCGTCGCGGGCTTCCGGATAAGGATGGCGCGGAGCGAACGGGCTTCGTCGAAACGGTAACAACTGCTCAAACGCCGGACGTCGTCCGGCGCTCCGCGACCCTTTCCAACACCTTCAGCGGCGATCTGCGTGGAGTCCTCCCCCCGTGCGGGAGGACTCGGAGACAGTTTTTCTGCAAACCGCGTTTGGCTAACTCTGTTGACCCTATCGGGCCACTGGGGATTTAAGCCGAGCCTCAGCTTCACAACGTTCCGGCGCCGTTCGCGGTCTGGCGCGTTCTGTCTCTCATGGCTCCGTTTGGAGCCCGCCGCCGGATACTGGACGACGATCACCCGATGACCGCCGAGACGATTTCCACGTCCCGCCCGCCGGCCGCGCGTCGTCCGCTGTTTCGCCGTCGCTCGGCCCTGCCAGGTTTTGGCCTGACGCTGGGCGTCACCCTGACCATCCTGTCGCTGATCGTGCTGATCCCGCTGTCGGCGATCGCCATCAAGGCCTCCAGCCTGTCGCCAGCGCAGTTTGTCGCCGCCGCCTTCTCCGAACGGGCCATCGCCGCCTATCGCCTGAGCTTCGGCGCTGCCTTCGTGGCCGCCGTGATAAATGGCGTGTTCGGCGTGCTGACCACCTGGGCCCTGGTGCGCTACGATTTTCCGGGCAAGTCGGTGGTCAACGCCTTGGTTGACCTGCCGTTCGCCTTGCCCACCGCCGTGGCGGGCATTGCCCTCGCGACGCTCTATTCGCCCAATGGCTGGGTCGGGCAGTATCTGACGCCGCTGGGGATCAAGGCCGCCTACAACCCGGTCGGCGTGACCATCGCCCTGACCTTCATCGGCTTGCCCTTCGTGGTCCGCACCCTGGAGCCGGTGATGCGCGACCTGTCGGCGGATGTCGAAGAAGCCGCGGCCAGCCTGGGAGCGGGGCGCATCGACACCATCCTGCGGGTAATCCTCCCGGCCCTGGGTCCCGCCTGGTTGACCGGCTTCGCCCTGGCCTTCGCGCGGGGCGTCGGCGAATACGGCTCGGTGATCTTCATCGCCGGCAACATGCCCTACAAGTCCGAGATCGCGCCGCTGCTGATCATCATCCAGCTGGAGCAGTTCGAATATGCCAACGCCGCCGCCATCGCCTTGGTGATGCTGGGCGTGTCGTTCCTGATGCTGCTGATCATCAACGCCGTCCAAGCCTGGTCGCGGAGGTTCAGCTGATGGCTGCGACAAGAGCGCGCCACCCGACCGAAGATCCCGTCTGGGCCAAGGTCCTGATCATCGCCCTGATGCTGGTCTTCCTGGGTCTCGTCCTGATCCTGCCGCTGGTGGCGGTGTTCGCCGAGGCGCTGCGCAAGGGGCTGCAACCAGCCTTGGACGCCATCGCCACGCCCGACGCTCTGGCGGCCATCAAGCTGAGCCTGATCACCGCGGCCATCGCCGTGCCGTTCAACGCGGTGTTCGGCCTCTGCGCGTCCTGGGCGATCGCCAAGCACCATTTCCCCGGCAAGGCGCTGCTGATCACCCTGATCGACCTGCCGTTCTCGGTGTCGCCAGTGGTCGCGGGCCTGATGTACGTAATGGTCTTCGGCCTGCAGGGCTGGTTCGGCGAGCGGCTGATCGACCACGACATCAAGATCATCTTCGCCACGCCCGGCATCATCCTGGCCACGATCTTCGTGACCTTCCCGTTCATCGCCCGCGAGCTGATTCCGCTGATGCAGGAGCAGGGGGTTTCGGAGGAGGAGGCGGCCGTCTCGATGGGCGCGTCGGGCCTCTACACGTTCTGGCGGGTAACCGCGCCCAATGTGCGCTGGGGCTTGCTGTACGGCGTGCTGCTGTGCAACGCCCGGGCTATGGGCGAGTTTGGCGCCGTATCGGTGGTCAGCGGCCACATCCGCGGCTTGACCAACACCATGCCGCTGCACGTGGAAATTTTGTACAACGAGTACGACTTCGTCGCCGCCTTCGCGGTCGCCGCCCTGCTTTGCCTGCTGGCGATCCTGACCCTGGTGCTGAAGGGCGTGCTTGAGATCGCCCAACCCGACGTCAAGCGCGGCGGCGGACACTAGAGGGCGATCGCATGCGACCACCCTCTAGCTTCTTTTGTTTTGTCGCGTTTTCTTCACGCGAACCGCGCCCCACTTCGCTTGAAAACGCTTTGAATGACCGGAACGCACTGATCCCATGACCATCTCCATCCGTTCCGTCGAGAAGAAGTTCGGGCGCTATCCGGCCCTGAACCAGGTCGACCTCGAGATCGCTGACGGCGAGCTCGTGGCGCTGCTGGGCCCTTCGGGCTCGGGCAAGACGACGCTGCTGCGCACCATCGCCGGCCTGGAATTTCCCGACGAAGGCCAGGTGCTGTTCGAGAACGAGGACGTGACCTTCGCCTCGGCCGCCGCGCGGCGGGTGGGCTTTGTTTTCCAGCAATATGCGCTGTTCAAGCACATGACCGTGGCCAAGAACATCGCCTTCGGCCTCGACGTCCGCAAGGGCAAGGACAAGCCGAACAAGGCAGAGATCGCGCGCCGAGTCGACGAGCTGCTGAAGCTGGTCGAACTGGACGGCCTGGGCAAGCGCTATCCCTCGCAGCTGTCGGGCGGCCAGCGCCAGCGGGTGGCCCTGTCGCGCGCCCTGGCCGTGCAGCCCAGCGTGCTGCTGCTGGACGAGCCGTTCGGCGCCCTGGACGCCACGGTGCGCAAGTCGCTGCGCAAGGAGCTGCGCCGGGTGCACGACGCCACGGGCGTCACCACCATCTTCGTCACCCACGACCAGGAAGAGGCCCTGGAGCTGGCCGACCGGGTGGCGATCCTCAATGCCGGCCGCATCGAGCAGATCGGCACGCCGGACGAGGTTCACGACCATCCGGCCACGCCCTTCGTCTGCGGCTTCGTCGGCGAGGCCAACCGTTTCGAGGGCGTGGTGAGCGGCCAGCGCTTCACCGCCGGTCCGGTCGTGCTGGCGGCCCCGAACGCCCCAGACGGCGAGGCCGTGGCCTTCGTGCGACCTCACGACCTGGTGCTGGACGCGGCCGGTTTCCCCGCCAGTGTCGAGCGGGTTGTCATCCAGGGGCCACTCGCCAATATCGACGCCTCGCTGCTTGACGGCCGCCGCATCGACATCTCTGTGGCCCGCGACGAGGCCGTCCAGTTCACCGGCGAGATAAGGCTGTCAGCCCGCCGGACGCACGTGTTCGGGGTTTAGTATTCCGCTCATCCCGGCGAACGCCGCGACCCAGATGGCATGGCTTAGAGGCTGACGCCACAAGCTCTGAGACCGTCCAATCAACCACACCGCGACAGGATCTGGGTCCCGGCATTCGCCGGGATGAGCGGATTTATTATTGCTGCTGCTGCTGACGCTGTTGGTGCTCGCGGATGGCGTCGGCGCTGGCGCGGCGGCGACTGGCGCCGAAGGGCGTGGAGGGCCGAGGCAAGCGCAGGAATTCCGGTTCCGCCACGGCGGCGCGGGCGCGGCGCACCGAGACCCCGACGGCCAGATGGCTCTCGCTGTCGCCCTTGTAGACCCCCCGTGACGGGGTGACGTCGCCATAGTCGCGGCCGACCGCTACGGCCACGTGACGCTCGCCGGTCATGACATTATTAGTCGGATCAAAACCGATCCAGCGGTAGCTGGGCAGGAACACCTCGACCCAGGCGTGGGTGGCGTCCGGATCGGAGCGGTCGCCGGCCTCGCGGTCGGTGAACAGATAGCCCGAGACGTAGCGAGCCGGCATGCCCCACGAGCGACAGATGGCCAGCATGATGTGGGCGAAATCCTGGCAGACCCCGCGCTTGGCCTCCAACGCCAGATCGATCGGGCTGTCGGCGTCAGTGACCCCGGGATCATACTCGAACGCCTTGTAGATCGTGTCGCACAGCGCCTGGACGGCCGAGAACGGATCGCGGCGGCGCAGTTCTTCGATATCGTGCGCATCCATGAAGGCCTGTAGCGCCGGGGTGACCTGCACGAAGCCGTGGGGCTGGAGGTAGTCAAAACATTCGCCCCGCACGAAGGTGCTCTTCAGCCGCTCCCACTCACCCATGTCGAGCGGCATGGGCCATTCCAGCACGGGCTCGGTCTCAACGGCAGAGCGGGCGATGATGGTCAGTCCGTCATGCGGCTGGGGCACGTCGAAGTGATAAACGGCGTTGCCGAAGCTGTCGGCGTAGGAGAACACCTGGGCGGCCGGCTCGATCTCCAGCTCGAAGCTGACCAGCCGCTGGCGCGCGCTCTTCTGGGGCTGCATCCACAGCTCCATCAGGCTTTCGCGGACCGACCGCTCATAGTGATATTGCGTGATGTGACGGATCTCGAGCAGCACGGCGGAGTCTTTCTAAGCGGGCCCAGACTTAAGCAGGCAGGCGCATTTCGAGGGGATAGGCCACGAAGGTCTCATAAATCGCTTCGTGGATGCGCGAACATTCGTTGACCACGGTGGTCAGCAGGGCGCTGGCGCCCTGGGCCTGAAGCTCGTCCAGGTCCGCAAATTGGAGGCGGGCCTTGAGGCGGCCAGCCAGGCGCTCGGGACCGGTGCGGCCATTGGCCTCGGTATGACGTGCCAGGATCGCCAGGTGCTCCTCGATGCGTGAGGTGACGAAACGGATCGAGCGCGGGAAGTCCTCGTCGAAGACCAGGAATTCGAGGATGTGGCGCGGCTCGATCTCGGCGGTATAGACCCGCAGATAGGGCTCCAGGGCACAGGCCATCCGTAGCAGGCTGACCAAGGCGATGTGGTCGTTGATCACCCGGCCCGGTCCCTCGGCGAAGCAGACTTCCAGCAGGCTCGAGACCAACTGGGCGCGCTCCAGATACATCCCGACCATCATGAACCGCCAGCTCTCGCCATGGCTCATCGTGGTGTCGGCCGCGCCCTTGAATAGGTGAACGTCGGAAATCACGTCGTGCAGGAAGTTGGCCGAGCCGTCGGCGAATTCGCGACCGGCGTTCTCGTCGGTGACCCGCAGATAGAGCAGGTTCAGCCGCTCCCAGGTCTCGGTGGTGATCTGGTCGCGGACCTGCCGGGCATTTTCGCGAGCCCTCGCCAGCGACGAGACCACCGAATTGGTGTCGGCCCGGTCAAGCACCAGCGACCGAGCCGCCTCGAATGGGGCCAAGGCGCCGCTCTCGGCCTTGCCCACGGCCGACAGGGCGATCCACACGGCCTGGGCGCCGGCGTCGGTTTGGTCGAGCGTGGCGTTGAGCATCACGCTCGACAGCCGCGACAGGTGCTCGGCCCGTTCCATGTAACGGCCCAGCCAGTAGAGGCTGTCGGCCACCCGAGCGAGCATCATACGAGCGACCCTTCACTCAAAAAAACCAACATCATGCCAGGCCTCCCGCGCCGTTCGACGGCGTCTCTTCCGACAGCACCCAGGTGTCCTTGGAGCCGCCGCCCTGGCTGGAATTGACCACTAGCGAGCCGCGCTTCAGGGCCACCCGTGTCAGGGCGCCGGGCGTCACCACGGTCTTCTCGCCCGACAGGATGAAGGGCCGCAGGTCGACGTGGCGCGGCTCAATGCGGCCGTCGACCAGGCAGGGGGCGGTCGACAGCTGGATGGTCGGCTGGGCAATGTAGTTGGCCGGGTCTGCGGCCAGGGCGTCGGCGAAGTCCGAGCGCTCCTGGGCCGAGGCGTGGGGCCCGATCAGCATGCCATAGCCGCCGGACGCCCCCACAGCCTTGACCACCAGCTTGTCCAGATTGGCCAGCACGTGGCTCAGCTGGGCCGGCTCGCGGCAGAGGAAGGTCTCGATATTGGGCAGGATGGCGTCCTCGCCGAGGTAGTATTTGATGATCTCCGGCACATAGGCGTAGACGGCCTTGTCGTCGGCCACCCCGGTGCCGGGCGCGTTGCATATCACCACATTGCCGGCCCGATAGGCGTTGAACAGGCCTGCGGCCCCCAGCGACGAATCGCGGCGGAAGGCGAGGGGATCGATGAAGTCGTCGTCGACCCGGCGATAGATCACGTCCACCCGGCGCAGGCCCGTGGTTGTGCGCATGTAGACCATGTTGTCATGGACCACGAGGTCGCGTCCCTCGACCAGCGGCACGCCCATCAAGCGCGCCAGATAGGCGTGCTCGTAATAGGCTGAGTTGTAGACGCCGGGGGTTAGCACCACGACCTGCGGATTGGACCGCCAATCGGCGCTCATGCTTTTCAGCGTGGCCAGCAGCAGGTCGGGATAGCGCTCGACTGGCCGCACGCCGGCCTCACGATAGGCGCCGGGAAAGGTTCGCTTGGAGGCGTCGCGGTTGGCCAGCATGTAGGACACGCCAGACGGCACCCGCAGATTGTCCTCCAGCACGGCGAATTCGCCGTCCTGGCCCCGGATCAGGTCGCTGCCACAGACATTGGCGTACGACTTGTGCGGCACATAGACGTTCTGCATCTCGCGGCGGTACGAAGGGGCGCCCAGCACCAGTTCGCGCGGCACGACGCCATCCATCAGGATCTGCTGGTCGCCGTAGATGTCGGCCAGGAACATGTTCAGCGCTTGCAGGCGCTGGATCAGGCCGGCCTCGATCTTGGCCCACTCCTGGGCAGGCAGGATGCGAGGGAAAAGGTCGGTAGGGATGATCCGCTCGGTCGCGCTGTCGGCGCCATAGACCGTGAACGTGATCCCTTGAAGCAGGAAGGACCGCTCCAGCATGCGTTGGCGATCGGCCAGCTCGCCGGCGCCGAGGGTTGAGATGCGGGTTTGCAAGGCCGCGTAATGGCCCCGGACTTCGCCGCCCTGGGCGATCATCTCGTCATAGGGGACACCCGGCAGATAGGCCGCCCCCGTCATGGGCAGGCTGGGGGAGTTGTCGATGTCCTGAATTTTCGCCGCCACGCCTGTGTCCACTCTATCCGCCCTGCACGCCGAATTGGGCCAGCATGTTCGCCTCAACCTAGAACGTCGCCCAGCCGCGAGCGGCGCTTTTCTCGCCGAGTCATCTCGATGTGCATGACTGCCCAGTATTTGGGCGCCTTTGGCCAGGCGAGAGAAGCGCTTGGCTAAGCTGTTCCGTTGCATTCGTGGCGTGACACGCGGCAGGGGGACGACTAACAGGGGTTCGGGGGCGTTCCGCGCGGGGACCTGAAGGCTTGGTGCGTAAGAGATTTGCCCTTGGCGTAACCGTCGCGACCCTGTTGGTCGCGGGCCACGCCAGTGCGAACGAACCCACGGCGACCATTACAGGCGTCGAGGATCGTGCGCTCCGCGAGGCGATTCAGCGCGCCATGTCGGAAGCGAAGAATCCGCCGCGAAGCCGCTCTGAAGCCCGGCGCCGGGCGCGAGACGCTGGCGACGTCGTCGTCGCCGTGCTCAGGGCTGAAGGGTATTACGGCTATGTCGTCGAGCCCGATGTCAGCGAAGCCGACCCGCCTCGCGCCGTTCTGAAGATTATACCAGGCCCGGTGTTCGTGATCGCTGATCCGAAGCTGGCCTGGATCGGCGCGCCGCCGGACGAGGGCGTCGTCAAGCGCGCCGAGAGCGTCATCCGCTTGACGCCGGGGGAACCCGGGCGGGCCGCTGATGTGCTGGCGGCCGAGGGGCGCGTCGTCGCGCAGGTGCAGCAGTTGGGCTATGCCGACGCCGCCGCCGAGCCGCGCGAAGTGATCGTCGACCACGCCGACCACACCGTCCGCCCGACCTTTCAAGTCGCCGCCGGCGACCTGGTCAAGGTTGACGGCGTGGAGGTAGTCACCCACGGGCGATCCAACCCCGCCTGGGTCCAGCACTTGGCGCCCTGGACGATGGGCGATGTTTACCAGCCCGACGACATCGCCGAATTGGAGCGCCGGCTGCGGGACACAGGCGTCTACGACACCGTTTCCGTCTCGTTGGCCCCCAAGGAAAAGCTGCGCCCTGATGGCCTGCGCCCGGTGATGGTGACGCTGTCGGATCGGAAGTCCAAGATGATCGAACTGGGCGCGGGATACTCGTCTACCGACGGCCCCGGCGTCGACGCCAAGTGGATCCGCTACAACCGGTTCCGCCGCGCCGACACCACCACCCTGACGGCCCGCCTGGCCAAGCTCGACAGCCGACTTGAAGCCGAACTGGCCTTGCCGCATTGGCGGCGCAGCCAGCAAACCCTCAAGCTCGACACCTCGATTTTTCGTGACGACACCGACGCCTATCTGGAAACTGGAGCCCATATCGGCGCCGACCTGACCCGTCGCCTGCGCCCCACCGTCTATCGCACCTATGGCGTGGCCTTGGACTTGTCGCAGATCGACTCGCTGACGACCGAAAACGGCTTGACCACCAGCACGCGCCAGAACTTCGCGACCCTGACCACGACGGCCGCCTACGCCTGGGATAAGTCCGACAGCGTGCTGGACCCGACCAAGGGCTGGCGACTGGAGGTCCAGGGCGAGCCCACCGCCATTACCGGCGACACGACGATGGCCTTCCTGAAGGTGCAGGCCCAGACCTCGGCCTATCTGCCCTTTGGCAAGGGCGCCAAGACGGTGATCGCCGGCCGGTTCAAGGCCGGCCAGATCTTGGGCGGCGCCATGCCGGAAACGCCGGCGTCCCGGCGCTTCTATGCGGGCGGCGGCGGCTCGGTGCGGGGCTATTCCTACCAGGCCATCGGCCCGCGCATCGACAACACCACCACGCCGCAAGGCGGGCTTTCGCTGCTGGAGACCTCGCTCGAGGTCCGCCACCGTTTCACCGAGCACTGGGGCGGGGTGGCCTTCATCGACGCCGGCGGCGTCGGCGTAGACAAGTGGCCGAGCGGCGACGACTTCGGGGTCGGTGTCGGCCTTGGCGTCCGTTATGATCTCGGTTTCGGCCCGATCCGCGCCGACATCGCCATGCCGCTCAGCAAGCGTGAGGGCGACCCGGCGTTCCAACTCTACATCAGCATCGGGCAAAGCTTTTGACCGACGCATCGCCGCCGCCCCAAACAGAGCCAGAGACCGTGCCCGAAGCCGCCGTAGAGGCGGTGGTCAAGGTCGCGCGCAAGATTGGCTGGCCGGGCCTGCTGATGATCGTCTCCGTCAGCCTGGTGCTGATCGTCGCGCTGCTGCTAGGCGGCGTCCGCTTCGGCGCGATCACGCCGCAGGGGCGCGCCTTCCTGGAAGCGCGGACCAGCGGCCTGAAGCTGGGCCGCATCGGCCGCCTCAAGATCGAGGGCCTGAGCGGCGATATCTGGCGCGAGTTCGGCGTGCGCCGCCTGACGATCAGCGACGAAAAGGGCGTCTGGCTCGAAGCCGCCGACCTACGCGTCGACTGGAAGGCCACTGAACTGTTTGGGCGACGGTTCCACGCCAACGACATCCGGGCGCGCCAGGTCACCGTGCTGCGCCGTCCGACTCTCACGCCCAAGGGAAAGTCGAGCGCCGCGCCCGTGTCGATCGCTATCGACCATCTGGCCCTGCGCCTGGTTACGCGACCGGAATTCAGCCGTCAGGCCGGCGATTTCGACATGAGCGGCGACTATGAATCGGAGCGCTTCGGCGGGCAGAAGGGCAATCTGGCTGTGCTTAGCCGCATGCACGCCGGTGACCATCTGAAACTGGTCTTCGACCTGGGCCGAGACAAGACCTTGCTGCTTGACGCCCAGGCTCAGGAGGCCAACGGCGGCGCCCTGGCCGGGGCGCTGGGTCTGTCGCCCGACCGGCCTTTCGACCTCGACGCCAAGGCCACCGGCACCACCAGCCAAGGCGCCTTCACCGTTCTGGCGCGCTCGGGCGCGGCCACGCCGCTGAAGGCGGGCGGCGCCTGGAACGCCCAGGGCGGTTCGGCCGCCGGGCATATCGATCTGGCCGCCTCCACCTTGACCGATCGCGAGGAAAAGATGTTCGGCGCGGACGCCGCCTTCTCGATCGTTGGGCGCAAGGCTGGCGCGTTGAACGATCTCGACGTCAAGATCGACAGCCCGAACCTGAACCTTACCGCACATGGCCTGGCCGACTTGGCCAAGCGCGTCACTGGATCCGCTGGCCTGGCGTTCAACGCCAGGGTGAAGGACCTGTCGAAGATCACGCCGATGCCCGAGCTGGGCGCCGGCGTGGCCGACGGCGTGTTTCGCCTCGACGCGCAGGGTTTCTCGATCGACGGCCGTGTCGATGTTCGCGACCTCTCCTGGCTGGGCTATCGGCTGGCTCGCGCCAGGGGGCCGGCCAGCGTCGCCTGGAGGCGCGGCGAATTGGTGATCAAGGCCGACGCCACCACCGAGGGCGGGGCGGGCGAGGGCCTGCTGGCCGTGCTGGGGCGCACGCCGTCGGTTCAGTTCGAGGGGGCGCAGCTCAAGGACGGCCGCTTCCTGATCCGTTCGGCCAAGGTGAATGCGCCCAACCTCGTGGTCCTGGCCCAGGGCGAGCGAGGCATTTTGGGCGGCCTTTCGTTCAAGGGTGAGGCCAAGATTGGCTCCCTGGCGCCGGTTCGGCCTGGCATGGCCGGCCAGGTCACCGCCAAGTGGTCGGCCAGCCAGTCGGCCGGCAAGCCGTGGATGCTGACGGCCGACGCCCGAGGCGCCAATTTCGCCTCGGGTCTTTCGGAGCTGGATCGCCTGCTGGGCAAGACTCCGCGTCTGGAAGCCCGCGCGGCTTGGGCGGACAATCGCCTGTCGGTGGCCGACGCCAAGCTCGACGGCGCCGCCGCCTCGGTGCGGACCTCGGGTGTGCTTGGTCCGGGACCCGCCCTGGGGTTCAAGCTGGATTGGACGGCGACAGGACCCTTCCGCGCTGGTCCGGTGGAGATCGCCGGCAAGGCCAAGGGCACGGGCGCGGTAACCGGAACGCTCACGGCGCCCAAGGCCGACCTGATCGCTGATTTCGACTCGATCGACGTGCCGCGCCTGCCGTTGAAGGACGCCCACATCGTGCTGTCTTTCGCCAAGCGGGCCGATGGCGCCGACGGCGTGGTGACGATTAACGCTGGCAGTACCTATGGTCCGGCGCGTGGCCACGCGGCGTTCAACTTCGCGCAGGGCGGACTTGAGCTCTCCGACCTCGATGTCGACGCCGGCGGGGCCGCGGCCAAGGGCGCGGTCTCGCTACGCAGCGGCCACCCCGCGACCGCGGACCTTACCGTCAACGTCGGCCCTGGGGCCTTTCTGGCGCAGGGCGCGGTGAAGGGCACGGCCAAGATCGTCGATAGCGCGGCCGGTCCTGCCGCGCAGATCGACCTCGTCGCCGATGATGTGGTCGGCGGCGCCTGGAAGGTCCGTCACGCGGCGATCAAGGCGTTCGGGCCCATGAACCGCCTACCGCTGACGCTGGACGCGCGCGGCGAAGCGCCATCCGGGCGTTGGACGCTCGCCGGGTCGGGCGTGCTGAGCGAGGCGGGCGATCAATATCTGCTCGCCCTCGACGCCAACGGCGCCATGGGCCGAACGACGGTCAAGACGCGCGAAGCGGCGCAAATCCGCTTCGGTGGCCCCCGCACCAGCGCGCGCCT
Organism: Caulobacter sp. DWR3-1-2; assembly: GCF_049896225.1. Lineage (NCBI taxonomy): Bacteria > Pseudomonadati > Pseudomonadota > Alphaproteobacteria > Caulobacterales > Caulobacteraceae > Caulobacter > Caulobacter sp. DWR3-1-2. Next base: position 65,364 of record NZ_JAFCTW010000003.1, on the reverse strand, counting down.
ACGGCTGGCCGTCGGTGACGGCCAGGCCGCCCTGGACGCCGATGTCGGCGGCGACCTCGCCACGCTGCGCGCGGAACTGGTCGGAGTAAGTTTGACCGCCCTGAACTCAGACCTGGTCGGCAGGATCGATGCCCGCGCCACGCTCAATGGTTCTGGTCCCGTACTGACGGGTGATTTCAACGCCACGCTGACGGGAGCCCGGGAGCGCGGCTCAAAGCCTGAACAATCGCTGAACGCTCAGATTCGTGGGGCGCTGCGCGACAGCCAGATGACCATCAACGCCACCAGTTCCAATAGCCAGGGCCTGAGCGCCCAGGCAGATGTGACCCTGGCCACCGTGGCCTCGGCCAAGCCGTTCCACTTGGCGATCGATCGGACCCGACAGGTGCTTGGTCGTTTCCAGGCTCGTGGCGAAATCAAACCCCTGTGGGATCTTCTTGGCAGTTCCGAGCGCAGCGTGTCGGGCAAGATTGACGCCGATGGCTCGCTGGCCGGCACCCTCGCCGATCCCCGCCTGACCGGTCGCGCCAGCCTTGAGGGTGGCCGGGTGGATGACGGCCAGACGGGCTTCAGCCTTCGTGACGTCAATGTCAGCGTGGCGCTGGCCGACAACGCCATCGACGTCAGCAAGGCGACGGCTGGCGACGGGCAGGGCGGCACGTTGTCGGGCGCCGGGCGCATCAGCCTGGCCCGCGGTGGCGTGGGCAGCTTCCGCCTGGACCTCAAGGGTTTCAAGGTCATCGACAACGACCTGGCCTCCGCCACGGCCACCGGCCAGACGACGATCAACCGTGGCGCGGACGGCAAGGTCAAGCTGACCGGCGCCCTGGTGCTCGACCGCGCCGACGTCTCGGCCCAGACCAAGACGCCAGTCGGCGTGGCGTCCATGGATGTGGTTGAACGCAATCGCCCAGCCGACCTGCAGCAAGGCGTCGAGCCACGCAAGGTCACGCCGGGTTCGGGAATGACGCTGGACGTTACCCTGAAGGCTCCGCGCCGGATCTTCGTGCGTGGCCGGGGGCTCGACGCCGAACTGTCGCTGGACGCCCATGTCGGCGGTTCGACCAACAGCCCGACGCTGGACGGCGAGGCGCGGATCGTGCGCGGCGAGTACGATTTCGCCGGCAAGCGGTTCGAATTCGCGGACGAGGGCGTGGTGCGCCTGGCCACCCAGCTCGACCGTATCCGGCTGGACCTGACGGCGGTCCGCGAAGACCCGACCCTGACGGCCGTTGTGCGCATTCAGGGCACGGCCGCCAAGCCCGAGATCACGCTGACCTCCAAGCCGGCACTGCCGAGCGACGAGGTGCTGTCGCAGGTGCTGTTTGGATCGTCGGCCGCCAACCTGTCCCCGATCGAGGCCGCGCAACTGGCCTCGGCCCTCGCGGCCCTGGCCGGCGGCGGGGGTTTCGACGTGATCGGCAACCTGCGCAGCCTGGCCGGTCTGGACCGGCTGTCCTTCGCCGAAAGCGCCACGGGTATGACGGTTTCCGGCGGCAAGTATGTCACCGACGACGTCTATGTGGAGATCATCGGCGGCGCGCGCGATGGTCCCGCCGCTCAGGTCGAGTGGCGTATTCGCCGGACCCTGTCGCTGGTCTCCAAAATCGGCGGCCAAGGCGACGCCCAGCTTTCGGTGCGGTGGAGAAAAGACTATCAATGATCTGGCTTCCGGCTGATCCCCGCGCGACCGATCAGGGTCCGGAGCAAGGCTGTTGCGCGGACACCCGGTTTTCCCAGGCAAGGAAGCACGAAACGTCCGCGGCCCTTGGTTTAGGTTGAACTGAGGGAGACACAGATTTCATGCGACTCAATGACGAAGATCGCGCGGTGCTGGATCATCTGGCCGGCCAAGGCGCGCTGATCATTGAGCGAGCGATTGCTTGGTGCGCGATAAATTCCGGAAGCCATCATCTGGCAGGTCTTGAGCGCCAGCGGCAAAGTCTGCTCGAAGCCTTCGCGGGCCTGCCGGCGGCTCCGACCGAGATACCGCTGGCCGCTTCGCCGGAGATCGGCGCCAATGGCAAAATCGGCGAGCGCGCCCATCCGTCGGCGATCGCGGTCGTGGTGCGGCCCGAGGCGCCGGTCCAAGTCGTGCTGACCGGCCACTATGACACCGTCTATCCCGAAACCAGCAGCTTCCAGACCGTGACGACGCGCGCCGACGGGGCCCTGCACGGACCGGGCATCGCCGACATGAAGGGCGGAATCTCGGTGATGCTGGCGGCGCTGGAGGCTTTCGAGCGTCATCCGCTGGCTGGCCGCGTCGGCTACCGCGTGCTGCTGTCGCCGGATGAGGAGATCGGCTCGGTCGCCTCGGCCCCGATCCTGGCGGAATTCGCTCGCCTGGGGCATGTCGGCCTGACCTACGAGCCGGCGCTGGCCGACGGCTCGCTGGCCAGCGCTCGCAAGGGCTCGGGCAACTTTCACGTCGTGGTCCACGGTCGAGCCGCCCACGCCGGCCGCGACTTCGCCGCCGGCCGCAACGCGGTGATGGAGGCGGTGCGCATCGCCCAGGCCCTGCACGCCCTGAACGGCCAGCGCGAGGGCGTCACCTGCAACATCGCCAAGATCGACGGCGGCTCGCCGCTGAACATGGTGCCAGACGTCGCGGTGGTGCGCTTCAATGTCCGCTTCCCGGCCGCCGAGGACGCGGCCTGGTTCCAGGACGAGGTCGATCGGATCGTCGCCTCGACCACGGGGGAGGGCCTGCACGCTCACCTGCATGGCCGCGTCACCCGTGGCGCCAAGCCCTTCAACGCCGCGCAGCAGCGCCTGTTCGGCGCGGTGAAGGCGGTCGGCGCCTTGCTGGGGCAAGAGATCGGCTGGAAGCCGTCGGGCGGCGTCTGCGAAGGCAACAATCTGTTCGCTTCGGGCCTGCCCAATGTCGATACGCTGGGCGTGCGCGGCGGCGACATCCACAGCGAGGCCGAACATGCTTGGCCAGACAGCTTTGTGGAGCGCGCCCAGCTATCGGCCCTGATCCTGATGAAGCTGGCGAGCGGCGAGATCGACGGTCCCGCCTTGCGCGCGGCCATGACCGACCTCGCGGAGACTGTTTGAATGCTTGTCGTCCGTCCCGCCGTGCCTGCTGATTTCGACAGCCTGATGGAGTTGGCCGTCCTGTCGGGCCGCGGCTTCACCAGCCTGCCGGAGGATGAGCAAACGCTGCGCTCCCGGCTTGCCTTGTCCCAGGCCAGCTTCCACTCCGAGGTCGCCGCGCCCGAGGCTTGGTACACCCTGATGCTCGATGACCTAGAGGCCGGCGACGTGATCGGCGTGGCCGGGGTCAAGGCGGGCGTGGGTTTGAAGCGGCCGCATTTCTCGTTCCGCGTCGTGACCTTGGCGCAGTCTTCTCCCACGCTCGACAAGCGTTTCGACCACCGCGCCCTGGTGCTGGTCAACGAGTGCGCCGGCTGGTCGGAGGTCGGCTCGCTGTTCCTCAAGCCCGAGCGTCGCAAGGGCGGGGCCGGGCGCTTGCTGGCCCAGTCGCGCTACATGCTCATTGGCCTGGAGCCGCAGCGCTTCGCCGAGATGGTGCTGGCCGAACTGCGCGGCTGGTTCGACGAGGACGGCAGCTGTCCGTTCTGGGACCACGTGGCCAGCAAATTCTTCCGGCTCGAGTTCGACGAGGCCGACATGATGAGCGCGTCGACCGATGGCCAGTTCATCCTCGATCTGGCGCCGCGACACCCGATCTACGCCGAGCTGCTGCCACAACCCGCTTCGGAGACCATCGGCCGGGTGCATCGCGAGGGCGAGGCGGCCCGCGCCATGCTGGAGACCGAGGGCTTCCGATTTTCCGGTCTCGTGGACATCTTCGACGCTGGCCCAACCGTGGCGGCCCGGCGCGACGACATCAAGACGGTGCGAGAAGGGCGGCGGCTACGCGTCAGGCTGGGTGAAGACGCCTATGGCGAGGAAGCGCTGATCTGCTCTGGGGCGGTATCGAGTTTTCGGGCGGTGCGCACACCCGTGCTGATCGATGGCGAGAGCGCGATCATCGGCCGCGACGCGGCTTCGGCCCTGGGAGTCCAGGACGGCGAAATGGTGCGGGTGAAGGCATGAGCGGCGGCGTGTTCATCGATGGCGTGTGGCGCGCGGGCGCCGGCGCCGAGGCGGTCTCGATCGACCCGACGACAGGCGCGGTGATCTGGCGCCAGGCGACGGCTTCGACGGCCGACGTGGTCGCGGCGCTCGCGGCGGCGCGCAAGGCGTTCCTGGCCTGGGGCGACCGTCCGCGTGACGAGCGGATCGCCGTCATGCGCCGCTACAAGGACGTGCTGGTGGCGCGCACCAGCGACTTCGCCGAGGCCCTGAGCCGCGAGACCGGCAAGGCGCTCTGGGAGACCAAGGCCGAGCTGGGCTCGATGGCCGGCAAGGTCGAGGCGTCGATCAAGGCCTATGAGGAACGCACGGGCGAGCACGAGAGCGCGATGGCCTTTGGCCGCGCCGTGCTGCGTCACCGACCGCATGGTGTGATGGCCGTGCTGGGACCATTCAATTTCCCCGGCCACCTGCCTAACGGTCATATCGTCCCAGCGCTGCTGGCCGGCGACACTGTGGTTTTCAAGCCGTCGGAAGAAACGCCGCTGGCCGGCCAACTGCTGGTCGAGGCTCTAGAGGCGGCGGGCGTGCCGGACGGTGTCGTCAACCTAGTCCAGGGCGGCCGGGAGGTGGGCCAGGCGCTGATCGACCAGGAGATCGACGGCCTGCTGTTCACCGGCTCGGCGCAGGCCGGGGCGTTCTTCCGCCGCCACTTCGCCGATCGGCCCGATGTGATCCTGGCGCTGGAACTGGGCGGCAACAATCCGCTGGTGGTCTGGGACGCCGGCGACGTCCAGGCGGTGGCGGCCTTGGTCGTGCAGTCGGCCTTCATCACCACTGGCCAGCGATGCTCCTGCGCGCGCAGACTGATCGTTCGCGACGACGCGAGCGGGAAGGCGGTGATTGACGCGGTGGCTGCCTTGGCCGAGCGCCTGGTCATCGGCGCCTGGAACGGCGGGGAGGAACCTTTCATGGGACCGCTGATCTCCGATCGGGCCGCCGCCATGGCTTTAGCCGGATCCAAGGCGATGCCCGGCAAGGCGTTGCGCGCCATGACGTCGGTCGATGGGCTGAGCGGCGCCTTTGTCTCGCCTGGCTTGGTCGACGTGACCGGTGAGATAATCCCCGACGAAGAGCTTTTCGCGCCGCTGCTGCAGGTGCGCCGGGTCGGTTCGCTCGACGAAGCAATCGCCGCCGCCAATGCCACCCGATACGGTCTGTCGGCGGGTCTTATCTCCAGTGAAACAGCGCATTGGGAGCATTTCCTGAAGCGTATCCGAGCCGGCGTCGTCAACTGGAACCGGCCGACCACGGGCGCGGCCGGGACCATGCCGTTCGGAGGCCTTGGCAGCTCGGGCAACCACCGCCCCAGCGCCTATTACGCGGCAGACTATTGCGCTTATCCCGTGGCCAGTTTCGAAGCGCCAAGCGTCACCAATACCCTTCGCGATATCAAGGGCCTGCGGGAATGACCTCCCGCGCCGTCGAGGCCAATTGCGACGGGCTCGTCGGGCCGACACACTCCTATGTCGGGTTGTCGCCCGGCAATATCGCCAGCCAGGCCAATGCCGGCGAGGCCTCCAACCCACGCGCCGCAGTGCTGGAGGGGCTGACCAAGATGCGCCAGCTGGCCGACTGGGGGCTGCCGCAGTTCGTGCTGCCGCCGCATGAGCGGCCAGATTTGGCGCTGCTGCGGTCGATCGGCTTCTCAGGTTCCGACGCCAAGGTGTTGGAAACAGCGTGGAAACAGGCTCCGGCCTTGGCCGCTACGTCCTGCTCGGCATCGCCGATGTGGGCGGCCAATGCCGCGACCGTCACGCCCAGTGCCGATACCGCTGATGGCCGCGTGCATTTCACGCCGGCCAACCTGCTGACCAACCTGCATCGCAGTCTCGAGGGCGAGCAGACCACGCGGTCTCTTCGCCGCCTGTTCTCCGACGAGGCCCGGTTCGCCGTGCACGACCCGCTGCTGGCCCAACCGCACTTCGCCGACGAAGGCGCAGCCAACCATGTGCGGCTTTGCGCCGATCACGGTGAGGCCGGCGTCAACCTGTTCGTGTGGGGTCGCGAAGCCTGGGAGCGCTGGGAAGGTCGCTATCCGGCCCGCCAGACCCGCGAGGCCTTCGAGGCGGTCGAGCGGCGGCATGGCGCGGCCCGGGGTGTCTTTGCGCGTCAGGGCATGGCGGCGATCAATGGCGGGGCGTTTCACAACGACGTGGTCTGCGTGGGCACTCGGGAGTGCCTGCTGTTTCACGAACGGGCCTTCGAGGATCGCGCGGCGATGGAGGCCGGTGTGCGCCGCGCCGCCCAGGGGCTGTTTGAACCGACCTTCGTGGAGATCAGCGAAGCCGACCTGCCGATGGACGACCTGGTGAAAAGCTATCTCTTCAACTCCCAGCTCCTGGTCCTGCCCGGCGAGGACCGCTTGGTGCTGCTCGCCCCCGGCGAAACCCGCGACAACCCACGCGCCCACGCGGCGGCTCAGGCGCTGGCCAGCTCCAACGGTCCCATAGGTCGAGTGGAATATGTCGATGTGCGGCAAAGCATGCGCAACGGCGGTGGTCCTGCGTGCCTGCGGTTGCGCGTCGTGTTGACCGAGGTCGAGCTGGCGGCGACGAACGCCGGTCAACGGTTCGACGCCGCGCTGCACGAGCGCCTGAACCTGTGGGCCGCCCGCCGCTATCGCGATCGCCTGGCGCCGGCAGACCTGATCGACCCTTCCTTAATCGTCGAGGGCCGCGAGGCGTTGGACGAGCTGACGACGATCCTCAAGCTCGGTGGCGACTTCTATCCATTTCAGCGAGTTGCCTGAGCATGAGCGACTTCATCGTCCGACCCGCCATGCCGGAAGACGCGGCGGCCATCCTGGCGCTCCATCGCCGGGTCGCGGCGGAGCCTGGCGGCCTAGCGCGGCAGCCGGAGGAGGTCACTGAGGACTATGTCGCCCACGCCATGTCCGCGGCGGATGACGGGGGCTTCAACCTCTTGGCGGTTGGCGCGGACGGCGGCCTGTGCGGCGAACTTCACGTCGAGCGAATGAAGGTCCGGATCTTCGCCCATGTTCTGACCGATCTCACAGTGGCGGTCGATCCAGTCTGGCAGGGAAGGGGCGTCGGCTCAGCCTTGTTTCGCGCCCTGATCGAAGCTGCGCGCCAGGCCAGCCCACCCGTGCGCCGGATCGAGCTGTGGACCGGCGCGGCCAATCTCGGGGCTCAACGGCTCTACCAGCGCCTGGGGTTTCAGATCGAGGGGCGAATGATCGCCCGCGGTCGACTGCCGGATGGCGGCGTGGACGACGACATCGTCATGGGTCTGCTGCTCGACTAGCCGCGCAGCGCCGCCAGCGCCGTCGGGAATCGCCTCGAAAGCGGGGCCTCGATATCGCCCAGCTCGACGGCATAGTCACCGGATCCCGCCGGCCGGAGTCCGCTCACCCGCGCCGGATTGACAAGCCACGAGCGATGAATACGAACGAAGCCGTGTTCGCTGAGCCGGGTTTCGAGGCCGTTGAGGGACGAGCGCATCAACGGCCGCCGACCGTCGCGGAGCAGGAACTCGGTGTAGTTGCCCGCCGAACGCACGGCCAGGATTTCATCGACGGTGACGCGCAAGAGTCGAGCGCCGTCTCGGATGTCAAACGTGGCCGGGGCAGAGGGCGCTTGGGCCGATATGCCCGCCTGACGTCCGCTTCGCCGCAACGAGAGGTAACAGATGATCGAGGCCAGGCCATAGGCCATCATGTCCTTGCGGAATTCGTAGGGGAATTCGGTGGACAGCGACCCGAACTGATAAGGCTGATGCAGCAGCACGAAATAGGCTGCCTTGCGGAGCAGGACGAAGCCGCTGACGTGCAGCATCGAATAGATCACGACTGCCAAAACGTGAACGGGCGCGGCCTGCCACCAGCGTGGCGACGCCCGCGTGGTCCATAGCGCCACCAACGCCGGAATAGCGAAGATCACCAGCGTCACCAAGGCGCTGCTGCCCTCCCATATCGCGGGCGCCAGCGTGCCAAGGCGCGAGGCGTCATGCCTGATGGTCAGGACGTTGACGACGGCGATACAGGAGATCAGACCCACGCCGAGAAGCCAGGCGCGCCAAATGCCTTGCCGCTCCTCGCCGCTCATCCCGAAAACCGCGCCGCTGGCCGCCAATCGGTTTCCGCTCGTCCCTGCCAAGCCCCGCTGATCCCGTGGGTCTTGGCCTGTGGCGCGGGGCTGGGCCACGACCTTGTCATCCTTATTCAAACGGGTGCCCTCATGACCACGACCGTCTCAACCCCGACCCGCCGATACGATCTTGACTGGATTAGGGTCAGTGCGTTCTTCCTGCTGATTCTGTATCACGTCGGCATGTTCTACGTGCCCTGGGAGTGGCACGTGAAGTCGCCTCATCCCGTTGAGACCCTGGAATTGGCGATGTTCGTGACCAATCCTTGGCGGTTGACTCTGCTGTTTCTGGTCTCCGGAGCGGCGACCCGGTTCATGGCAGACAAGACGACGGTAGGTAAATTGACCGGGGCGCGGATGGCGCGCCTCCTGCCGCCGCTGCTGTTTGCCATGTTCGTGATCGTGCCGCCGCAGTCCTACTACCAGGTCGTCGAGTACGCGGCGGCCCACTCGGCGGGGCCTGGCTCGGCCTTCTCCTACGGAGATTTCTGGATCAAGTATGTCACGGGGTCTGGTCACTGGTGTTCGGCGGACGGCTGCCTGACCACCCCGACCTGGAACCATATGTGGTTCGTGGCCTATCTGCTGTTCTACACCCTCGTGCTGGCCGGCCTGCTGCTGATCTGGCGCCGGTTGGGCGAGCACCTGCAAGCCGCCGCCGAACGCGTGTTGAACGGCCCTGGCCTGATCCTGTGGCCCATCGTGTTTCTTGGCCTCGTTCGCGCCTTGCTCTATCCGCGCTACGGCGAAACCCATGCCCTGGTCGGTGACCACTATGTGCACGCCGTGTCGTTCTCGGCTTTCTTGCTCGGCTTTGGCTTGGCCAAGTCGGAGGTTCTTCGCGAACGCCTGATCGCCGCGCGTTGGCTTGCCTTGGGCCTGGCGGTCGCGGCCTATGCCGGATGGGCGACCTATGCCTGGGTCTATCGCGCCGGCACGCCGATCCCGCCGGAAGGTCTGCGTTGGGCGATGCGCTTCGTCTACACGACCGACACGTGGTGCGCGATCGCCGCGATCCTGGGGTTCGGCGCCAAGTATCTCAACCGGGGCGGGCCCATCCTTCGCTACCTTACGGTGGGCGTCTTCCCGTTCTACCTCGTGCACCAGACCTTGATTGTGGTGATGGCTCACCATCTGGCCAAGCTGGGTTTGCCCCAGCCTTTTGAGGCCTTGATTCTGATCGTCTTCACTTTCGCGGGCTGTTTCGCGACCTACGAGATCGTGAGGCGGATTCCAGGCGTGCGCCTGCTGTTTGGCCTCAGGGGCGATCAGTCGCCCGCTGAGGCCAAGAGCCCTCCGGCCTTCGCATAGGCCTGGCTGCCGGTAGTGATCACCCGGTCGGCGCTGATGATCTCGGCGATGCCGAGGTCGGCGGCGCCGGCCAGCCGATCATAGAGCGGGGCGAAATCGCGCAGGGTGACCGCCTGCAAGGACTGGATCGATGGAATGACGAAATAGACCTGCTGGAAATCGTCGATCCGATAAGGCGTGCGCATCACCCGCTCGAGATCGAACCCCAGCCGATTGGGCGAGGCGCTTTCCAGGGCGAACAGCGATTCGGTACGCGACGAGACGATTCCTGCCCCGTAGATGCGCAGGCCAGCCTCGGTTTCGATCAGCCCGAACTCGACCGTGTACCAGTAGAGCCGAGCGAGATTGGCCAAACGTCCCAGACTGAGCGCCCGCTGGCCGCCTTGGCCATAGGCCTGCATGTAGTCGGCGAACACTGGGTCCGTCAGCATCGGCACGTGGCCGAAGACATCGTGGAAAATGTCCGGCTCCTTCAGATAGTCCAGTTGGTCCGCCTTGCGGATGAACTGGCCGGCGGGGAAGCGGCGGTTGGCCAGGTGGTCGAAGAACACGTCATCGGGCACCAGGCCCGGCACGGCCACCACGCTCCAGCCGGTCAGGCGTTGCAGTTCCTCGTTGATCCTATGGAAGTCAGGGATGCCGGATCGGTGCAGGTCAAGGGCGTCGAGGCCGCGCAGGAATTCGTCGCAGGCCCGCCCTGGCAGCAATGCGGTCTGGCGTTCGTAAAGTGTGATCCAGACGTCGTGCTCGGCCTGGGTGTAACTTTCCCAGCCTTGGTCGATTGTCCAATCAAGCCTCGCCCCTGGGGGCGGGCCGCCGCTAAAACCATCCGCGCTCATCCGCGGAGATTACGCCCGCCCAACGGCAAATTCCCTTCGGAATTGCGCGATAGCCGGCGGTCGTCGGCAGAGACGTTGCGTCTAGTGAGAAATTCGGGGGCGAAGCTTGTAGGCGCCCCGATCGAAACTCTCGAAGATCACCGCAGCCTGGGGGTGGCCCACGGGGTCCCCCGTCTGGTCGGCCAGCAGGTTCTGCTCGGAGACATAGGCGACATAGGTGTTGTCGTCATTTTCAGCCAACAGATGGTAGAACGGCTGGTCCTTGGTCGGCCGGATGTCCTCGGGAATGGAATTCCACCACTCCTCGGTGTTGGCGAACACGGGATCGACGTCGAACACCACGCCCCGAAACGGGAAGATCCGGTGTTTGACCACTTGGCCGATCGCGAACTTGGCAAATCTCGAATTCATGCGTGCAGCCTAATCCGAGTCTTCTGACCAGAAGCTGAACGTAGAGTTCCGTTGGCGGATAACAAGGCGACGCCTTTCGGCTGGGGAATCCCGTTGCTATGCTGGCTCTTGAAGTGAGGCGGTTCGGTTCGAATCGTCTGCGAGACAAGGTGGAACAACCATGTCGGAGGCGCAGGTAGCGCCCGGCGCGCCTCAGCCTCAAGGCTCGGGCAGGCGCCGGCCGCCAGGCGAGCAGTCGTGCTATGCGGCGCTCGACCTCGGAACGAACAATTGCCGCCTGCTGGTGGCGACCCCGTCCCCACGAGGATTTCGCGTCGTCGAGGCCTATTCCCGGATCGTCCGGCTAGGTGAGGGGCTTTCACGGAGCGGCCGCCTGTCCGAGGAGGCGATGGACCGCTCGATGGCGGCCTTGAAGGTCTGCGCCGAGAAGATTCGCCGTCGCAAGGTTCTTCGGATCAAGGCCGTCGCGACACAGGCCTGTCGGGGCGCGACCAATGGTCCCGATTTCGTGCGCCGCGTGGCCGAGGAGACCGGCTTGCGCCTGGAGATCATCACGCCGAAGGAAGAAGCCCAACTGTCGGTGGCCGGCTGCATGAGCCTGTTCGACCGCGAGGCCGAGGCGGCGTTGGTCGTCGATGTCGGCGGCGGATCGACCGAGCTGTCCTGGGTTGATCTCAAAGGAGGCGGGCTCGACGCCAAGCCTCGGCAATTCGCCGCCTGGAGGCTGCCGATCAAGGCCTGGCTGTCGATTCCGATCGGCGTGGTCACCCTGGCCGAGCGCTTTCCCGAGGGCGAGCGAGTGGAGGAGGGCTGGTTCCGGGCCATGGTCGATGAGGTCAAGGGCAGGATCGAAGCCTTCCCGCACGCCGAACCGATGCGCGCCCTGTTCGAAAGTGGCCGGGCCCACATGGTCGGCACGTCCGGCGCCATCACCAGCCTGGCGGGCCTGCATTTGGGTCTGCCGCGTTATGATCGCAACGTGGTCGACGGCCTGTGGATGCACCGTCACGAATGCGAGGCGGCGGCCGATCGGCTGCTGACTCTGACAGCCAAGGAACGCGCCTTGGAGCCCTGTATCGGCGCCGACCGCGCCGACCTCGTCCTGGCTGGCGCGGCGATTTTGCAGGCTGTTCAAGAGCTTTGGCCGTGTTCTCGCGTGCGTGTCGCCGATCGGGGGCTTAGAGAGGGGCTTCTGATGTCCCTGATGTCCGACCAGCAGAAGAAGCCGCGCCGGCGTCGGCGCGGCGGCGCGGGTCGCTCCAGGCCCGAGACGGTGAACCCATGAACGACGAGCCCCCCCGCAAGCGCATGGTCAAGCCGCCCGCCGGCGGCAATGACGGCGGCCGGGCCAAGCCGGCGCGCCTGAAGACCGCCTTTGGTCGTACGCCTTCGCAGCAGGCCTGGCTGGAGCGGCAGATCAACGACCCGTTCTCGGCCAAGGCCCGGGCCCTAGGGTATCGCAGCCGCGCGGCCTTCAAGATCAGCGAGATCGACGACAAGCACCACTTCTTCAAGAAGGGCGCCCGCGTCATCGACCTGGGCTGCGCGCCGGGTGGGTGGCTGCAGATGGCCACGGAGCGCGGGGTTACCGACATCGTCGGCGTCGATCTGCTGCCGGTCGATCCCGTCGCGCCCGCGCATATCCTGGAAATGGACTTCACCGACCCGGCCTGTCCGCCCAAGATGCTGGAGTTGTTGGGTGGCGCGCCGGACTTGGTTATGTCCGACATGGCGCCCAATACCGTCGGCCATCGCGAGACCGATCACTTGCGCATTGTCGGCCTGATCGAGATCGGCGCCGATTTCGCGATCGAGGTGCTCAAACCAGGCGGCGCCTTCGTCGCCAAGGCCTTTCAAGGCGGCGAGACGGCGGCGGTGATCGCCCAGTTGAAGAAGAACTTCACCAAGGTCGTGCACTTCAAGCCCAAGGCCAGCCGCAGCGACAGCTCCGAGGTCTTTCTGGTCGCGACGGGGTTCAAGGGGCGCTGATCGTTAAGCATGGATTTTCGCATCGTTTGATGTCATATTTCATGCGAACGTGGAACTGACGATGCGAACCACCCTAGCGCTCGATGACGATCTCTTGGCGCGAGCGACCGCGCTCACAGGCATCGAAGAAAAGACCGCGCTGGTCCGCGAGGCCCTGAAAGCCTTGGTGGAACGTGAAAGCGCGCGTCGCCTCGCTCGCCTTGGCGGAAGCGAGCCCGATGTCGCAAGCGTTCCTCGTCGGCGGCCCGAACCGGCGTGATCCTCGTCGACACGTCGGTCTGGATCGATCATCTCCGAACATCGAACCTCATGCTGACGCGGTTGCTTGAAGACGGACGGGTGATCTCGCATCCCTTCGTGGTCGGTGAGCTGGCGCTCGGCAACCTGCGGAATCGGCGCGAGGTTCTGGAAGCCCTCACGCAGTTGCCGCAGGCCGCCCAAGCGCGAGACGAAGAGGTGTTGGGTTTCATCGAAGCCCATAGCCTCCACGGCGAGGGCGTAGGCTATGTGGACGCTCACCTCCTGGCGGCCGTAAGGCTGACGACTGACGCGAGGCTATGGACAGGTGATCGGCGGCTGCGGGAGCTCGCGGAGCGACTTTCCGTCGCCTTTCACCCCGAAGGGTGAGCGGAATTCGCGTCCTTCACGGCCAAGCGGGTCGACACGGCCGCCTCCCGTAGCTATACGCGGCTCGCAAAATGGAGACTCCAATGGAGATTCGCGAAGGGCTCACCTTCGACGACGTTTTGCTCGAACCCGGTCCGTCCGACGTCATGCCCACCCAGGTGACGACCGAGACCAAATTCACGCGTGAAATCAGTCTGAACATCCCGCTCGTGTCCGCCGCGATGGACACCGTGACCGAAAGCCGCCTCGCCATCGCCATGGCTCAGGCCGGCGGCATGGGCATCCTGCACCGCAACATGACGGTCGATGAACAGGCCGACCACGTGCGCGAAGTGAAACGCTATGAAAGCGGCATGGTCATCAATCCGCTGACCATCCACCCAGACACCACCCTGGCCGAGGTCCGCGAGATCACGGCCCGCCGCAAGATCTCGGGTTTCCCGGTGGTCGAGCGTGGCTCGGGCAAGCTGGTCGGCATCCTGACCAACCGCGACATGCGTTTCGAAGGCGACGACAAGGTCCCGGCCTCGGCGATCATGACCCGCGAGAACCTGATCACGGTGCGTGAAGGCGTCGATCCGCGCGAGGCGCGCGAGCTGCTGCGCAAGCACAAGATCGAGCGCCTGATCGTCGTCGACGACGGCTTCCATGCCGTCGGCCTGATCACCGTCAAGGATATCGAGAAGGCCCAGGCCCACCCGCTGGCCGCCAAGGACGACAAGGGCCGCCTGCTGGTTGGCGCGGCTTCCACGGTCGGCGACGTCGGCTTTGAGCGTTCGATGGGTCTCGTCGACGCTGGCGTCGATGTGGTCGTCATCGACACGGCCCACGGCCACTCAAGCCAGGTGACGGCGGCGGTCTCCCGACTTAAGCGCGAAGCCAACCGCGTGCAGATCGTGGCCGGCAATATCGCCACCTACGACGCTGCGCGCGCCCTGATCGACGCCGGCGCCGACGCGGTCAAGGTCGGCATTGGTCCAGGCAGCATCTGCACCACTCGCATCGTCGCTGGCGTGGGCGTACCGCAATTGACCGCGATCATGGAGGCCGTCCGCGCCGCCAGAGAGAGCGGAACGCCCGTCATCGCCGACGGCGGCATCAAATATTCGGGCGACCTGGCCAAGGCCATCGCGGCCGGGGCCTCGACCGCCATGCTGGGGTCAATGTTCGCCGGCACCGAGGAGGCTCCCGGCGAGGTGTTCCTCTACCAGGGCCGCTCGTACAAGAGCTATCGCGGCATGGGCTCGGTGGGGGCCATGGCGCGCGGCTCGGCCGACCGCTACTTCCAGAAGGAAGTCACCGACAGCTTCAAGCTGGTTCCCGAAGGTATTGAAGGCCAGACGCCGTTCAAGGGCGCCATCGCTCCGGTGCTTCACCAGCTGGTGGGCGGTCTGCGGGCGGCCATGGGCTATGTCGGCGCGCCTGACATCGCCGAGTTCCAGAAGCGGGCTCGCTTCGTGCGGATCACCGGCGCCGGCCTGCGTGAAAGCCACGTCCACGACGTGATGATCACGCGGGAAGCGCCCAACTATCCGAGCGCGGTTTAGAGCCGTGCGGATGGCCTTCGAACTCCAGATGCTGGCGGCAGCCGTGGTGATCGGCCTCGTCCACCTGTTGTGGGCGAGCGCCGCGGCCCAGCCGCAGCGCGGTCTCAAGTGGAATGTCGGTCCCCGCGATACGCCGGTGGAGCTCACGGGAATGGCTGGGCGCCTGCAACGCGCCTTCGCCAATTTCCGCGAAACCTTTCCGTTTTTCGCTGTGGCCGTGCTCGTCGCCTATCTGGGCGGCCGGCTCGGAACGCTGACCTGCGGCGGCGCCGCGCTCTATGTCGGCGCGCGGGTAGTCTATGTCTTTCTCTATGCCTTCGGCGTGCCGGTCATCCGCTCGCTGGTCTGGCTTGCTTCCCTGGTCGGCATTGGCCTGATCCTGGCGGCCTTGGTGATCTGAAAACAACATGCGTGACGGCGGTAGACTGACAGCGGCGATCGAGGTTCTCACCGAGATCGAGACGCGCCATTTCCCTGTACGGATGGCGCTGAAGCGCTGGGGCGAGAGCGCCCGCTATGCCGGTTCGAAGGATCGGGCCTTCGTCTCCGGCCTGGCGCTGGACGCCCTGCGCCGCAAGCGCTCGCTGGGCTGGATGATGGGCGACGACAGTGTTCGCGGCGTGGTGCTGGGCGTGCTGGCCCACGACTGGGCCTGGTCCGTCGAGCGCATCGCCGAGGCGGTCGGCGAAGAGCATGGACCCGGCGTCCTGACCGAGGTCGAACTGGCCGCCATCGCGTCGCCGCGGTCGATCGCCGAGGCGCCCGCCGCCATCGCCGGCGACTATGCTGACTGGCTGGAGCCCTTCCTGAACCGCGCCCTGGGCGAAGACCGGGCGGCCGAGATGGCGGCGCTGTCGCAACGCGCGCCGGTCGACCTCCGCATCAACTTTCTTAAGACCGACGTGCCGCGCGGCGCCAAGGCCGTAGCCGCCATCGGCGCCGAGCCCGCTGGCGTGCTTGAGGCGGCCTTCCGCATTCCTGCGCCGCAAGCCGCTGACCGTACTCCGTCTGTCGAGGCCGTGCCGGCCTTCTCCAGGGGCTGGTTCGAGGTCCAGGACCTGGGCTCGCAGATCGCCGCCGCCACGGCAGGTCCGATCAAGGGCAAGCAGGTGCTTGATTTCTGCGCCGGGGGCGGGGGAAAGACCCTGGCCCTGGCAGCCGCCATGGGCAACAGCGGCCAGATCTACGCTCACGACAGCGACCCCCGCCGGCTGGCCGACACCATCCGCCGCTCGCAACGGGCCGGGGTGCGCAATCTGCAAATCCGCTCGCCGATCGAGGGCGAGCCGCTGAAAGGTCTGGAGAGCAAGCTGGACCTGGTATTTGTCGACGCGCCCTGCACGGGCTCGGGCACGTGGCGCCGTCACCCGGACGCCAAGTGGCGGCTGTCGCCCGATCAGCTGGCCAAGCGCCAGATCGAGCAGGACGCGGTGCTGACCGATGCGGCCGACTTCGTGAAGGTGGGCGGTCGACTGATCTATGTGACGTGTTCGCTGCTGGTCGAGGAGAACGAGGACCGCGTCGCGGCTTTCCTCGAACGCCATCCGGGCTTCTCCACCGTGCCGATTACGCTGGACGGCGTGCAGCAATACCTCACTCCGCAGGGCCATCTGCGCCTGACGCCCAAGGGCGCCGGCACCGACGGCTTCTTCACTGCGGTAATGGAACGCACGGCCTAGTCTTCTCCCGCCGGGGCAGGGGATCCGACACCGAATGACGACACTGAAAAGGACCCGCGCATGACCACTGAAACCCACCACCAGCGCGTCCTGATCGTCGATTTCGGCAGCCAGGTGACCCAGCTGATCGCCCGTCGGGTGCGCGAGGCGGGCGTCTATTGCGAAATCCACCCGTTCGACAAGGCCGAGGCCCTGGTCGACGACTACGCCCCCTCGGCCATCATTCTGTCGGGTGGTCCCGCCAGCGTGCTGGAGGCCGACAGCCCCCGCATCGGCAAGAAGCTGTTCGAGATTGGCGTGCCGCTGTTGGCGGTCTGCTATGGCGAACAATTGCTGTGCGACGTGCTGGGCGGCCAAGTCGAGGGCGGCCATGCCGGCGAATTCGGGCGCGCGGAACTGACCGTGGGCAAGGACAGCCCGCTGTTCGAGGGTCTGGCCGGTGTGGGTCAACTGGAAACCGTCTGGATGAGCCACGGCGACCGCGTCACCGCCATTCCCGAAGGCTTCGAGGTGATAGCCACCTCGACCGGCGCGCCGTTCGCCGCCATCGCCAATGACGCCCGCAAGATCTACGGCGTCCAGTTCCACCCCGAGGTGGTGCACACCGTCAACGGGGCCCAGATCTATCGCAACTTCCTCAAGCTGGCCGGCCTGAAGGGCGACTGGACCATGGCCGCCTTCCGCCAGGAGATGGTCGGCAAGATCCGCGAACAGGTCGGGACCGGCAAGGTGATATGCGGCCTGTCGGGCGGCGTCGACAGCTCGGTGGCCGCCGTGCTGATCCACGAGGCGATCGGCGACCAGCTGACCTGCGTGTTCGTCGACACGGGCCTGCTGCGTCACAACGAGGCCGAGCAGGTGGTGACCCTGTTCCGCGACCACTACAATATCCCGCTGGTCCATGTGGACGCCGGCGACGAGTTCCTGGGCGCCTTGGCCGGGGTCAGCGATCCGGAGACCAAGCGCAAGATCATCGGCGGCAAGTTCATCGACATCTTCGATCGCGAGGCCGCCAAGATCGACGGCGCCGACTTCTTGGCCCAGGGCACCCTCTATCCCGACGTGGTCGAGAGCGTCTCGGCGCGCGGCGGCCCCTCGGCGGTGATCAAGAGCCACCACAATGTCGGCGGCCTGCCGGATTTCATGAAGCTGAAGCTGGTCGAGCCGCTGCGCGAGCTGTTCAAGGACGAGGTGCGCGCCCTGGGCGTCGAGCTGGGTCTGGCGCCGGCCTTCGTCGGCCGTCATCCGTTCCCCGGTCCAGGTCTGGCGATCCGCATCCCGGGCGACATTACCCCCGAGAAGGTCGATGTGCTCCAGCAGGCCGACGCCATCTATCTCGACGAGATCCGCAAGGCAGGCCTCTATGACCAGATCTGGCAGGCCTTCGCCGTTCTCCTCCCCGTGAAAACGGTAGGGGTCATGGGCGACGCCCGCACCTACGAGAACGTGCTGGCCCTGCGCGCCGTGACCTCGACCGACGGCATGACCGCCGACTTTTTCGAGTTCCCGTGGGATGTGTTGGGCAAGACCGCCACTCGGATCATCAACGAAGTCCGGGGGGTCAATCGGGTCGTCTATGACGTTACGTCAAAGCCGCCCGGGACGATTGAATGGGAATGACGGGGCATCGTTTTAGGGCTATCGCAGACTATCAGAAAGTCAGCATAGGTCTCTGAAATAAAAGGTTTTTCGTTCCATAAAGAGCGCTGTTTATCGCCGGCGCTCTTTTCATTTGTCGGCATGGCTGACGGCATCGGGCCGAGGGTTACCCAATTGATCTTATACCAATCGCCCCTAGCGTGAACCTTTGGCCCATTGGCGATGTCCGATGGATTTGATGCGGTCTGGCTCGTCGATGAGGCTGTTGAAGGCTTCGCAGGGGCGCTGGCGCGTATTCAATCTGGCCTGACGTCCGGCACGCCTGTCGAGGTCTGGTTCCAAGACGAGATGCATCGTCATCGTCACCCACAACCTGGGCCAGGCCGCGCGCATCTCCGACAATACCGGCCTCATGTATCTGGGCCGGATGGTGGAGTTCACCCCCACCTCGGAGATGTTCATGAAGCCTCAGGCTCAGCAGACCCAGGACTAATTGGCCGCGTCCCACGGCCGCCCTTCTCGATGGGACAGCCGTACATCAAGGCGACTTTCGCCGTGATGGTCACGGCGCCCTCCGGTGTCGATGACGCCGCCGGTTCGACAACCAGGCCCGGCAGGGTGAGGATCCAGCCGTCGCCCAGGATGTCACGCCCAGGTATGACCCAGAGTTCGGACGTCACACGGATGGAGGCGCGCGGTTTGCCCATCGGACCCGCCGCCTCGGCCCGCACAAGGGTCGGCTCTTTCAGATCCAAGACGGCTTCGAAGCCGGCGGTCGCGCTGTCGGTCACGCCGCCGCCGCGCGTTCTGGGCGCCCGGATGATCCGTTGGTTGTCGCCCGTTCCGCCCTTGGTCAAGCCATTGGCCAGACCCGCCCCGGTGCGCGCGTCCTTCAGCGTGACCGCAACCCCGCCCATGTGATCGCCGATGAATTTGGCGTCGAGCGCCTGGACCCGGACCATGACGCGGGTCGGATCGGCATGGGCGGCGATGGGCCCGGCGGTCAGGGGGCCACGATGGCGAGAAGTTTGGTCATGGCGCTCATCAAACGGCGTTGAGGGGGATCTTTAGGTAACGCACGCCGTTGTCTTCCGGCTCTGGAAGATGGCCGCCGCGCATGTTCACCTGGACGGAAGGCAGGATCAGCCTGGGCATGTCCATGGTTCGGTCGCGCGCCTCGCGCAGCGCCACGAACTCAGCCTGGCTAACGCCCGCGTGAACATGGATGTTGTCTCGGCGTTGAGCGCCGATCGTGGTCTCCCAGGCAAAGACGTCACGGCCCGGCGCCTTGTAGTCGTGACACAAGAAGACGCGGGCTTTGTCGGGAAGCGCCAGCAGACGCAAGATCGAGGCGAACAGCGTCGCCGCATCGCCGCCCGGGAAGTCGCAGCGGGCGGTGCCGTAGTCGGGCATGAACAGGGTGTCGCCGACGAAGATCGCATCGCCGATCACATAGGCCATGCAGGCCGGGGTGTGGCCGGGCACATGCAGGGCGATGGCCCGTAACTCGCCAATCGAAAACGTCTCACCGTCCTTGAGCAGATGATCGAACTGCCGGCCATCGCGAGCAAAGTCGGGTCCCGCATTGAACAGTTTTCCGAACGTGCTTTGAACGTCGACGATATGCTCGCCGATCGCCAGGCGACCGCCCAGAGCGCCTTGCAGATAGGGCGCGGCCGACAGGTGGTCGGCGTGGGCGTGGGTCTCCAACTGCCAGACGACCGTGAGCCCCTGATTCTTGACATGGGCGATGAGTGCGTCGGCCGACCGCTCGGCGGTCCTACCTGAAGCCGCGTCATAGTCCAGGACGCTGTCGATGATGGCGCAAGCCGATGAGGTGGGGTCACGCACGACATAGCTGACCGTGGAGGTCGCCTCGTCGAAGAAGGCTTGCACCAGCGGTCGCGAGACGGGTGCGGCCAGCGCCTGTTCGATAATCGATCTCGCCTTGTTCACGGCAGCGTCGGGCGAAGGGGGCGGCTCGCGCATCACATACTCTCGGGTTTCCTATCGACAGAGTACTTATATGCGAATATATGAATATACAAGTCCCGTCGAGTTGGCCGTATGTCCTTGTTCATGATCGTTTCGGCCCTGATGAGCGGCGTCGTCGTCGGCGCGCTGCTGGGTCTGTTCGGCGGCGGCGGGTCGGTGCTCGCCACCCCATTGCTGCTCTATGTCGTTGGTGTCCACGATCCCCACGTGGCGATTGGAACATCGGCCGCGGCGGTTGCGGTCAATGCCGGGCTTAATCTGGTGGGCCATGGCCGGGGAGGGCGCGTCAAATGGCCGTGTGCGAGCGTCTTCGCCGGAGCCGGACTGATCGGCTCCTTCCTGGGCTCGACCCTGGCCAAGGCTGTCGATGGACAGCGCCTGTTACTGTGGTTCGCCGTCGCGATGGCGGCGATTGCCCTATCGATGATGCGTCGCCCCAAGTCCGAGGGCGATCCGCTGGTCCATATCAGCGTGAGCCTGATGCTAAAGCTGGCGCCGCTGGGCGTGCTGACGGGCCTTGCCGCCGGATTTTTCGGGATCGGCGGCGGGTTTCTGATTGTACCCGGATTGATAGCGGCTACAGGCATGACCCTGGCCAGCGCCACGGCCTCATCGCTGCTGTCGGTCTCGCTGTTTGGCGCGGCCACCTCGCTGAACTATGCCGCCTCCGGACTGATCGACTGGCCCGTCGCGGGTCTCTTTGTCCTGGGCGGACTGGGCGGAGGCGCCCTAGGCGTGCGCGGCGCGGGACTTCTGGCTGGGCGCGCGTTGCTGGCGCGCAGGTTGTTCGCCGCCCTTGTGCTGATGGTCGCGGCCTATGTGGCCTGGAAGACCACGACGGCATGAGGTCGTGATCGAGGCTCAGCGCGTCCCAACCCCGCGATAGACCTCGCACAGCGTCTCAAGCACGCGCATCGCGGCGGGATCGGCCAGTCGATAGAAGATGTTCTGGGCTTCCCGCCGGGTGGCAACCAAGCCCTCGGCGCGCATCTTGGCAAGGTGCTGGGAGGTCGCCGACTGGGCCATTCCAACATGGACCGCCAGATCGCCGACCGAGGCCTCCCCATCGATCAGACGACAGAGGATGAGCAGGCGCTGCTCGCTGGCCAGGAGCTTGAGCAAACGCGCGGCGGCATGGGCGCTGGCGGCGAGATCCTGGACATCATCGACCGGCGAAGAGAGGGCGAGCTTGCTCATGTGCTTAATTTAGAAGATACGCAGAGAGGTTCAAGAGGGCGTTGGGCGGACGCCGACGGTGACCGCCCTGCCTGTCGTCTAGGCCGGGTCGAGAAGGCTGCGCAGCATCCAGGCGGTCTTTCCGAGACCTGCATGCGCTGTGTCAGCAGGTCACAGGTCGGCTCGTCGCTAGCCGCCTTGGCGATCGGGAAGATCCCTCGGGCCGTGCGCGTCACGGTTTCGTGTCCCTTGGCCAGATTGATGATCATCTCGCGCGACGGCGGGACGGCGTCCTCCTCGGCGATGCTGGAGAGCCTGGCGAAGGCCGCGTAGCTGCCCGGGGCGGGATGGCCGAGGGTGCGGATCCGTTCGGCGATGTCATCGACCGCCAAGCCCAGCTCGGTGTACTGGGTCATGAACATGGTGTGCAGGGTCTGGAACATCGGACCCGTGACGTTCCAATGATAGTTGTGGGTCTTCAGGTACAGTGTGTAGCTGTCGGCCAGCAGGTGCGAGAGCCCCTCGGTGATGGCCTGGCGTTCCGGCGAGGCGATGCCGATATCGATGTCCAAGCTCGTCATGTCGACTCCTTGGGAACCTGCGGGCGGTCGTCATCGCGCAGGACGATGTAGAGGGCGGGAATCACCAGCACGGTCAGCACCGTCGATGAGGCCAAGCCAAACAGCAGCGAGATCGCCAAGCCCTGGAAGATCGGGTCGAACAGGATCACCGCCGCGCCGATCATGGCCGCCAGGGCGGTCAGAACGATCGGCTTGAAGCGGATCGCTCCAGCTTCTAGCAACACCTCGCGCAGCGGCCGATCGCCGGTCTGGCTGTGGCGGATGAAGTCCAC
The DNA here is from genome assembly GCF_049896225.1 of Caulobacter sp. DWR3-1-2. Classification (NCBI taxonomy): domain Bacteria; kingdom Pseudomonadati; phylum Pseudomonadota; class Alphaproteobacteria; order Caulobacterales; family Caulobacteraceae; genus Caulobacter; species Caulobacter sp. DWR3-1-2. The sequence continues at coordinate 43,122 of NZ_JAFCTW010000003.1, read as the reverse complement.
CAGCAGGATCGAATTGCGCACGATGATCCCCGCCAGGGCGATGAAGCCGATCATCGAGGTGGCGGTGAAGGGCGCCTTGAACAGGATGTGGCCGATGACGATGCCGACCAGGGTCAGGGGGATCGGCGTCAGGATCACCAGCGGCAGGCGGAAGCTCTTGAACTGGGCGACGACCAGCACATAGATGCCAAGGATCGCCACCCCGAAGGCCGCGCCCATGTCGCGGAAAGTCACCCAGGTGATTTCCCACTCACCGTCCCAGAGCACGGTCGGCTTGCTCTCGTCGGTCGGCTGGCCGTTCATGCGAATGTCGGGCCTTTGCAGATTGCCCCAGTCGGCGGTCTTGATCGCCTTATCGACCGCCATCATCCCGTAGATCGGCGCCTCGTAGGCGCCGGCCAGTTCGGCCATGATCATATCGACGTCGCGGCCGTCGCGGCGGAAGATGTGGGTCGATCCGGCCTCCTGGGTGGCGGTGACCACCTCGCCCAGCGCCACGAGCCGGCCACCCTGGCTCTGGGCCACGGGCAGGGATGCCAGACCTTCGCCCCAGCTGCGCGCCGACTGCGGCAGGCGCACCGAAATCTCCAGGGGATCGCGCCCCTCGCCGCGATGGGCGTAGCCGACCACCTGACCGCCAAAAGCCGCGCTGATCGAGTCCAGGACCTCGCGGTCATTGACCTTCAGGGCCTCCAGGCGATCGCGGTCGGGAATCAGGCGCAGGCCGGGCCGAGGCTGGCCGTAGCTGTCGTCGATATCGACGATGTAGGGCACGGACTTGAAGGCGGCCTTGACGCGTTCGGCCACGGCGCGCCGCGTCTTGGCGTCGGGACCATAGATCTCGGCCAGCAGGGTGGCCATCACCGGCGGTCCGGGCGGGGCCTCGACCACCTTGATCGAGGCCCCGCCCGGCAGCACAACCTTGGCCAGCCGCTCGCGCAGGTCCAGCGCCACGGCGTGGCTGGAGCGCTTGCGCCCGCCCTTTTCGGCCAAGGCGACCGATAGATCGCCCTGGTCGGGGCGATTGCGCAGATAGTAGTGGCGCACCAGGCCGTTGAAATTGAAAGGCGAGGCCGTGCCCGCATAGGCGTCGATCGCCGTGACCTCGGGCAGGGCGCGGGTGATCACCGCCGCGTCGGACAAGGCTCGGGCCGTGGCCTCCAGCGAGGTTCCCTCCGGCATGTCCAACACCACCTGCAGCTCCGACTTGTTGTCGAACGGCAGCAGTTTCACCGTCACGGTCTTGGTGGCGAACATGGCGCAGGCCAGCAGGGTGGCTAGGCCCACGCCGATCAGGAAGGTCCAGGCGCTCTTGCGCGTGGCGATGACCCGGCCCGCGACCTGGCGATAGAGTCCGCCAAGCTTGCCGCCACCGTCGTGGCCGCCCTTGGCGCCATGGCCGTCGGCGTTTAGCGTCTTGCGGGCGAAACGCACCATCAGCCAGGGCGCGATGACCACGGCGACGAAGAATGAGAACACCATGGCCGCCGAGGCGTTGACCGGGATCGGAGCCATGTAGGGGCCCATGAGGCCCGAGACGAAAAGCATCGGCAGCAGGGCCGAGACCACCGTCAGGGTGGCGACCACGGTCGGATTGCCGACCTCCGCCACCGCGTCGACCGCCGCATCGATCCGGCTTCGGCCGTCGGCCATCGCCCAATGTCGCGCAATGTTCTCGATCATGACGATGGCGTCGTCGACCAGGATGCCGATCGAGAAGATCAAGGCAAACAGGCTGACCCGATTGATGGTGTAGCCCATCAGGTTGGAGGCGAAGAGGGTCAGCAGGATGGTGGTCGGGATGACCACGGCGGTCACCGCCGCCTCGCGCCAGCCGATGGCCAGGCCGATCAAGACCACGATCGACAGGGTGGCCAAGCCCAGGTGAAACAGCAGCTCGTTGGCCTTCTCGTTTGCCGTGGCGCCATAGTCGCGGGTCACGGCGACATCCAGGCTATCGGGGAGCAAAGACCCCTTCAGGGCTTCGACCCGCGCCAGCACCGCCTGCGAAACGACGACCGCGTTGGCGCCCTTGCGCTTGGCGATGGCCAGGCTGACCGCCGGCGCCTGGCTCCAGCCGCCATCGACGCGGGCATAGCGCCAGGCGCGGGCCTGATCCTCGCGAGGACCCTGGATGACATCGGCGACGTCTCGGACAAAGACCGCCTGGCCGCTCGCGGACGGCAGGGCCAGAAGGCCAATATCAACCGTGCTAGTCATGCTGCGGCCGGCCGTGACGTCGATCGTCTGGCCGCCGCCCCGGATCTGGCCGGCTGGGAAGGCGCGGGTGGCCTGACGCACGGTGTCCATCAAAGCGCCAAGCGACACGCCGTGCTGGGCCAGGCGCGCCGGATCGGGCGCGATGCGGATCTCCTCGGGCCGTCCGCCGACGATGAAGGTCAGGCCGACGTCGTCGACCTTGGCCACCTCGGTCCTCAGCTTGCCGGCCAGCTCATGCAGGGCCTGATCGGTCCATTGGCCGGCGGCGCCGGGCTTGGGCGACAGGGTCAGCACCAGGCTGGGCACGTCGTTGATGCCGCGCGTCTGGATCAGGGGTTCTGCTATGCCAGCGGGAATGCGGTCATAGTTGGCGCGGATCTTCTCGTGGATGCGCACGGCTGCGGCGTCAGGATCGACCCCGACCTTGAAGCGGGCTGTGACCATCACCTGATTGTCGTCGGCAAAAGTATAGACGTGTTCGACCTCGGCGACGCTCTTGACGATCGTCTCCAGCGGCTTGCCAACCAGTTCGATGGCGTCGGGGGCGCGCAGGCCGGGCGCGGCGACCATGATGTCGACCATGGGCACGCTGATCTGCGGCTCCTCCTCGCGGGGGATCGAAATCAGGGCCAGCAGGCCCACGGCGATCGCCGCCAGCAGGATCAGCGGCGTCAGCGGCGACTTGATCGACGCCTTGGTCAGGCGACCCGAGAGGCCCAGGTTCATCGGGCGGCCTCTGCCGGGGTCAGGATGTCGCCGAGGCGCAGGCCCGACAGGATCTCGACGGCGTCGGGTGAGGCGGCACCGCGGGTCTGGATGGGTGATTCCGAGATCACGCCATCAGCCCCGACCAGCCGCGCATAGTCGACGCCGAAACGGGTGGCGACATAACGCCGGGGAATGATGATCGCCTTACGCTCGCCGATCTTGACGGCAGCGCGCACGCGCTGGCCGATCAGGTCGCTGGGCAGGTTGGGCGCGGTGACGTCGGCGGTAACCTGGCCGCTGGTGATCGAAGGATAGATCTGGGTGATGGATCCGCGCGCGGCGACGCCGCGGAGGTCGTCGGCGGCCAGGTCCACGGGGTCGCCGACCTTCAGGGCCCGCGCCTGGCCCTCCGGCAGTTCGATGCGCACGACCAGAGGACCCGCGGTGATCCTGGCGACCGATTGGCCGGGCATCACCACCGAGCCTACCGGGACATTGGCCACCAGGACCCGACCCGAGGCCGGCGCCAGGATCGCGCCCTGGGCGCCAAGTTCGGCGCTGGCCCCGCGCTGGGCGCGGGCGGCTGTCAGGTTGGCGCTGGCGGCCTTGGCTTGGGCCTCCACCTGATCCAGGCGGGCCTGGGCATAGACCCGATGTGAAAAGAGATCACGGGTGCGGGCCAGGTCGGCCCGGGCGCGGGCGGCTTCGGCGGCGGCGGCGGCGACCTGGGCGTCGAACGCCCCGGTCTGCAGCGCCAGCCGGTCATCCTTGATCCGGCCAATCAATTGACCCTGACGGACGACATCGCCTTCCTTGACGCTCAGCGCCACCAAGGTTCCGGCGATCCGCGCCCGGGCGTCGGCCATGTCGCGTGTGGTCAGGGTGGCGGGAACCGGCTTGAGGTCGGCTACGGTCTGGGCGCGGATGGTCAGACGGTCGGCCGCTGGAGCTGTCTTGGCGGCCGGCGCCGGAGCTTCCTTGGATACGCCGCAGGCGCTGAGCAGCAAGGCGACTCCCAAGGCGCTGATCAGATAGGGCCGTGCCATCATGGCGTCCGCTCCAGGGGTTGGTCTTGTGATTGTCGGCTAGAGCATTTCCCGACCTGACTGCGTCAGGCCGTGAGCTCCAATCTTTTGTTTTGACGCATTGTTCTTCACGCGAACCGGAACCACTTCGCTCGAAAAATGCTCTAGCGGACGGTGGGGAGGCCGGCGGCCTTCCAGGCTGTGATCCCGCCGGTCAGGTGGGTGTCCAGCGCATGGCCGGCCTTCTGGCAGTACTCCACGGCAGTGGCCGAGCGCTTGCCCGAACCGCAACTGAACACCACGGACTTGCCGCCGGCGTCCGGCAGGGCCTTGGGATCAAAGCTCGAGAGCGGAATATTGACCGCGCCAGGAATGCGCTCGGCGGCGAACTCGGCCGGCTCGCGCACATCGACCAACAGGATCTCCTGGGCGTCGAGGGCGGTCTTCACCTGATGGGCGGTGAGGTCCTTGGTCTTGGGCGATCCAAACATCAATGCATCTCCTTGAGAGGGGCGGGGTAGGCGGCGGCTTCGGGTACCGCGCAGAACAGGCGCGACAGGGTCTCGACCAGGGCGCGGGCCTGACCGCCGCGAAGATCGTAATAGATGGTCTGGCCATCGCGCCGGGCGCCGACAACGCCATCGCGACGCAGCAGACCCAGATGTTGCGAGGCCAGGGTCTCGCGGACCCCCAAGAGATGGGCCAGCGCGCCAACCGACTGCTCGCCGGCAATCAACGCGCAGACGATCATCAGCCGATGCGGATTGGCCAGCGCCTTGAGCAGGGCGCAGGCGTCGTCCGCAGAGGCCTTGAGGGCGTGAGGCTCTAATTTCATAGTTGCGCATATGCGTCTATTCAAATATTCAGTCAAGGATTGTCGCGATTATCGTAGGGCCGGTCATCACCGTCCGAAGTGATCTGAATCAACGCCGGGCTATCGGATCGAGCGGACCTTGCCGCTCCAAGCCAACGGCTCAGGGAGGAATGAACTCATGGCCAAGCCGCGCATCGTCATTCTGGGAGCCGGACTAGGCGGCGCCATCGCCGCCTTCGAGATCAAGCAGGCCGTCGGCGAAAAGGCGGAAGTCGAGGTGGTCTCGCAGGGCGACACCTTCCACTTCGTGCCGTCCAACCCGTGGGTCGCCGTCCATTGGCGCAAGCGCGAAGCCATCGAGGTCGTATTGCCGCCGGTGTTCAAGAAAAAGGGCATCGCCTTCCGGGGCGTCGGCGCCGCCAAGGTCATGCCCGAGCGTAACCAACTCGAACTGACCGACGGCGTGCTGCTCGACTACGACTATCTGGTGATCGCCACCGGGCCGGAGCTGGCCTTCGACGAGATTGCGGGCCTTGGGCCGCATGGCGGCTTCACCCAGTCGGTCTGTCACGTCGATCATGCCGAGACCGCCGCCGCCGCCTTTGACCGCTTCGTGGAAAATCCCGGTCCGATCATCGTCGGCGCGGTGCAGGGCGCTTCGTGCTTTGGCCCGGCCTACGAGTTCGCGATGATCCTCGACACCGAGCTCAAGCGCCGCAAAATCCGCGACAGGGTGCCGATGACCTTCGTCACCTCCGAGCCCTATGTCGGTCACCTGGGCTTGGACGGGGTGGGCGACACGAAGGGCCTGCTGGAGAGCGAGATGCGCCAGCGGCACATCAAATGGGTCACCAACGCCCGCGTGACCTCGGTCGAAGCGGGCCTGATGCACGTGGAAGAGGTGGCCGATGACGGCGCCGTCAAGGCGACCCACGACCTGCCGTTTGCCTATTCGATGATGCTGCCGGCCTTCAGGGGTGTTGCCGCCGTGCATGGCGTCATGGGCCTGACCAATCCGCGTGGCTTTATTCTGGTCGACAAGCACCAGCGCAATCCGACGTTCCAAAACGTTATGGCCCTGGGTGTCTGCGTGGCCATCGCCCCGACCGGCAAGACCCCTGTGCCGGTCGGCGTGCCCAAGACCGGCTTCATGATCGAGAGCATGGTCACGGCCATCGCTCACAACTTCAAAGAGATCCTGGATGGCAAGCCCGCAACGCACGAGGCGACCTGGAACGCCATCTGCCTGGCGGACTTCGGCGACGGCGGCGTGGTTTTCGTCGCCCAGCCCCAAATCCCGCCGCGCAACGTCAACTGGTCGGCCAGCGGCAAGTGGGTCCATTTGGCCAAGGTCGGGTTCGAGAAATACTTCCTGGCCAAGGTCAAGCGCGGCGAGAGCGAACCGTTCTATGAGAAGCTCGCCCTGGACGTGATGGGCATCCGGAAGATCAAGCCCGGGACGCAAAGGGCGTCGTGATGCGCCAGCTTGTGTGTCCCGCCTGTGGCGCGACCAATCGCGCCCCGGAAGACAAAAACGCCTTGGCGGCCAAGTGCGGCCGCTGCGGCGAGCGTCTGTTCTCCGGCGTTCCGGTCGAGGTGAGCGGCGCGCAACTGGCCGCGCACACCGGCAAGACCCGCGGCGGCGCAGTGCTCGTCGATGTCTGGGCGCCTTGGTGCGGACCTTGCCGGTCGATGGCGCCCCAGTACGCCGCTGCGGCCGTTCGGCTCGAGCCGGAGGTCCGATTGCTGAAGCTCAATTCCGAAGCCGAACCGCAGGCCGCCGGTGCGCTGGGCGTCTCGGGCATTCCGGCCCTGCTGCTTTATCGAGACGGGGTCGTCATCGCGCGGTCCGCCGGCCTGATGAGCGCTGCCCAGATCGTCGCCTGGACGCACCAGGCTCTGGCCCAGGCGAACGCCTCGGCCGAAAAGGGAGGTTGATCATGACGATCGACCGTATGGTTCTGGCCTTCGCCGGCTTGGTCGTTCTGGTGGGCGTCGCCTTGGCCCACTTCGTTCATCCCTGGTGGATCGCCCTTCCGATCTTTGCTGGCCTCAACATGATGCAGGCCGCCTTCACTGGCTTTTGCCCCGCCGCGATGGTGTTCAAGAAGCTCGGCGTCAAGCCGGGCGTCGCGTTCCGGTGAGCCCGATGCGCGCCGTGCTCGCCCTAACCTTGCTGGCCTGCGTCGCCGCGTCTCAGGGCGCTGCGGCCATGACCCTGTCCGAGGCTATCGCCCTGGCGCGACGCTCCAATCCTGGCTTGGCCCAGGTCCAGGCCCAGTCGGAGGCGGCCTCGGCGCGCTTGGCCCAGGCCCGCGCCGGTCGCCTCCCCAGTCTGACCCTGTCGGCCGAAAGCGCCAGCGGGACGACGGACCTTGGCGGCTTCTTCGGCTTTGGTCAGAGCGATGTGTCGCCCCGCGCGGCCTCGCTGCAACTGCGCCAGCCGCTGTTCTCAGGCGGCGGCGTCAGCGCCGCCATCGCCCGAGCCGGGGAGGGCAGGGCCGTGGCTCAGGCCCAGGTCGGCGGCGCGACGGCCCTGCTGAGCGCCGACGTGGCCGCGGCCTATCTCGGGGTTCTCGGCGCTCAAGACATGCTGGTCCTGAGCCATAGCCAGGTCCTGCAGATGGAGACGATCACAAGCCAAGCCAAGTTACGCTTCAACGGCGGCGAAATTCCTCGCACCGACCTTGACCAAGCCACCGCCCGGCAGGCGGAGAGCCGCTCGGGTCTGGCTCGGGCCGAGGGTCAACTGGCCCGCAGTCGGGCCCACTTCGTCTCCGTCGTCGGGGCGGAGCCGGACGACTTGGAGACGGTGGTCACGCCTCCCGCGGCGCCCGCATCGCTCGATGAGGCGATCGCAACGGCCTCCCAATCCAGCCCGATGCTGCTGGCCGCCCAGGCGACCGAGCGCGCGGCTGGGGCCGGCGTTCGCTATGCCAAGGCCGAGCGTCTGCCGAGCTTGGCCCTCACCGCCACCGCCAGCACGGCGCGCGACCAGTTCTTTCCCGGATACAGCGCGGATGGCGTGACGGTCGGCGTCCAGGGGCGCTGGACCCTGTTTTCGGGGGGCGCGGCGAGCGGGCGTATCGAGGAGGCCGGCGCGGAGCTTCGCGGCGCCCGGGCGCGTCTCGATGCGGCGCGGGCCCAGGTTCGCGAAACGGTGATCGGCGCCTGGGGCGATGTCGCCACCGCGCGCGCGGTGATGCTCGCCGCCACCGACCAGGCCGTAGCCGCGACCAGCGCGCTGGACAGCGTGCGCAACGAGGTGCGGGTCGGCCAAAAGCCTATCTTGGATCTTCTCGACGCCCAACGCGAGGCCCTGGCGGCCGCAAGCGCACTGGTCGCCGCACGCGGTGACGTTACGGTCTCGACCTACCGCCTCAACGCGATGCTGCATGGTCAATGAACCGGCGCCGCCGGACGACATCCTGCGGGCGTTGGCCAATATCCATCGCTTGCGAATTCTCCGGGCTCTAGGCGACGGAGCCTTGCGGGTCAGCGATCCGCAGGCCCACCTGCCGCTCCCTCGATCGGCGCTGTCGCAACATCTGACGCGCCTTCGCGATGCGGAGATCGCCTACAGGATCGTCGACGACGGGGCCTTGACCCTGGCCAGGGCGCTCCTAAAAGTAGTGGAACGGCAGGGTGAGCAGCGGCCATGATGTCCTTCTATGATCGCCATATCCTACCGCGCCTTATTGGCTGCGCTTGCGGGGCGAGGGCGATAGCCAAGCTGCGCGCCAAGGTCGTTCCCCAGGCGCAAGGGCGGGTTCTGGAACTGGGGATCGGGGGCGGACTGAACCTGGCCTTTTATGATCCGATGCTGGTTAGCAGCGTCACCGGGGTTGATCCGTCGGAGGGCCTGAGGGATCGGGCCCTGGCGGCGCCGCGTCCCAAAGGCCTCAAGGTCGAGGTCCTGGCGGGGGCGGCCGAGCAACTGCTGTTTGATGACCAAATCTTCGACACTGTCGTCTGCACCTTCACCCTGTGTTCGGTTCATACGCCAGGGGCCGTGCTGGCCGAGGCGCGGCGGGTTCTGAAGCCCGGCGGCCGATTTATCTTCTGTGAGCATGGCCTGGCGCCCGACCCGGAGGTCGTGGCCTGGCAGAGGCGCATCGAACCGTTCTGGACGCCGCTGGCCGGCGGCTGCCGCCTGACCCGTCCGGTCGGCGGGGCGATCATCGCGGCGGGGTTCGTGATCGAGACCCATCAGGCGTTCTATATCCCGAAGGCCCCCAAGCCGTTGGGCTGGTGTGAGCTCGGCGTTGCGCAGCGAGGCTGAGGCGACCCCTTCCACCCAAGCGGTAGCCGTCAGACAATTGGGCGCATCGTAAGGCAGGGTGTGCCGCGGGTGCGCGCCAGCGCTACAAGCGACCCTTTCAATTGGCGAATTTGACTCCTGGCGCCACGAGCCTTGACGCGCCTTTGCGAACGCTATGCTGCCGGCGTGTTCGGTCCTCAACCAATCGTCCGAACCTGGGCCATTCTTGACATCGGACCGTTTGCTTGCGGCAGCACGCGCGACCTTGGCGGGACGAGTTCTGAGGTGAGTTCAGCGCGCGGGACTTGGAAAATGTCGCGATCATACGAACCCTTCGAGGGAGGCGCGAAAGCCCGTCGTCCTTGCGGGAGGAGGACGTCACCATGGCTCTTTTCTTCGATCCTGCTTCTGAAACGGCTCTGCTGGCCTTGCCGAACCGATCGCTCGGTCAAATGCCGAGGCGCTTAGGTCGATCGCACTTGCTCGACCAACTCGATGTCTCAGCCTACGAATTCCTGGGCCTCGTGGCCGCCTTGGAGGACCAATGCGGCGCTGTCTTGCCCGACAGCGACCTGGCCCGCTGCGAAACGCTGGGCGACTTGATGGACCGGCTGCGGCGGGCGGCGCCAAGCGCCGCCCTCACATTAGATGACCGTGCCGACCAGCCGGCCGATACCCGCCGTCACGATCATGGCGAGGGCTCCCCAGAAGGTGACCCGCGCCGCCGCGCGCCAAGGCGGCGCGCCGCCAGCTTTGGCGCCGGCCACGCCGAGCAGCACCAGGCAAGCTAGGGTCACCATCACAACGCCAGGCGCCATCATCGGCACCGGCGCCACCGCAACGACGATCAGAGGCGCGGCCGCGCCGACCGTGAAGCTCGCCGCCGAGGCGAGGGCGGCCTGCACCGGGCGGGCCGCCGTCGCCAACGAGATGCCCAGTTCATCGCGGGCGTGAGCGTCCAGTGCGTCCTTGGCCATCAATTGCTGGGCGACGATCCTGGCCGTCCCGGGTTCAAGACCGCGTTCAACGTAGATTTGAGCCAGCTCGGCGTGCTCGGCTTCGCCGTCGTTTTTCAGCTCCTGGGTCTCGCGCGCGATGTCGGCTTTTTCGGTGTCGGCTTGCGAGCTGACCGAGACATATTCCCCTGCCGCCATCGACATGGCGCCCGCCGCCAGCGCGGCGGCGCCGGCGACCAGCACCTCGCTCGGCTTGGCCGAGGCGGCCGCGACGCCGACGATCAGGCTGGCGGTGGAGACCAAGCCGTCGTTGGCGCCCAACACGGCGGCGCGCAGCCATCCAATCCGAGAGACCAGATGGGCTTCAGCGTGGCGATAGGATCTGGGCATGGCGGCGTTCCTTGATGAATGCCGCGACCTTGGCGCCTTAATAGGCGACGCGGACGCTGAGAGAGACGGTGCGAGGGCGGAGCGGGGTGATCTGATCGGTCGATCGCAGAGAAAACGGATTGCCATAGGCGAAGGTGTCGCCGCGCGTGTCGGTCGGGTTGTCCAAGGCCAGGGTCGTTCGCCAGCGCCGGGTGGCGAGACCGACGGCCAGGCGGCCGGTCGCGTAACCGCCCATCAAGGGCGCGGTCGTCGCGTCGAACGTCAGGTGGGAATGGCCGACATAGGCGTAACGACCGTCCAGCTCCAAGGTCAGGTCCGAACCCAGCGACCAGTCATAGTGGCCCGTCACCCCCCCGGCGGAATGGGGCACGCCGGCCAAGCTGACGTCTTTACGCGCGGGGAAGGCGGGGTTGGCCTTCTCCAGTTCGGGGGCGTTGAAGAGCAGGTTGGCGTTCAACCGCAGTCCGGCCACGCGGTAGGCGCCTTCGAACTCCAGACCCAGGTTGCGCCCGTCGCCGATGTTGGCGGTGTAGGGCAGGCCCGAGGGCAGCAACTCGTCGCTCTGGATGTCCTTCCAACTGGCCTGAAAGACCGTTGCCCGCAGGCGCAGGCGGCCGTTGAGCAGGGAAACCTTGCCGCCGGCCTCCAGGTTCCAGAGTTCGTCGCTGTCATAAAGGCGGCGTGGCTCGGCCTGGCCGCTGGCGGAGAAGACCTGGCCGGACGGCCCGGTCGTGTTGAACCCGGCTGCTCGGTAGCCCTCGGTCGCTTGCACATAGATCAAGGCGCTTGGTGAAAGGGCATAGGATAGCACTACCTTGGGCGCGAATCCGGACTGGTCCAAGCTGCCCGAGAACGGCGCGATCGTTCCGGTCAGGGCCGTGCTTTGGCTGTTCACGCGGGTCTTGGAGGTGAAAACCCGACCGCCGAGCGTCACGCTCAGGGATCGGCCGATGGGCAAGGTCGCCTCGCCGTAGAGCGCCGCCTCGTCAAGCGTGTCACGTCGCTTTTCCGCGAAGGCCTCGGCCGGTAGGTCGGCAAGACGCGTCAGCGCTAGATCGATGTCCTGCTGAGTGCGGGCCAGGAAGGCGCCGACCAGCCATTGCAAGCGGGCGTCATCGGCCGCCGCGAGCGAGCCCTCAGTGACCAGGCTGTGGGTGCGATCGTCGTCGTCATAGGCCGCGGGGCCGGGAGCCGGGGAGATGGGCGGCGCGGCGGTGGCGTCATAGCGACTGGTGATGTCGTGATCGACCGCCGAGATCGTCCAACGCGCCTGGACGGCGCCGATCTGGCCCTTCAGATTCAGGTGCGCCTCGGCGAAGTCGTTGTCGTGCGGCTCGCGCACGTGGTTGCGACGCGTATAGGGCGCTTCGGTCGCCAGCCCGTACTGAGTGTCGTCCGAGTTGATGAATTGGGCGCCGCCGCCGCCCGTGAGGGTCCAGCCGTCGCCCAGGTCGACTTTCACATTCACCCGCCCCCCAGAGCGAAGCGTGCGGTTGACGTTCTTCAGGCCGAGCCCGGCGTCGTCGATATAGCCGCCCTGCTGATCGCGATAGAGCACAACGCGGACCGCGCCGCGACCGTTGAGGATTGGCAGGTTGACCATGCCGGACAGGCCGTCGGAGGCGTCGCCGCCGTGCGTGGCGCCGAGGTTGGTCGCGACCCAGGCCTCGAAGCGATCCGCGTGGGGTTGCTCGCTGACCAGGTGCAGGACGCCGCCCAGGGACCCCGATCCATAGAGCGCGCCCTGCGGCCCGCGCAGGACCTCGACCTGGGCCATGTCGATCAGCAGCAGGTCGGGGTCGGGGGCGTTGTAGGTCAGCCGGGTGTCGTCGAGATAGAGCCCGACCATCGACTGGGTGCGGCCGGTCAGCGGTCCGTCCGACAAACCCCGCAGCATGATCTTGTCGCGCCCTGGACCCAGATTGGTGACCGTCATGGCCGGAACGGCCAGCGCCAGGTCGTTGGCGTCGCGTAGGGCTTGCCCCATGATCGCCGAGCTCTCGACCGCGCTGACGGCGTAGGCGAGGCGATCGGCGGGGGTTAGGCGGCGTGTCGCCACCACGACCAGCTCGCCGAGTGAGGTGGCAGGATCGGACGCGCTTTGGAGGGCCTTTCGAGCGACGGGCTTGGCGGGTGGCAGGCGGACGATCTCGACGGCGCCAGCGTCGATCAGCCGAAAGCCGCAGTTGGTTCCCGCCAGCAGCTTGGTCAATCCGGCGTGGAGGGTGAAGCGACCCCGAAGCGGCTGGCTGGTCGGGGCGCAACCGGCGGCGGCCTGCGTGCTGATCGAGATCTTCGCCTGGATGGCGAAATCGACCAGGGCGGCGTTCAAGGGCTTGCCGGGGATGTCGAACGCCAAGCGGGGCTGGGCCGCCGAAGCATAGCTGCTCCATCCGGCCACGCACGCGAAGCTGGAAGCCAGCGCCCAGCGCCGCCATGCGTCAGCTCGCAACGAAACACCCTCCGATGTTCAGGACGGCGCTACCGTAGTTCGATTGTGCTGTCGGTGCGATGCACGGACAGCGAAAAGTAGCTGGCGAGGCGTTTGATCACGAGATTCTCGTCGCCCAGCTCCAGGACGCCCGAGAAGCGTTTGCCGGCGAGGGCGGGCGAAATCTTGATCGGCACGGGATAGCGGCGGTTCAGATAGGCGATCATGTCGCCCAGGGTCTCGTCGTCGCAGACCATCCGGCCTTCCGTCCAGGCGAAGGCGGGGTTGGGGTCGGTCGCGGTTTGGACCGATCTCGGCGCGCCTTCGACATGGCTCAAACTCTGGCCGGCCACCAGGCGCGCGACGGGCGTTTGGCCCAGGGCGGCCTGGCGCACCTCGACGATCCCACGACGCACGGTCACCCGAACGGACTTGTCGTAGTGGCGGATGTTGAATTCGGTGCCGACGACCCGTACCTGCTGGTCGCCCACCGAGATCAGGAAGGCGCGGCCGGGGTCCTTGGCGACGTCGAAGGTCGCTTGGGCCTCGGCCATCTCGACGCGCCGCGCGCGCCAGCCGAGGCGGACGGTCAGGGTCGAGGCGGCGTCCATGCGGATGTGGGTGCCGTCGGCCAAGGCCACTTCGCGGGTCTCGCCCGGGCGGGTCTGGTAGACCGTCGGCGTCCCCTGATAACCGCGCCAGGCCATCGGGCCGACGACGAGGGCGATCACGGCGGCGGCCGCCGCAGCGGACCAGACGGGCAGGGCGGCGCGGCGCCGCAGAGGAACGATCCGCGACGTCGCCGGCTTCAGGGCCGGAGAAATCTCGTATGCGCGCTCGGACAATTCCGCCGCGACCGCTTCGACCTGTTCGAAGGCCACGAGATGGTCGTCCGAGGCTTCCAACCAGGCGGTCAACGCGGCCCAGTCGTCGGCGCCGGCCTGATCCGACTGGACGCGAACCAGCCACGCTACGGCGTCGTCGCGCAGGGCGTTGGTCGCCGTCATGTCGTCCGCGCCGCTCATCGGTGCTCACCATTCCCTGAGGCCCAAGCCTCGTTGCTCGCCCCAATGACGCCACAAACGCCCAGGCGCCTCCAAACTTTCTTCAGAAGGTTTCCGGACATCATCGGCCGACCTTGGCGAGGATGCGCTTGAGGCTGGTCATGATGTACTTCTCGACGCTGGAGCGCGATACGCCCATGGCCGCCGCCGTCTCGGCGTGGTTGAGGCCTTCCAGCTTGTGCAGGCGGAACGCCTCCTGCACGGCGGGCGGCAGGCCGTTCACGACCGCGACAATCTGGGCCAGGCGCTGGCGGGCGGCCAGGGCGTCGTCGGCGCGGGGCTCGTCGGCAGTCTCCCAGTCCGTGGCGCTGGGACCGCCCGCGCCGCGCCACTGGGCGTCGCGCTGGCCCGCTCGTCGTTGGACCTTGATCCGGTCCAGCATCAGGTTCGTGCCCAGCCGGTAGAGATAGGCGGCGGGATTGTCGACCGGCGCGGCCGGCGGCGGTGTGATCTTCAGATAGATGTCCTGCACCAGGTCCTGGGCGGCTTCCTCGGACCGCAGCCGTACACCAAAGTAGCGCACCAGCTCTTCCCGCCGTTCGAGGTAGCAGGCGAGCAGGGGATGGACGTCGCTGTCGTCCAAGGACTCGATCCAAGCTCCGGCCGGGGTCGCGGCGCGTCGGCGGGAGTCCGACGACCGCTCCAGTCTTTCCGATGCCGCCTCCTGGCGCAATCGCAATCCCTTTGAGGCGGTTTGGACAGCACGTCGTCATGGCTCATCGAAGGGCGTCGCGACGCCCGCCAGGACGTGGAGACCGGCCTTGTTGGAAGTGATGATGATCGACGACGGCGCCCTGCGCGGCAGCTTGCGGTTCGACGAATCGCGCATGCGGCGCTTCACCGGCCTGACGCCGAAGGTGATCTCGATCCATCACCTGATGCGGCCCGAGCGGCTGCGCGTGGAGGCCTATCTCGAGGCCGCCTACGCCACGGCGTTCAATGGCGTGATCAGCCGACACTATCCCACGCTGATGAGCGTCCAGGATGGCGAGGGGCGTATCCACGCCGCGGTCGGCTTCCGGTTTGCGGCTGCCGAACCGCTGTTCCTGGAGCAATATCTGGACGAACCCGTCGAGGCCGCGATCACCCGCAAGCTGGCCCAGCCGGTGACGCGTTGCGGGGTCGCCGAGATCGGCAATCTGGGCTCGGGCAGCGTCGGCGCCTCGATGTTCCTGTTCCTGGCCCTGGCCCGCCACCTCGATCAGCACGGCTGCACCCACGCCGTGGCCACGGCCACGCGCCAACTGCGCCGCAGTTTTGGCCGTGTCGGCTTCGAGACCCAGGTCCTGACCCGCGCCGAGCCCTCCCGCCTGGGCGAGGCCGCCACCGAGTGGGGCGCCTATTACGAGCGCGATCCGGAGCTGCTGGCCGGCGCGATCGGTCCGGCCTTGCGGCCCCTGAGCCAGATGCTGGTCGCCGAGCCCGTCGAGATCCAAGACATCCGGCCTCGCCTCCATCCGGCCTGCGCGGAGATCGGCCGATGAGCAGCGTCCTGCGGGCGATCGACGCCCACGCTTGCGCCTCGCCCGATGCGATCGCGCTGAGCACGCCATCGGCGACCTGGACCTACGCCCAGCTGGGCGAGGCGGTGCGCCACGCGGCCACGGCCTTGTTCGCCTTCGCGCCGCTGGTACGCCCCGGCGCGCCGGTCGCCATCCAGCTAGCCAACGGGCCGGCCTGGGTGATTCTGGACCTGGCCTTGATCCGCCTGGGTTGGCCCAGCCTGCCGCTGCCGGGGTTCTTCACCCTGGCCCAGCGCGATCACGCCTTGGCCGACGCCGGCGCGACCCTGCTGATCGAGGCGGCCGAGGCGGGCGGCCAGATGGTCGTGGCGGGCGCGCCGATCGACGTGAAGCCGCGTCGCACGGCCCAGGTTCCCTTGCCGACGGGCACGGCCAAGATCACCTACACCTCCGGCTCGACGGGCCAACCGAAGGGCGTCTGTTTGTCGCAAGCCCAGATGGAGATGGTGGCCGGCTCGCTGGTCGAGGCGATTGGCGCTGACTATGCCGGACGTCACCTGCCGCTGCTGCCGCTGTCGATCCTGCTGGAGAACGTGGCGGGCCTCTACACGACCCTGCTGGCCGGCGGGCGCTACCATGTGCTGCCGGCGGCGATGTTGGGCCTGGACAATCCATTCCGGCCCGATCTGCCGGCCCTGGCCGGCGCCATCGCCGCCGAGGAAGCGACCAGCCTGATCGTCGTGCCTGAACTGCTGCGGGCCCTGCTGATGGTGATGACCTTCTCCGGCGCGCGCTTTCCACAGCTGAACCTGGTGGCGGTCGGCGGGGCCAAGGTGTCGTCGCAACTGCTGAGCCAGGCCGACGCCCTGGGTCTGCCGGTTTACGAAGGCTACGGCCTCAGCGAATGCGCTTCGGTCGTGGCGCTGAACACGCCCGCCGCCCGCAAGGCCGGCGCCGTGGGGCGGCCCCTGTCGCACCTCACAGTCGAGATCGCCCCGGATGGCGAGATCGTTGTCGGGCCGCATCCCTTCCTCGGCTACGCCGGCGGCGCGCTAAACACCGGCGAAGTCCGCACCGGGGACCTGGGCGGCATGGACGCCGACGGCTTCCTGCGCATCGAGGGGCGTCGCAGTAACACCATCATCACCGCCTTCGGTCGCAACGTCGCGCCCGAATGGGTCGAGAGCGAACTGCTGGCCCAACCCGAGATTCGCCAGGCGGTGGTGTTCGGCGAGGCCCAGGCCGCGCTCGGCGCGCTGATCGTGCCGCTGCTGCCGGACATGGACGAGGCGGCCATCGCCAGGGCGGTGGCCCGCGTTAACCAGGCCTTGCCCGACTACGCCCAGATCAAGCGCTGGCAGATCCGTGCACCGTTCAATCTGGCCGCCGGCGAACTCACCAACAATGGCCGCCCGCGTCGGGCGGTCCTGCTGTCGCGTCACAGCGACTTCATCCAAGCCTCGTAATAGGAGCCCGACTTGATGTTCTTCCAGAGACTGGTCGCCGAAACCGCCGAGGGTCAGCAGACCCTGGCCAGCGTGCCGCAGATCCAGGACGGTCTGACCGGCCGCATCTCGCGCGAGACCTATGTCGCCTATCTGACCGAGGCCTATCACCACGTGAAGCACACCGTGCCGCTGATGCAGGCGGCGCGGGCCGGGTTGGATGACGCCCGCGACCGTTTCCGCCATGCGCTCGACGAATACATCGCCGAGGAGACGGGGCACGAAGCCTGGATCCTCAACGACATTCGCCATTGCGGCGGCGATCCCGAGGCGGTGCGGCTGGGCGAGCCCCGCGAGGCGACCCGTCGCATGGTCGCCTTCGCCTACGACTACATCGCCAAGGTCAACCCGATGGGCTTCTTCGGCATGGTCTTCGTGCTGGAGGGGACCAGCGTGCGCCTGGCGACCCAGGGCGCTGAGGCGGTGGCCAAGAACCTGAACCTGGGGCCGGAGTGCTTCAGCTACCTGACCTCGCATGGCTCGCTGGACATGGAGCACCTCGTTTTCTTCCAGAAGTTGATGGACGAGGTAACCGACCCCGACGACCAGGCCGCGATCATCGAGGTCGCCAAGGCGATCTTCGACCGCTTCGCCGACGTCTTCCGCTCAATCCCTCATGATCGGGTGGTCTATGTTTAGAGACAAAACCATTCTGCTGACCGGCGGCGCCGGCGGTTTGGGATCGCTGATCTCATCACAGCTCAGGGCGGAGGGGGCGAAGGTCGTGGTGCTGGATCGCGCCGAACCCGTCAATGGCGTGGCCTTCCTCAAGCACGACATCTCGACCCCCGAGGGGATCGAGGCCGCCGCCGCGGCGGTGGCGCGCAGCGACTGGGACATCGTCATCAACCTGGCGGGAATTCAGCATTTTGGGCCGTTCGAACGCCAGACGCCCGAGCACCTGATGGCCAGTTACCTGGTCAATCTGATCGCGCCGGTGCGGCTGGCCCAGGCCGCGTTGCCGAGGATGAAGGCGGCGGGGGGCGGACAGATCGTCAATGTCGGCTCGATCTTCGGCTCGATCAACTTCGCCCACTTCGTCACCTATTCCAGCGCCAAGGCCGGCTTGCGCGGCTTCAGTCAGGCGCTGCGCCGCGAGCTCTCGGGTACGGGGATCGACGTGACCTACGTGGCGCCCCGCGCCGTCAAGACCGCGCTCAACTCGCCCGCGGTCATGGAGTTCGCCAAGCTCACCCAGATGAACATGGACCCGCCCGAGCAGATCGCCGCGCGTATCGTCGAGGCCATCCGGGGCCGCAAGCGTGACGTCTATTTCGGCTTTCCCGAAAGCCTGTTCGTCCGGATCAACGCCCTCTTCCCACGCCTCGTCGACAACGCCCTTTCGGCCAACGACCGCAAGGCCGCGCGGCTGTTTTCCCACTGATCTTTCGGAGCCTCGACCATGAA
Source organism: Caulobacter sp. DWR3-1-2 (assembly GCF_049896225.1). Classification (NCBI taxonomy): domain Bacteria; kingdom Pseudomonadati; phylum Pseudomonadota; class Alphaproteobacteria; order Caulobacterales; family Caulobacteraceae; genus Caulobacter; species Caulobacter sp. DWR3-1-2. Next base: position 24,878 of record NZ_JAFCTW010000003.1, on the reverse strand, counting down.
ACTTTCCATGTTGGCCGTGATCGCGGCCGTTTCGCTCGTCGGCGCGCCTGTTCTGGCCGCCGACCCGGCTTTCGACGGCCGCATCAACGGCCTGGCCCGAACCTGGGCCCATGTGAACTACGAGGTGCGCGACAAGTCGGCCCAAGCGACTGAAGCAGCCAAGCTGGCGGCCGACGCCGACGCTCTGGCCAAGCAGTATCCCAATCGCGCCGAGCCGTTGGTCTGGGAGGCGATCTCCACGGCCACCGAGGCTGGAGCCAAGGGCGGCATGGGCGGCCTGGCTCTGGCCAAGAGCGCGCGGGGCATGCTGGAGCGGGCTGAAAGGATCAATCCCGCCGCCCTGGGCGACGGCTCGGTCTACACCAGCTTGGGATCGCTCTATGCCCAAGTGCCAGGCTTCCCGATCGGGTTCGGCGACGCGGGCAAGGCGCGCGCCTATCTGACCAAGGCCCTGGCCGCCAATCCGAGCGGCGTGGATTCCAACTTCTTCTATGGCGACTTCCTGATTCGTCAGGGCGACTACGTCGGCGCCGAGGTCGCCTTGCAGCGGGCGCTCAACGCGCCGGCCCGTCCGGGGCGCGAGGTGGCCGATCGTGGGCGCAAGGCGCAGGCGGCGGAGCTTTTGGCGACCGCGCGAAAAAAGGCTCACGGTTAGACCTGATGGCCTTCGTAAGCGATTGGCGGCTTCGAGGGGCGCCGCGATAGGTCTGTCCTGGGTCTATCTCGGCGCCCACTTGCTTGAGTGGTCGGAACCGATGATCGGGCTGGCGATCGGCGTGGCGCCGCTACCCTTGTTGGACGTCGACAAGCCCATGCGTCGCAAACGTCTTCCAGACAGGCCAAGATTTAGCGATTGCCGGCGCCTGAGGCTTGACGCGAGGCGCCGTCGGTCGTCTTGGCGCAACGCACGGGCTGAACTCAGGATGGCGAGACTTATCGAATAACGCGCCAGGGTGGAACGAGGACGCGTGTAGTCCAGGTAAGGATGTGCCCGGGTTGACCTGTTCGGCTTCACTGAGTGACGGCAGGCGATGCCAAGATAGCGTCCCGTGGCGCTTGGACTGCTGTTTGTCGGACGCCGCGCGCGTGCGCCACAAGTTAGCTGCCAATCCCATTAAAGCCCTGTTGTGCCGCGCATGACGCAGCGTGTCTATCGCGAGTTCTCAGAGTCCAACCCGGATGCGGTGGTCGTCGTAGACCAGGCTGGCCGTATCAACTTCGCCAATGGTCGGGTCGAAGCCCTGTTGGGCTACGGCTCCAGTGAGCTCCTTGGCAAATCGGCGAACGTGTTTGTACCGGATCGCTACAGAAGCCTGCATTCGGGCCATATGGATCGGTTCGTGCGGGATCCGAGTCCGCGGATGATGGGCGCGGGATTGGACCTCGCCGCGCGACGCAAGGACGGTACTGAAATTCGGGTGGAGATCAGCTTAAGTCCGTATCAATCCACCGACGGGCTCGTTGTGATCGTCGCGATGCGGGAGATCACAAACACCTCCAACAGAGATCTGCTCGAGTTGGAGAATTCCGACCTGCGGGGATTGCTGCGGGTCGCGAAACGCGATTCAGCGCGCCTCGTGGCGGCGGCCGGAATCGACGCCACCGAACAGGAGGGCGCAAGGCGCCTGCAGCGCCTCCTGTTTGAGGAATTGCACCACCGCATGAAGAACATGCTGGCGACGGTCATGGCGATCACCTCGCAAAGCTTGCGGTCGGCGGGAAATCTGGACGAGGCTGGCGAAGCCATCGCCAGCCGCCTGACCGCGATGGGCCGAGCCCAGGATCTGATGCTCCAGGCTAACGAAGCCGGAGCGAAATTGATCGACCTCGTCGCTTCGGCCGTCGAACCCTTCGAGAATAGGGAACATCCGCGCTTTGTGGTCCGATCCACGCTTGTCGAAATCGGCCCCACGTCGGTCCTGCCTCTCACCTTGATCCTCAACGAACTCTGCACGAACGCGGTCAAATATGGCGCCTTGTCCAACGCAACGGGGCGCATTGAGATCACGTCCGTGGTCGATGAGCACGCCCAGCTCTTCAGCCTGAGATGGACGGAAAGCGGCGGACCGGTGGTCATCGAGCCCACCCGACGAGGCTTTGGCACGCGTCTGCTCGGCGCCCTGGCCGGGCAACTTCATGGTGAGGTTCAAGTGCGATATGAGCCCGCCGGGATCGTGTACCAACTCGACAGCCCCCTGGCTGTGCTACGGGCGCTCGCCGCGGCCGATGGCGTCCCGATCGAAACTTGATGTCGAAGGTTGGGAAGCCCTCGGTTTGGGCCACGCGGGCGTCCGAAGCGCCCGGCACGCAGCGCAGCACCTTGACGATCTGGTCGGCCGTCGCGGTCATCTGCCCCAGGTCCTCGCCATAGAGCTTGACCGCCACATCGGAACGGACCCCGCCGATCAGCTCATTGAAGCGCATCTCGATAGGCTGGGTGGCGTCATGGAAGTTGCCGACGACCGGGTCGGTGGCCTTGCGAATCCGCTGGATCACCTGCTCCTTGGTCTTCACGCCATCGGGCCAGTCCTTTTTCGGCTTGAGAATGACGTAGTTGTCCGAGGCGTTCGGGGGCATGGGGTCGGCCGCGAGACTGGCGGTGCCGGCCTTCGAGTAGACGGTCTTCACCTCTGGCAGGGTCAGCATCGCCCGTTCGATCAGCAGGTCCAGCTCTCCGGACTTATCGATCGAGGTTGAAAGAATGCGCACCGAGGACAGGTTCAAGTTCTGCTCGTCGAGCATGGGCATGAACTCGCGTCCGACGAAGTTGAACGCCACCATGCACAGAACGAAGACGCCGACCGCCGCACCGATGAACGGCCACGGACGAGCGACCGCGCGATAAAGCCACGGGTTGTAGGCCTCCTTGGTCTTGGCGACGGCGGGAACTTCCTTTTCCGAGATATGACCGTGGATCATCAGCGCCGTCATCGCCGGCACAAAGATCAGCGACAGCACGAAGGCCTAGGCCAGGGCCAGCATCAGGGTAATGACCATCGGCGAGAACATCTTGCCCTCGACGCCCTGGAAAGTCAGGCAGGGCAGGAAGACCAAGAGGATGACGATCTGGCCGTAGACGGTCGGACAAACCATTTCCTGGGTCGAGCGCAGCGCAACTTCCAACCGCTCCTGCAGGTTCAGGATCCTGCCCTCATGCTGCTGACGCTCGGCCATGCGACGCAGCGTGTTGTCGACGATGGTGACCGCGCCGTCGATGATCAGGCCAAAGTCCAGCGCCCCCAGGCTCATCAGGTTGCCGGAGATCTTGAAGACGTTCATGCCGCTGGCGCTGAAGAGGAGCGACAGCGGGATCACCTGGGTAGCGATCAGGGCCGCGCGCCAGTTGCCTAGCATTAAGAACAGAATGGCGATCACCAACAGCGCGCCCCCGGTCAGGTTGCGCGCCACCGTGGCGATGACGGCGCGCAAGATCTCGTCGGCCGAACGGATGCGGGCGTCGCCGCGCACCATGTAGGACTCGCCCGAACGTTGGATGAAATCGGCGCCGACCGAGAGGTTGGCCTTTTCAAGCGCCTCGCCTAGCTCGCCGTAGGAAATGCCATAGGCGGTCAACTTGGCCGGGTCGGGCTCGACCACGTACTGCTTCACGTAGCCGCCCGGGGAGTCGACGTCGGCGACGCCGGGCACGGTGCGCAACTGCGGACGCACGATCCAGTCCTGCACGGTCCGCAGGTAAGCCAGGCGTGCGGTCTCGTCGGTCAGACGCTCGCCGTCCTCGGTTAGAAACGCGCCGTCGCTTTGCCAGCCTTGCCGTCAGGGTCCTTGAAGTCGACGGCGTAGTGGACAATCTCGCCAAGGCCGGTGGAGACCGGGCCCATCCGCGGCTCGGCGCCATCCGGAAGGCTGGGCCGCGCCTGCGCTAGAGCATTTTTCGAGCGAAGTGGTTCCGGTTCGCGTGAAGAAAAAATTCGTCAAAACAGAAGATTAGAGCTCACGGCCTGACGCAGTCAGGTCGGGAAATGCTCTAGGCGTTCGGAGGCCTGCTGGTGCATGAAATAGAGGTCGGTGCTTTCCTTGAAGACCGCTGTCACCTGACTAAAGCCGTTGCGCGAGAACGAACGGGTGCTCTCCACGCCGGCCAAGCCTGACAAGGCGGTCTTGATCTGGAAGGTAACGCGCTTTTCAACCTCGACCGGTCCCAGCCTTGGAATGACGGTATTGATCTGCACCTGCTTGTTGGTGATGTCGGAGATGACGTCGATTGGCAGCTTGAAGAGCTGCCAGGCCCCGAACGCCGAGATGATGGCGACGAGCACGAGGACCAGCCATCGTGCGCGGACCGAAAAGGCGAGAATGCGGTCGATCATTCTTCCTCATCGCCCTTGGCGATCTCGGCCTTCAGCAGGAAGGCGTAGCGCGCGGCGACGCGCTCGCCGACCTTCAGGCCCGAGACGACCAGCGCCTGGCCACCGCTGCGGGTGGACGCCACGACCGGACGAACCGCAAAGCCGGTGGAGGTGCGAACGAACACCACATCCCTGCCTTTGAGTGATTGCACGGCTTCTTCCGGCAGGATGAAGCCGGGCTGGCCAGACCCTCTCGCGGTGATCCGGGCCTGTACTGCTTCGCCAGGAACCAAGCCCGCACCGGCGCCTGACAACACGACCGTTGCCGAGCGCGTTTCGGGGTTCAGGGTCGGCGTTACGGAGCGGACCGTTGCGGCGACCTCCACACCGGCGGCGTTGCGCACGCTGGCGACTGCCCCTGGGAAGATGCGGGCGGCGTCCTGCGGGCTCACCGCCACCTCGATCTGAACCTCACGCGCATCGGCGACGCGGAAGAGCTCGCTTTCAAGCTAGACGAAGGCGCCCAGGGTGGCCGTGGCTGCGGTGATCTTGCCGCCGATCGGGCTGACGACCGCCACGCTGCGGCCGCCTCGGCTTCGGCCTTGGCGGTCTCGTAATCCTGGCGGGCGGTGACGCCTTGTTCGAACAGGCGCTTCTGCGGGCGAGGATGGACGTGGCCAGCGCCGTCTCGCGGCCCTCGACCAGGGCCAGGGTCTCGCCGGCCCGCGCCGGTTCGCCCAAGCGCCTGAAGACGCGCACCACCGTGCCGGCGGCGTGAGCGGTCAACACCGCCTCGCCGCCGAGAGAGGCGACCACGCTGCCCGAGCCCTGGACCTGGCCGCCGAAATCGCCGGCGGTAACGGTCTGCAGGCTGATGTTGGAGACCTTGAGGTAGGACGCCTCGACCTTGACCTCGGACGGTGCGCCTTCGGGCGCGGCGGCGGCGGCGGCTTACGGCGCTGGCGCCGGCTTGGTGGTCAGCTTGGCCAGACCATAGCCGGCCCCGAGGAGGGCGACGGCGGCGACACCAAGCATGAGGGCGCGCGGGCTGGCTGCGGAAGGGGTTGCCATGGACCTATTCTCCGAAGGAGGCGCGGCCGGTCAGACGGGCCAGGGTGGCCTGGGCGCGAACCCGCGCCACACGCGCATCAAGGGTGGTGCGGCGAGCGTCGGTCAGCGCGCGCTAGGCGCTCAGGACCTCGACGAGGGGGGTCTTGCCGGACTCGTAGCCGAGGCGGCCGAGACGATAGGCCTCCTGGGCGGCGGCCTCGGACTGTTTCTATGCGACGACGCGGCCGACGGCGGCGTCGGCCTGGGCGCGGGCCGAGCGCCAGTCGGCTTCGGCCCGCAGGCGCGTGTCCTCGAACCGGGCGGAGGCGGCGTTGGCGCGGGCGGAAGCGGCGGCGACATTGTCGCGGTTCTGGTCGAACAGGGGAACGGCGCCGACATGCTGGCCATCACGGTGGTGGCGTCGTCGCCATTCAGACGGCGGACGCCGAACGAGGCGGTGACGTCGGGACCGGCGCGGCGACGCCCGACGCTGGCCTGGCGGCTGGCGGCCTCGCGTTCGGCGCGGGCGACCTGCAGGGCGGGCATGTCGGACGGCGGCACGCCTTCGGCCGTGGCGGGGGAGGCGGCGCGGTCAGGAGACTGGCACCCAGGCTCGTACAGGCGGCCACGGCCTGGGCGCCGCCGACGCGCCAGATCTCTGAAACGCCGACGATCTGCGCGGCCGCCAGCACGGCCGTCGACAGGTGGCCCGGCGGCGTGGTCATGGCGATGCGCGAAACGCCGGCGATCTTGGCGGGGACGGCGTTCATCAGCAGGCTGGACGGATAGGCCGCACGCCCGCCGGGTACGTAGATCCCGACCGCGTCAAGCGGTGTCCATCGCCAGCCCAGTTCCAATCCGGCCTCGTCCTTGAATCAGGCGTCGGCCGGCCTCTGGCGTGCGTGATAGTCGCCGATCCGGCGGGCGGTCGGGTCCAGGGCGTCGCGGACTTCCTGGGAGCACTGGGTCGCGCCGGCGGCGATTTCCTCGGCGCTGACCCGAAGATCGGCGCCGTCGATCCGCGCGCCGTCGAGTTGTTGGGAGATGCGAAGCAGCGCCGGCAAGCCTTCGGTCCGAACCTGGCCGAGAATCTCTTAAACCCTGGCTTCGACGGTCGGTGAGGTCTGTCTACGCTCCTCGACCAGCGCGGCGAAAGCGGCCTGGAAACCGGGGTCATCGAGGGCCAAGTGTCGAACCACGGCAAATCTCCACTCTGTCGATGCTTGCTCAACGCGCCAGGCGGCGATCCCCGCTGGATTGTTCGGGCGACCTCACGCCGCAACCAAGGCGACGATCGGGCCCGGTGCGTTTCACACGAGGCGGCAAGCGTTAAACCTCACGCTGGATTCTACGCAGCCGAGGGCGCCCACCCGCGCGCTCACGCGACTTTCGTGCGCGGCCCCGGCGTCGGCTTGTGCAGCACAGGCCGACGTATCGTTCCGCAGGGCACCGGGTCAGGCGAAAATGGCGCGAACCGCCTGAGTGGCGAGGATCAGGCCGACGATGGTGATCAGCCCGCCTGACGCGTAGGGCGCCCGGCGGGCGAAGGTCGCGAACGATCCGGCGAAACGCTTCTCGGCGTGACGCACCCCGATGGCGGCCACGACCCCAACGGTGACCATGGTGACGGCCAAGCCAATCGAGAAACACAGCACCAGCGTGGCCCCCAGAGCGACCTGCTTGAGCTGCAGGCACAGCAGCAGCACCGTGATCGCGGCCGGACAGGGGATCAGGCCGCCGGTGAGGCCGAACAGGATGATCTGGCCCGTGGTCACGTCGCGGCCGGCGAAGCGCTTCTTGATGTCGTTGGCGTGAGCACGCTCGTGGGCGTCCTGGTAACCGGGGTCCGAAACGTCCAGGCCGCCGTGATCATGGCCATGGTCGTGCCCGTGCCCGTGCCCGTGCCCGTGGTCATGCTCGGCGAAGACGACATCGAAGTCGTGGCCATGCGAGCCGTGGGCGATCGACAGTCGCGCCTCGAAGGCATGCGGCTCGGGGATCGCATCGGACGATTCCAGGAAGGCGCCCTTGTCGACGAAGGCGAAGGTTTGCACCGCGCCGTCCGGGCGCGTGGTGGTGACGGTCAGTTCGCTGGCGCGCGGTGCGTGGCCGCGCTCGGTGGTGACCCTGAAGCGGGGTGGCGCGCCATCCTCGAAGATTGCCAAGGCGACCAGACCATGGCCGGTGTCGATCCGCCGGACCTCGTCCTCATCGCCGTGATCGTCGTGGTCGTCATGGTCATGTTCGTTGGCCTGCGTCTGGCCTTCGCGCCAGGTGCGCCAGACCATCCATAGGGCCACGGCGATAATGATCGCCGCCGAGGCCAGCTGGAACCAGGGCTCGGCGGTGTCGAGATCCAGATTGCGCCCGAAATAGAGGCCCGCCAGACCGATCACCCAGACGATCAGGGTATGGGAGGCGGTCGCCGACAGGCCCAGCAGGATCGCCTGCCACACCGTGCCCCGTACAGCGACGATGAAGGCGGCCATCATCGTCTTGGAGTGGCCCGGCTCGAGGCCGTGAAGCGCCCCCAACAGCAGAGCCGAGGGAATGAACAGCCAGGCGTGCCCCGCGCCTTGAGCGAGAAGATCGGCGAGGGAAGTCATCGGCGCCTCAGAGGTATTTGGTGATGGTTTTGAGCTCGTTCATCGCCGCGGCCGCGTCGCGCGGCTCGTCCACGGCGGCGTGAGCCAGACAATGGTCGATGTGATCGTGGATCAGGGTCTTCTTGGCGGCGGCGACGGCCTTTTCGATGGCGTGCAGCTGCTGGGCCAGGTCCAGGCAGGTGCGGCCCGCCTCGATCATAGCGATCGTCTTGCGCAGGTGCCCTTCGGCGCGCTTGAGACGATTGATGATCTCGGGATGGGTTTCGTGAACGACATGGGCCATGGCGGGTGAGTCCTATCCCCTAGGAGGGGATATGGCAATCGACAGCTTTGCGGACCGAGTGGCCTCCAGGGGAGATCAAGGGAGGTCTAGGACAGCGGCTCTGGCGGAGGCGCGCAGCGCGTCGGCGATCGACTTCGGGTTGGCAGGGGCCAAGCCCGACAGCCAGGCGGTGAGGAGCGCTATCTGGCCGCCCGCCATCTGGGCGGCCAGCAAGGCGGGCGGAAGCGATGACAAAATGCGCCGCGTCGCTAGTCTCCGTTCGAGCAGGTCGGCCAAGGCGCGAGTCAATAGGGTCCTCGTTGCGCCAGCGAACAGGACATTGCCAGTCCGGCGGTTCTCCCAGAAATGGGCCAGGGTCTCCTCCAGGCGCGGATCGTCGGCGTGACCGGCCAGAACCGTGTCGGCTAGGACGCCGAACGGACCCGCCAGGCCCTCCTTCAGCAGGTCATCCTTGCATCGGTAGTGTTCATAGAAGGTCGAGCGGCCGATCCCGGCTGGGCCGATGATATCGGCCACGGTGATGCGGTCGTAGCGGCGGGTCAGCACCAGGCCAAGGAAGGTGTCGAACAACGCGGCTTTGGTGCGCTGCACGGGACGGCTGTCGGCCAGGTCGATTGAAGTTTTGGCGTTGGCGGACATCTGCGGCCCTTCGTCCGGAAACCGGACGCCTCCCTGGTCTTGTCCGGGCGGAGGCTCGCCGCGGGCCGCTAGAGGTTAGCGACGGCGGCGGGCGCGGCAAGGCCCAGCCAACCGCCCCTTCGATCGCAGCTCAGGAAAGCCAGGCCATGCCTCACCATACATCTCGTTCCCGCCGCTCGGCCCATAGCCATATGTGGATCATGGGCGTGGTAGGCGTTGCCGCCGGCGCGGGCCTCTTTCTCTACGCGCCCTCGCTTGCCGTGATTTCCCGCTCCCTGCTTCTGCTGGCGGGCTTCCACGTGATCGGGGGTCTGGTGCTGGCCTCCTCGCTCTACGTGTCCGGCGGGCGAGACCTTCTGCGTCGCTGGACGCGCCGCAAGGCCAGCGCCCCGCGCGATGAGACCTTTGATTTCGGTTGGGGGCCGGGCTGGATGAACGGCTTAGCCATCGCGGCCCTGGTCTGCTTGGCTGGCGCGATCCTGGCGATCCTGACCCTACCGGGATTGTGGCCGGTCGCGTTCTTGCTGGTCGGGATGGCCGTGCTGCTAGTGGCGGGCAACACCATCATGAGAGGGTTCCGGCGCCTCGATCAGGTCGTGCTGCCGATGGTCGATCTTCTTTCGGGAGACCACGACCTTGTCCTGGACGCCGGCTGCGGCAGCGGCCGCACCAGCATCGCCCTGGCTCGCGTATTGAAGGCTGGGCGGGTGATCGGCCTGGATCGTTTCGATGCGGCCTATATCGACGACGGGGGTCGTGCCTTGCTGGATAGGAACCTGGGCTTGGCTGGCCTGTTGGACAAGGTCGCGGTTGAGATCGGCGACCTGACGGCGATGCCGTTTGGCGACGCTACGTTCGATGCCGCGGTCAGCACCCACGTCTACGATCATTTGGGGCGCGAGAAGGCGCGCGCGCTCTCTGAAACGCTCCGGGTGCTCAAGCCGGGCGGCCGTTTCTTGATGGCGGTCTGGACACCAGGCTGGTCAATGTTCGCGGTGGCCAACGTGCTGTCGCTGCTTCTGACCTCCAAGGCCGGCTGGCGGCGATTGGCGACCGCCGCAGGCTTTGAGATTCTCGACGAAGGTGTCCTCAACCACGCTTGGTTCGTCGTGTTGGCTAAGCCGCGGGTGTAGTCGGGGATCGAAAGCGCGAGGAGCGGCGCTGCGTGACGACGTCGCGCCGGATTAAATAGCGATCTATTGCCTGCACGCCCTGACCGCCGCCAGTCGTCTTGCGTCCAAAGTCGCAGTTCAACGGCTCGTCGCCGTCACCCTGGCGGGTTTGCGCCCGGAGCCCTGACCCTGTCCACGACGGCTCAGAGTTTCACGACTCGAAGCCGCAGGGCGTTGCTGATCACGCTGACGGACGACAGGGCCGTGGCCGCTGCGGCGATCTGCGGCGAAAGCAGCCAGCCGAACATGGGATAGAGCGCGCCCGCCGCGATAGGGACACCCGCTTGATTGTAGATGAAGGCGAAGACCAGGTTTCGATGAGCTTGGGCCCCTCGGCGCGGGTCATCTCAGTGCTCATTCAAAAACTAGGCGTCGATGCGGAGGACAGCGGGGTCGAGGCTCATGGCCAGCGCCTTGCGGGCGCGATAGACCCGCGTCTCGATCGACTTGGCTGAGACGCCGAGGATCGCGGCGGCCTCGTGTTGGGACAGACCCTCGAAGGCAGTCAGCAGCAGCGGCGCCTTCAGGGCCTCGGGAAGCCGGGCCACCGCCTGGTCAAGCAGCTCCATCACTTGGCGTTGCTGCAGTGTATCGTCGGCCGCCAAGCCCGGGTCCACCGCCGAGGCCAGATCGTCCTCGCCGCCGCCGAAGAAGAAGCGGCGAACGGCCATCCGCCGACCGCGATCGCGGGCCTTGTTGATGGCGATGGTTCGAAGCCAGGGACCGAACGCCCTCGCCGCGTCATATCGGCCTAGCGCGGCCCAGGCGGCGATGAAGGTTTCATGGACGGCCTCATAGGCCTCGTCGCGGTCACCGGTATAGCGGCGAAGCAGTCGATAGAGGCTCTCCTTGTGGCGAACCACCAGTTGCGAGAACGCGCGCTCGTCCCCCCTCCCGGCAAGGGCCGCGAGCGCCTCATCGGTTGGATCGCCTCCGGTCACTGCGCCTGTTCGGTGAGGTTCTTGACGACCGTATCGTCGAAACGCGCGGCTTGCTGCGGCGTCAGCAACGCGCGCATGGCGATCACATGCTGGATGCTTTCCTTCTGCAACGCGCCCATCGCCATGTGGAAGCGATCGATCGCCGCCTGGACCTTGGGCGTATAGCTGTGCTGTTCCTGGATGGCTTGGGCCAACTCGACGTTGGCGGCCCGCATCTCGGCTTCCAGCGCCTTGCGCCTTGCCGCGTACTGCCGCTCCAACCGGTCGATGCGCTGCTCCTGGTCAGGGGTCAGATCGAGCTTCTCGTGCACCATCTGGTGCAGTGGCGTGGCGTGTTGCATACGGCGAACGACATATTGTCCACCGCCCCAAGCGCCGATCGCGGCGGCCAGGGTCGATAGCACCAGCGTCAGGACGATGCCGCGAGTGATGCTCACCGGGAGCCCTCGATCAGCGTCGATGGCGCGAGGTGGGCCGAGACCGAGAAGGTGCTGAGCTGCTGTGGAGCCGACACCGTGCTGGCTGCCGCCAGGCCGCCGGCGGTGACGCCGATCGCCAGGGCCAGACCGATCGAGGCGACGCGGACGGGCGCCAAGGCGGCTCCGGTCTTCAGGTCTGCGCTCCGGCGCGCGATGCCGCGCGCCACGTCCCATTCCAGACCCTCCAACGAACGGTCGAGCGGCTGGGCCGCCAGCCGCTCGATGAGATCCTCGATGTTCAAAGTCATGTTCGGTCCTTTGCCCCCGGAGGTGTCCCGCTGACTATACGCGGCAGAACCCCTTTATCCCGCAAGTATGGACCGCGCGCGAAAACGACGCGCGACGCCAAGCGCGTCGACGCCGGTTTTCGCCAGCTGCGGCGCTAGAGCATTTTTCGAGCGAAGTGGTTCCGGTTCGCGTGAAGAAAAATGCGTCAAAACAGAAGATTAGAGCTCACGGCCTGACGCAGTCAGGTCGGGAAATGCTCTAGCCGCCGTGCTTGCGAATAAAGGCCTCCAGATCGGCTTTGGCTTTGGTGTTCTCGTCGATCGTCATCTGCGCCAGGCGTTTGGCGTCTGCGTCGCCGCCGTGCTTGAGCAGCGATTGGCTCATATCGATGGCCCCTTGGTGGTGTGCGATCATCTTCCTTGCCCACAGCACGTCGAAGTCGGAGGCCTTGGCCGCCATCATCGCCTTGCTCATTCGCATCTCGTCCATCTTCAGGGCGTCACGGCCCATCTGGGCGTGGCCCTTCATGTCGCTCTTGGACATGTCCATGCCCTTCATGTCGTGCCCGGCCATGGACTGAGCCGAAGCGCCCGTGACGCCGGCGGCGCTCATCAGGCTCACTGCGCACACCGCGATCAAAATCTTGCGCATCTCTATTGTCCTTCAGATTGTTGACGACCTTGCGCGCCAGAAGTGACGCTCGTCGCCCGACTAGAACAGCAGTCACGCGTATTCGTTGCGTCTTTCAGATTGGTGTGTGGTCAAGCAACGTTCCAATCATTGTAACGATGACGGCTTGAAATTGACGTGACTCATCATTTGTTTCGCGAAATGTCTCTGTGTCAGGCGAAAACCTTCCGATGAGGGGAAGGCTTGGGTCCGCGCGTATTTTCCGACGAGACCGCCGACAAAGCCTTGACCTTCCCATGATGGGAAGCCGCAAAAGGCCGGGCATCGACAGGAGGAGAACGCCGATGCCCGACCAAATTCTCAAGACACTCGACCTGCCCGTGCTCGGAATGACCTGCGCGTCGTGCGTGCGTCGGGTCGAACAGGCGGTCTTGGCGACGCCGGGCGTGCGCGCCGCCACCGTCAATCTCGCGACGCAACGCGTCCATGTCGAAGGCGGCGATCCCCTCGCAATCGGCGCGGCGATCCGCCAGGCCGGTTATGATCTCGCCCCGCAGACGATCGAACTTCGCATCGACGGCATGACCTGCGCGTCCTGCGTCTCGCGTGTCGAAAAAGCCATGCTCAAGGTCGCTGGCGTCGAGCGCGCCGTGGTCAATCTGGCCACCGAGCGAGCCAGCGTCAGCGGCGCGCGCGGAACGCTTGATCCCGACGCGCTGATCAGAGCGGTCGCCGAGGCGGGGTACGCGGCAAGCCTGGCGCAAGAAGCCGGCGCCGACGCCGTCGACGAGGAGGCCCAGGCGCGCGGGGCGGAGGTCGCCTACCTCAAGCGTGCGGTCGTGATCGCCGCCGTGACCACCTCGCCGCTCTTCCTGGTCGAGATGGCCCGTCACTTCATTCCCGGGGCCCACCATCTGTTGGCCGCGACGCTCGGTGAACAGGCCTGGAGGCTCATCAGCCTGATGCTGGCCGGCGTCGTCCTGTTCGGGCCTGGCCTGCGCTTCTATCGCAAGGGCGTTCCAAATCTGCTGCGCCTGACACCCGACATGAACAGCCTGGTCGTGCTCGGCGCGAGCGCCGCCTTCGCCTATTCGCTGGTCGCCACCTTCGCGCCCGGCGCGCTGCCGGCCGGCACGGACGGCGTCTATTACGAGGCCGCGGCCGTCATCGTCACCTTGATCCTGGTGGGGCGCTGGTTCGAAGCCCGGGCCAAGGGCGCGACGAGCCAGGCCATCAAGCGATTGATGACCCTGCAAGCCAAGACCGCGCGGGTCGAACGCGACGGGCAGGCGGTCGAGATCGCGATCGGCGAGGTCGTCCCCGGCGACCTGGTGCTGATCCGTCCCGGCGAGCGGATCCCCGTCGATGGGATCGTCGAGGAAGGCATCTCGTTCGTCGATGAGGCGATGATTACCGGCGAGCCGATCCCAGTGGAAAAGACGGTCGGCGCGAGCGTGGCCGGCGGCACGGTGAACACCACCGGCGCCTTGCAGTTCAAGGCCACCAAGGTCGGCGGCGACACCCTGCTGGCCCAGATCGTGCGCATGGTGCAGGCCGCGCAGGGCTCCAAACTCCCGATCCAGGCCCTCGTCGATAAGATCACGGCCTGGTTCGTGCCCGCAGTCATCGCCGTGGCCGTCGCGACCTTCCTGGCCTGGCTGGCGTTCGGCTCACCGCCCGCCCTGGGCCTGGCGCTGGTCCATGCGGTGGCGGTGCTGATCATCGCCTGTCCGTGCGCCATGGGCCTGGCCACGCCGACCTCGATCATGGTCGGGACCGGCAGGGCCGCCGAACTGGGCGTCCTGTTCCGCCGTGGCGAAGCCCTGCAGGCCCTGCAGGATGCGAAGGTCGTGGCGCTCGACAAGACCGGGACCTTGACCAAGGGGCGTCCGGAACTGACCGACCTGATCGTCGCGGACGGATTTGACCGCGGCGAGGTTTTGAGCCTGGCCGCGGCGGTTGAGGCGCGCTCGGAGCATCCGATCGCTCAGGCCATCGTCAGCGCGGCCAAGGCAGAAGGGGTGTCGCCTGGCGCGTTGCGTGACTTTGCCTCGACGCCGGGGTTCGGCGCGCAAGGGATCGTGGCGGGGCGCCGCGTCGAGGTCGGCGCGGATCGCTACATGCTGCGCCTGGCGCTGGACGTCGAGCCCTTCGCCGAGGAAGCCGCCCGTTTGGGCGACGCCGGCGAGAGCCCGCTCTATGTAGCGATCGACGGGCGCCTGGCGGCGGTCCTGGCGGTGGCCGATCCCATTCGCGACACCGCGCCCGCCGCCATCGCCGCCCTGCACGCCCAAGGCCTGAAGGTGGCGATGATCACCGGCGACAACCGGCGGACCGCCGACGCGGTCGCCAGGATCCTGGGAATCGACGAGGTGGTGGCCGAGGTGCTGCCTCAGGGCAAGATCGAAGCGATCGCCGCCTTGCGCGCTCGGTATGGCCCGACGGCGTTCGTCGGCGATGGCGTCAACGACGCGCCGGCCCTGGCCAGCGCCGACGTCGGCCTGGCCATGGGGCAAGGGACCGACATCGCCATCGAGAGCGCCGACGTCGTGCTGATGGGCGGGGACCTGCGCGGCGTCGTCAACGCCCTGGCGCTCAGCCGCGCGACCATGCGCAACATCCGCCAGAATCTGGTCTGGGCCTTTGGCTACAATGTGATCCTGATCCCGGTGGCGGCGGGGGCGCTGGCGCCCGACCTTGGCCTGTCGCTCTCGCCGATGGTGGCGGCCGGCGCGATGGCCTTGTCCAGCGTCAGCGTGCTGTTCAACGCCCTGCGCCTGCGCGCCTTCACCTCGCCTCTGCCCGCAGCCAAGCCAAGGATGTCCCACCCATGAACATCGGGCAGGCGGCCAAGGCGTCTGGGGTCTCGGCCAAGATGATCCGCTACTATGAGCAGATCAAACTGATCACGCCGGCTGGCCGCACAGACAGCAACTATCGCAGCTTCAGCGAGCGCGAGGTCAATGAGCTGCGGTTTATCCGTCGGGCGCGTTCGCTCGGGTTTTCGGTCGAGGAGATCGCCCATCTGCTGTCGCTGTGGCGCGACCGCGTCCGTCCCAGCCGCGAGGTCAAAGCGATCGCGGACGGGCATGTCCAGACCCTGGAGGCCAAGATCGTGGAGATGCAGGCCATGGCCGACACATTGCGCGCGTTGTCGCGCGACTGCGCGGGCGACGAGCGGCCCGACTGCCCGATCCTGGCCGACCTTGGCTCCGGCCAACCGCCCCGACGCGAGCCGGCCCCGGCGCGGGGCTTTCGATGAGGTGGCGGCCGGTGTTGCAGTTGGGCGTTTGTCTGATCGCGGCGCCGCTCGCCGTCCAGGCCGCCGACTACAGGTTCGAGGCCGCTTCGCCGAGCCCGGTTCGCTGGGTGGCGACAACTATTCTGGTGAAGGTCAGCCCCGTAGAGCCGGGACGCATCATGCCCGCGCTCTCGGCGCGCAACGCCACCTTAAGCCCCGCCTCGGGGCGCGCCGCGGCGCGGCTTCCGGCCTTTTTCAAGCCGTCGCTCGATTATGGCTTGCTGCGATTTAGAGCCGATTTGCCCACCACCGGCGACTGGGTCCTGGCCTTCACCCTTCTGCCCGCCGGTGAACCGACCAAGGCCGCAATCGTCAACCTCTAGGTCGTCGATCCCGCGCGGACCTCGTCGCCGGCGAAGGTCAACGGACCCGTTCGCCCGCCGCGATGATGAGCGGCCGAACGGGTTTGAAGCTTACTTTGCAGACATCGCCACGACTTCGGCCGAAGCGCCCATCGGCTTGAGCTTGAAGGTGACCGCCTGACCGACCTTGAAGGGCTTCAGAAGGGCGGGAGCGGCCTTGAACTTCATGGTCATGGCTGGCCACTTCAGCGCCGGGATCGGCTGGTGCTGCAGGGTGACCGTGCCGCCAGCCGCGTCGATGCCCTTGATTACCCCTTGGCCATCGGCCGTCTTGGCCGCGACGGGAGCGTCATGCTTCATGCCCGCCATCTCGCCCATTTTCATATCGGCTTGAGCCAGGGCAGGCCCGGTGAGCGCCAGGGCCAAGGCGCCGGCGGCGAGGAAGATCTTCATTGATTTTTTCTCCTGGCGGAGCGGATCGGCCGGGGGAGGGCCGTCCTGCACCACGAAGATACGCGCCAGCCCAGGCCAATCCCTCAGCCGTGATTTCCCGCTTGCGGCCCCTTGACCTTGCCATGATGGGAAGCCCCATCTGTTGCAGCGAAGTCGAACAAGGAAGAGTCAAATGCTTCGCTACACCATCGAAAACATGACCTGCGGCCATTGCGTCACGACCGTCACCAAAGCCGTCCAGGGGGTTGACGCCGGCGCGGTCGTTCGCGCCGACGTGCCAGGCCAAGGCTTGGAGATCGACACCAACGCGAGCTCCGAGGCCATCCGCGCCGCCGTCGCGGCGGCGGGTTACCGGTTGACGCCGGCCTAGGGCCGGTGGGCGGACCCGTCGGTCCGCCCACCGCCGGGCTTAGTGCCGACGATAGTAGCCACCATAGCCACTGCCTTGATCGTAGCCATTGTAGCCATTGTAGCGGCGATACCCCGAACCGTTCTCGTTCCAATCGTCTTGCGCGATATGGCCGTCCTCGTGAGCCTCGTGCATCACCTCGTGCAAGCGTTTTAAGCGTAACTGGATGTCGCGACCCTCCTGAGGGCTCAGCCAGCCGTCTCGGGAGCGGAAATAGGCTTCGCGTTGGCGGATGCCGCGCAGTTGCACGACGAAATCGCGGGCCTCGCTTCGGCTATAGGAGCCGTCGCTCAAGCTGTGTTGTATGCCTTCGATGTCATGCCGATAGAGGGCGTCGAAGTTCTGGTAGCCGCCAAGATACTGGCTGTAAGCGTCGTTGTCGTTGTCATCGTCGTCGGGGTGGGCCAGGGCGGGACTGGAGACAGCGCCGATTGCGGCTGCCATCAGCAGAACACCAAAGAGCTTTTTCATCTACCTATCCATTGCTGAAACGCCTTAAAGCGCGTCACCAGTAGATCACCTGCCCCTGAGCGTGGGATGAGAGCGGCCGTCAGCCGCTGTTCATGTCGAGCCTACAACGCAAGGGGTTTCGCTTTGCGCAGGCTACAGATCACTGCGGCTCACCCTAACGAACCAGGCTGATCGCGGATCGGCGTCATCAGGCATTGGCCGGTGCGGGGGCCGGCGCGGCCTCGACGCGGCCAAACGGCGGACCATGGCGGCGCATCAACGTGCGCATCGGCCGCTCGACAGCATGGTGCAGCACCATGGCCACGGGAATGACCCCGATATAGAGAGCCAGCCACAGGGTGATGGGCATGTGTTCCGCCTCTAGGGCCAAGACCTTGCCCAGTCCCTGGGTGAACACCGACTCCCACGGGATGCAGACCATGTAGACCGCGAAGCTGACCTCGCCGAGATAGACCAGCAGGGGCTGGGCCAGGAAGGACGACCCTGAGGTGGAGATCGCCGCGAGGCCCAAGATCAGGGCGCCAAACAGCGCCACCGCGACATAGTCGGGGGCGTGCAGAAGCGCTGCGGCCACAACGCCGACCAGTGCCACGAGGGCAAGGCCCAGACCCGCGACCTTGCCGCCGATCAGATCGGCGCGCCAGGACAGCCAGACGGCGCAGCCGAGCGCGAAGCAAGGCACGATCCGCAAGGCGCCCCACAGGATGGTCGCCTGCGTCAGGGAGAAGCCAGCGGCGTGCTGGAAACCGATATTGAGCGCGACGACCAGGCCCAGCGCCAAGACCAGGGCCATCCTTGGGCGATTGACCAAACGCCAGGCTACGAAAGCGAAGATCGGGAAGGTCAGATAGGCGAACCATTCAGCCGAGATTGACCAGGAGGGATGGTTCCAACCGCCCAGGGGCGACAAGCCCCAAGCCTGGGTGAGGGTCAGTTGGGCCGGCAGGGAGGACCAGACAAGCATTTTATCGCCGGCCGAAATCCCGACCAGAGCGGCCGCCGCGATCAGCAGCATCAAGCCCAGCAGCACCGCCAGGTGAACCGGATAGATCCGCGCCAAGCGCGCCCAGAGGAACGCGCGATAGTTAAACCGGCCTTGGCCAAAGCCCTCCAGATAGACGTGGCAAAGGATGAACCCGGACAGCACGAAGAACAGCTCCACGCCCAGATAGCCCTTGGCGACCACGGCGGGCATGGGCAAGCCAAGATTGGGCCAGAAATGATAGGCCACAACCCACATGGCGGCGAAGAACCTAAGACTGGTGAGGGATTTGAGGTTCAGCGGCATGGTCTTATCGCCCGGTGTCGCGGCCCAAGGCCGATGATCGTCGAAAGACTAGCGCGCGATATCCTAACGGCTCGCAAATCGCCTTCGGTTTCAAGACCTTATCCATCATGGGAAGGTTTCTACAGCGCGGCGGGCGGGACCAGCGTACCCAGCCAGCTCACCAGCGCCAGCACGGTGAATCCTGCGGCGGACTCCAGCGCCAGGCTGCGCTGCAGGGCGGCGAGCGCGGAACTCGTCCTGCCGCTCGCCATGTCCCGCCGCAGTCGCGGCGTCAGCATGAAACGGTTGAGCGCGGCCAAGCTGAGCATCAAGCCGAACACGACGATCTTGGCTACGAGCGCCTCGCCCCAAACCGTCGAGGCCGCTGAGCCAAATCGGCTCGGTCCGACGAGAAACCAGACATTGACCAAGCCGGTCAGCACCAGCAGGGCGACCACCAGGGAGCCAACGCCGGAAAACCCCTCAAGCGCTTGGTGCAATTGACGCAGCTGCGCCTCGGTCGTCGCCCGCGCGCCAAAGACCAGGGCGGCCAGCGCCGCCAGGGCGCCAAGCCAGAGGCCGGCCGCCAACAGGTGAACAATGTCGGCGAGAAGCTTGAAGGCGCCAATGACCCCGGCGCCGTCGGCGCCATGTCCGCTCCAGGCGAAACTGCCAAGGGCGACGGCGCCCAGGCCCGAAGCCGCCCACCAGAGCGGCGGTGAAGGCCGAGTGGTCACGACGACGATGACCGCGACAAGACCTGCGGCCAGGCGGACTACCAGCGACAGGCCAAATTGCGTGCCGGTGGCGACCATGGTCAGGGTGGCTGGGACGAAGGCGTCGGCCGCGCTTCCGGCCATCATCGCGGTCTGGGCCAGCAGCGCCAGAGCCGATCCGACCACCACGATCACGCCGCCGAACAGGGCGAGGCGCCGCTGCCAGGTCCCCGCGAGCCCTCCGCTGGCCAGGCCATAGAGACAAAAGAGCGGCGATCCGAACAGAACCGCCGCTCCGATGTACTGGACCAGACGCGACAGAACGACGGCCAGTTCGATCATGGTTCTAGCGCACCGTGAAGGTGTAGGCGCCGTTCATGCGGTGCGCATCGGCCGTGACCGCGTGCCAGGTGACCTTATAGGCGCCAGGCGCCAAAGGGCCGGCCAAGGCGCCGTCCAGGCCCCTGCCGTCCGCTGCGACCTTGGTTTTGACGGAGACAGCGGCGCCGGCGGCGTTGGCGACCTCGAAGCCGGAGAATTTCGGCTCCAGCTTCTCGTTGAACTTCAGGTTCAGCGCCTTTGGGGCGGCGACCGTGGCGTTCGGCGCGGGATTGGCGGTCACCAGCTTGGCGTGGGCGAGCGCCTGGGATGCGCCCAGGAGCATGGCGCTGGCGGCGATGGTCGCTAGCAGGTCCGAGGTGGTCTTGGTGGTCATGACGAGTTCTCCGGGAAGCGACGCCCCGGTCGCTGCTGATGATACGCGCCGCTGTCGTCGAAGCCCTCGCCGCGGCGCGAGAATTCTCGAACGCAAAATCGGCTAGCCACGGCGGGCGAAGCCGCGCGTCGCCCCTTTACCTATGGCTTTTCGGCCGGCATCGGCATGTTCGCCATCCCAGGCATGTCACGCATCATCGCGTCGTGATCTTCCGGAGCGCTCTTGATGGCCGCCTGGTACTGCTCGGGAGACATCGAGGGCAGTTGCCGCACGAAGGCCACCATGTCCCACATCAGATCGTCGCTGTGCGTGCGGCCCCATGCCGGCATGGCGGTCATCTTCACCCCATGCTTGATCATCCAGAACTCCTGAGCCGGGGTGTGACCCAAGGTGCGGAAGAGTTCGGGCGCTTGCGGGTAGAGACCCTGGCTGATCTCGGTCTTTTCCAGCCCTGGTCCCAGATGGCAGCCGCTGCACATCCCGGTGTAGAGGCCCGCGCCGATGGCGATGCGTTTGGGATCGTTGAGATCGACCGGGACCTGGATGTTTCCGGCGCGCACGGCGATGGAGCGATCGCGAAGGTTCTGGATCATCCAATAGGTCGGCTTGGCGTGCGGAATGTCAGCGCCGATGTTGTAGAGTCCGGCATAGAGACCCGCCCCAACGATTCCGCCGACCAGCAGCGCCACCACCGCGACAAAGGGCAGGCTCGGAAAGTGCCGCTTGAAATCGAGAGGCTTTTTCTCGGTCATTGTTTGGTGCCCCAAACCGATCGACGCCCAAGACGTCAATCTTGAATTTGATCCTCGGTACGTCTACGCGCCCGCTGCCGGCCATCCCTCGGCGTCACTGAGGCGGCTTCCAACTATTTCGGCTTGGCGGCGTGCGAGGACCAATGGATGTGAACGATCTTCCATCCCCCGGGGCCATGCCGAAGCACCATGGTTTCAGCCGGCAGCCTGTCCACCGGCTTGCCGTTACAGGTCCCGGTCATGCTGCTCTCGGTGCGCTGGCCGCGAGAAGCAAAGCCGCAGCCAAGAGCGACCTGGAATGTTTCATTGGAATCTCCAATCCACGAGGCCTTGAGGTAATCCTAGAACCAGGCGCGGAGGCCGAGCACCAGACGGACGTCTTCGACATCCTCGCCGCCGGCGCGCGCGTAGTCGGCGGTCTTGCCGAACTTGCGGTCATAGGTGACGCCGATGTAGGGCGCGAACTCGCGACGGATCTCGTATCGCAGGCGCAGGCCAAGCTCGACGTCCGACAAGCCAGAGCCGACGCCCGTCGCTCGATCGTTCGAAGCGGCGAGATTGAGTTCGGCGCGCGGCTGGAGGATCAGGCGCTGGGTTAGGCGCTGATCGTAATAGCCTTCGAAACGCGCCGAGATGTCGCCTTTGTTGGACAGGAACGCCGCGCCGCTGACCTCGAACCAATAGGGCGCAAGGCCTTCGAAACCGATCGTCGCATAGGTCCGCGAAGGCCTGGGCTCGAAATCATGGCGTACGCCGGCCTGGAGATTGAAGTACGGCCCGACGCTGCGCGAATAGAGGGCTTGAAGCTCGGCGCGGTCCAACCCATCGCCACTGACGCCTTCACCTTCCGATTTGAACGTCAGGCGGTTGATGTCGCCGCCGAACCAGGCTTCGCCCTCCCAGCGGTAGCTGTCCCCGCCCGATCGCGGCGCCCATTCAGCGATGTTGGCCATCACCATGGAGGTGACGCCGCCGCCGTGTTCCTTGCGCAACTGCGCGCGCGCCCTGGCCATGCCGGCGGGATCGAAAACCTTGTCGGCTGCATGGTCGGTGGGCGCGGGCGGCGCCGGTGTGTCGGGAATTTCGCCCATGTCAGTCATCGAGCCCGTGGCCTGGTCCTTGCTCATCCCCGGCATGGCCATTGAGCCCATGTCGTGACCCGCATGCGGGTCGACGGAGGTTGCGGGCATCGGCATCGCGCCCATGTCCTGGCCGGCCGAGGTGGCGGGCATGGTCATCGCGCCCATATCGTGGCCTGCGTGCGGGTCCACGGCTGCGCTGCTAGCCGTCGACGGCGTTGCCATCACGTCCGTGGCGGGCTTGGCGGCGGGGTTGGCCGTCATCGGTTTCGCCGCCGCCTTCTTGCGGGCGGCTTTCTTTTTGACGGCTGGCTTCGTGGCTGGCGGGTTCTTGGCTGCAGGCTTAGCCGAGGGCGCGGGCATCTGCATGCCCGGCATCATCGAATGGTCCATGGTTTGGGCCAGGACGGGCGCGCCCAGCATCAACGGCAAAAGACTGATCAAAGCGGCGGGCTTCATGCTGCGGCTCCTTCGAGAGGCCGCACGCTGAACACCTGAAACATGCCCGCGTGCATGTGGTAGAGCATGTGGCAGTGGAATGCCCAGTCGCCCGGATCGGCGGTGAAGTCCCAGGACACCTTGCCTCCAGGCAGCACGATGACCGTGTGCTTTCGAGGGCCAAAGCCGACCGGCGCGTGGGTCAGTTCGAAGAAGTGGCCGTGCAGGTGAATGGGGTGGGCCATCATGGTGTCATTGACCAGCGTCACCCTGACCCGTTCGCCCTTTTCGAAGGCGTAGGGCTTGGTGGTTTCGCTGAACTTCTGGCCATCGAACCCCCACATGAAGCGTTCCATATTGCCGGTCAGCCGGATTTCCAGGGCGCGGGTTGGCGCGCGCACGTCCGGGTTTGGCGTCAGGGCGATGAGATCCTTATAAACCAACACCCGATGGCCGACGCTTTCCAGGCCCTGGCCCGGCTCCCCGGTGCGATCCATCGGCATTGGCGCGATCGTCTGAACCCCTGGGCCCAGCTTGATCTGCGGCGCATTGGCGCCGTCGCGCATCGACATCTTCATGCCGCCCATGTCGCCCATGGCGTCCGAGCCGCGCGGTTTGGGCGCGGCCATGCCAGGCGGCGGGCTCATGGCCGCCATGTCGTGACCCATGGCGGCGTGATCCATGCCCTGCATCGCGCCTGGGCTGCTCATGTCCATGCCGCCCATGTCCATGTTTCCCATGTCCATGCCCATGTCCTTCATCGTGGCCAGCGGCCGCTCGCGCAGCAGAGGAACGGGCGCGACCATGCCCGCCCGTGGGGCCAGGGTGGCGCGCGCCATGCCGGAGCGGTCGACCGCCTCGGCCACCAAGGTGAAGGCCTTGTTTTCGGTGGGTTGGACGATGACGTCGTAGGTCTCGGCGTTGCCGATCTGGAACTCGTCGACTTCGACCGGTTTCACGGTCTGGCCGTCGGCCGCCACCACGGTTAGCTTCAACCCCGGAATCCGCACGTTGAACATCATCTGGGCGGCGGTGTTGATGAACCGCAGGCGCACGCGCTCGCCCGGCGTGAACAGGCCGGTCCAGTTGTCGGCCGGGCCATGGCCGTTGACCAGGAAGGTCATGACCGCGCCGGTGACGTCGGAAATGTCCGTGGGGTCCATCCGCATCTTGGCCCAGTCCATCCGTTCCCGGAGCGTCTGGTCCTTGCCGGCCATCAGGCTGGCGAGGGTCTGTTTCTGGTAGTTGAACACCCCGGCCTGCTGCTTCATGCGCTTAAAGATCAGATGGGGGTGCATGAAGCTGAAATCGGAGAGCACGATCACATGCTCCCGATCATAGGCAATCGGATCGGGCTCGGCCGGCTCGATGACGAGCGGTCCGTAGTGGCCCTCGGCCTCCTGCAAGCCCGAATGGCTATGATACCAGTAAGTGCCCGACTGCTTGACCGGGAATTGGTAGACGAAGGTTTCGCCGGGCGGAATGCCGGGGAAGCTGACCCCCGGCACGCCGTCCATCTGGAACGGC
Organism: Caulobacter sp. DWR3-1-2; assembly: GCF_049896225.1. NCBI lineage: Bacteria > Pseudomonadati > Pseudomonadota > Alphaproteobacteria > Caulobacterales > Caulobacteraceae > Caulobacter > Caulobacter sp. DWR3-1-2. Next base: position 1,113 of record NZ_JAFCTW010000003.1, on the reverse strand, counting down.
ACGAGCAGCCCGTGCCAGTGGATCGAGGTCTCCTCGTCCAGGGTGTTGGTCACCGAGAGCCGGACGGTCTGGCCTTCCTTCAGGCGGATCAGGGGCCCGGGCACCGTGCCGTTGATGGTCACCGCGTGGCTCATCTTGCCATCGATCGTTACCTCGGAATGGCCGATGGTCAGTTTGATGTCCTGCCCGGACACCGTGGGCAGGGTCGAGACCAGGCCCGGCGTCGCGCTCTGCGCCCAGGTCGGGAGGAGGCTGGCCGTCGCCAAGCCTCCTCCGATGACGGCTACGCCCCGCAGGAGCTGCCGGCGGTCAAACTGCTTCATCGTTCACGATCCTGCACGATTGGTGATCAAGACGCTGCAAGAGCAATCTCGTCCTGAGCAATACGTGCCGAGGTTGTCTTAGCCCTCGGCGCCCCGACCAATTTTTGTCTCATTGCACAACGCGTGAGACAGCGCGGCGCTGGGCCGACGCCGAATATCGTTCGACTTGGGCGCTCGGGACGAGGGCAGGATCGCCTATCGAGGCCGCCGCACCGGCCGCGTCCGCCGGATCCGGACATCGGGACCTTCGGCGGGGTTGGCCGACGGGTCTTGGGCGGCGTGCTTGCGCTGCGCCAGCCAGGCTTCGATCTCGCCAAGACCCCAAACGACGCAGCGGCGGGTCAGCGAAAACCGGCGGGGAAATTTGAAGTGGCGCGACATACCGGTCTGAGGAGACGCTTCGACAAGCCCAGAAGATCGAGGCGATCGACCAGTTGACGGGCGGCGTCGCGCATGACTTCAACAACCTGCTGATGGTGATCTCGGGCGGCTTGGACATGCTCGAGCGCCAGACCAACGCGACCCGGCGCAGGCGCATCATGGAAGGCACCCTCATACCGACCGCCAATTGCAGCATTTTTCGAGCGAAGTGGTTTCGGTTCGCGTGAAGAAAAATGCGTCAAAACAGAAGATTAAGCTCACGGCCTGACGCAGTCAGGTCGGGAAATGCTCTAGGCCGTAGTGACGATTTAGCTATTTGAGCCATAGCATGATGGCGGCGAGGGTTACGAAGCCCATGAAGGTGGTTGCAAGCTTGTCGTACCGGGTTGCGATGCGGCGGAACTGCTTG